>CAZZYY010000045.1:5890-17172 GCA_964658475.1 uncultured Candidatus Methylacidiphilales bacterium | reverse complement strand
CGGCGTGCCCGGCGCAACCACCTCAGATCCATCCGCCAGCACGCCCGGCGCCTTTTTTGCATCGGCCAGGTCGAAGGCCCGAATGTGGCCCTTGGCAATGCTGCTTTTCACCTGGAACGCCCAGGCCTGGTTGGAGAAGTTGTAGTCCGCCGTGTAGTCGGCCTTGCCGGTGACCTTGAGCGGACCATCCACGCGGCTGACGGAGGCGCCGATGAACGTCCTGGGCGCGATGACCTTGGCATCACTCATGCGACGGCCCTCGCGGCATTGAACGCACGCAATGCGGTCTGGTGAAGAAGCGGAACCTTGAAGCTGTTGAACGGATGCGTCACCGCGCCGTCGCCCAAGCTGGAGAGCGCCTGCGCGAAGGACTCCGGGGTGGCAGGTTTGCCCTTGAGCGCCTGCTCGACCTGGAGCAACCGCCACGGAATCGTTCCCACTCCGCCCGCGGCCAGACGGGCTTCGCGAATCGTGTCGCCATCCAGGTCGAGCGCCACGGCGGCTGAGACGACGGCAAACTGGTAGGAAGCACGGTCGCGAATCTTGATATAGGCGGAGCGTCGGGCGAACGGCACGCCAACCTCGATGGCCATGATCAGATCGCCGGGCCCCAGTGTGTCAAAGCGCAGGTCAGGATCGGGCAGCTTGTAGAAATCCGAGAGCTTGATGACGCGCTCCGACCCCGCCGTATTCTGAACGCGCACGGAAGCGTCGAGCGCCATCAGCGCCACGGCCAGATCGGAAGGATGCGGCGCGCGGCTGGAGGGCGTGACGCCAAAGATGGCATCGAACCGGCTGGGCCCGTCCTGCCGCCTGGGATCGGGATTGCGATAGGTTACGCTACGCGGGCGCTGCAGGAGGTTGCCGCCCATGGTGCCCATGTTGCGAATCTGGGGCGAGGCGGCGAGCAGGAGAGACTGGCTGACGACGGGATAGTGCGACCGGACGTCCGGGTGCAGGCCAACGGCGTTCATCGTTTCCAGGGCGCCAAGCTTCAGCGTGCCGGGCGAGGCCTCAATACCCTTCAGGGGCAGTGCGCCCAAATCGACGAGATCGTCGAAGCGATAGGCGCCCAGCTTCCAAAGATCGAGAACAGTGGTGCCCCCGGCGATGAAGCTGGCGCCGGGACGGGCGGCGGCTTGCGTCGCGGAGGCCGCATCGGTCGGCCCGGTGAGGGTAAAGTTCTTCACGCCGCGCCTTTCCCCGCGGCATGCTTGACCGCCGCCAGAATGTTGGGGTAGGCCGCGCAGCGACACAGGTTGCCCGACATCCATTCGCGAATCTCACCATCGTCGTGCGTGTGGCCCTCGGCGATGCAGGCGGTGGCCGACATGATCTGGCCGGGCGTGCAGAAGCCGCACTGAAATCCGTCACAGGCAACGAACGCCTCCTGCACCGGATGCAGCGTGCCGCCCTGCGCCAACCCCTCGATGGTTGTGACGTTCCGCCCCTGAACGCGCGCCGCCAGGGTCAGGCAGGAGAGCACGCGCTGCCCGTCCACATGGACCGTGCACGCGCCACAGGTACCGTGATCGCAGCCCTTTTTCGTTCCGGGCAAGTCGAGATGATCGCGGAGCGCGTCGAGCAGGGTGACGCGCGTCTCCAGCTCAACCGTGCGCGGCGTGCCGTTGACCGAGAAGGTTACGGTTGATGCGCCCGGATGGGACACGGGCTCCGTCGTTGCCGGGGTAGAAGCCGGAGAGCCATGCGCCATCCACGGGCGCGCCACGGCAACGACGCCCACCCAACCTGCCGCTCGACGCAGGAACGCACGCCGGCTGGAAGGCAGGACGCCGGGGGGTAACGTTGATTCGGGCGGCGACGCTTCCATGAGAAGGCGCAACCTCGCACCCGCGCTCCGGGGCTCAACCTGAGCGCAGTGTCAGGGATGGCCAAGCGCCTAGGGAGCTGCGGGCGATGCGTTCGTAGCTGCGGTCTGCTGCTGTTCGGCCCGGAGTTCCGCCTCGGTCTGCGCCACGGCGGCCTGGGGCGTGTAGCCGAACTTCTTTTGCAGATTGGGCGGCATCATGGCGTACTCGATCTTGGTGATGCCCGCGTCGTTGCTGAAGATGACACCATCCTGGTCGATCTTGATCACATGGCAGTTAGCGTAGCTGTGATTGTCCAGCGTGGTCACGGTGCCAAGATTGTCCGACTCCGCCGCCGCGCTCGCCGCCTCCGCCGCCGCGTCGACCGAGCCGGCGCGGGTTGCATCCGGATTGTCCACGACGACGGCATGCGGCCCGGTGTGCAGAGGCACCGGCGTGTTGACGAGGGTGGGCGGCGGGCTGTCTAGGTCATGAGTCAGCGGACTCGGAGCCGGGTTGCCGTTCGCGGCTGGATGTAACGCGGGGCTGACGATGGCCGGGACGCTTGGTCCCGGATTGCTCGCCGCCGTGTCCGCCGCTGCCTTGGCCGCCGCCTCGGCCTGATCCAACTGTGCCTGAAGCGAGGCAATTTGTTGCTGATCCTGCGTGTGGGTGTAATAGGCTCCTCCGCACACGGCCAAAATAACTACGAGCAGGACATAGTTCATAAGCCTACAATTTTTTGTTTAGATCAAAATAGAGGTTCAGCTTGCAGAGGCGAGCAAAACCTCGACCCTCCTCGACAAGATGGACAGGTCTGGCGAGAATCTCGCCATGACGATCATCCTTTCCAAGGATTTCGAGTTTGAATCGGCCCAATCGCTGCCGACGTTTCCGCCCGGCCACAAGTGCCGGCAGGTGCACGGCCACAGCTTCAAGCTCACCGTTTCCGTCCGTGGGGAAGTGGACGAGACCAGCGGCATTCTCTACGATCATGCGGTGATCTCCAAGGCGATGCGGCCCATCGTCGAGCAGCTCGATCACGCCTATCTCAACGACATCCCCGGCCTGGAAAACCCGACCATCGAGCGCATGTGCGGATGGCTCTGGGCGAAACTCGCGCCGCAGTTGCCCGGCCTTTACGAACTGGTGCTGCACGAGACGCCCCGCGCCCGCTGCGTCTACCGGGGCGAATAAGCGCCGCCGCGGCGTCACCGCGCTTTCAGCACCTGCCGCTAGAAAGCAAACGAGCGGTTACCCACAAGGATAACCGCCCGTCTGAGGAGGAGAATGAATGAAACTTACAAAGAGTCTGACCCCGCGGTCAGGGTTTCGTTCAAGGAATTCGCTATTTTATTTGCCGCTGGGCTCCGGGGCGAGCAGGCGAATGACGCCGATGAAGTCCTCGTCGCCCATCTTGCGGGCGAGCGCCTGCTCGTAGAGCCCCTTCAGCGTCCTGACGCAGGGCAGGTTGGCGTTCCCGGCGCTCTCCAAAACGAGGCGCATGTCCTTGTCCATATGCTTGAGCGAAAACTGCGCTGAATAGTCCTCGCCCCGGAACTTGGGCTCCTTCAGGTCGGAGAAGCCGGAGCGAGCCACGTTAAGGTGCAGCGCCTGGAAGAATTTCTCGTCCGGGATGCCGGCTTGCCGCGCGAAGGTGAGGGACTCGCTCAGCGCCTCGCAAGCCAGGGCAATGTTAAGGTTCATGGCCAGCTTGAGCGACGAGGCGGATCCGATGGGTCCGATGTGAAGGATCGACGAGGCGAGCTTCTGCAGCACCGGCCGCGCCTTTCCCGCCACGGCTTCGTCGCCGCCCAGATAGAAAACGGTCTTGCGCGCCTCGGCGGCCAGCTTGCTGCCGGTGAAGGGCGCCTCGAGGAAAAGCGCGCCGGTCTCCTGCACGCGCGCGGCAAATTTCTCGGTCCACGCGGTGGAGATGGTGCTCGATTGCGCCACGAGCTGGCCCGGCTTGAGCACGGGCACGATGACGTCGAGGACCGATTCGACCGCAGCGGGATCGGCCACCACGATGATGATCATCTCGGCGTCGTTCACCGCGCTGGCGAGATCGTCCTCGAAGTAGGGCACGCTTTTCGGCGTGCGGTTCCAGGCGCGGACATTCAGCCCATCGTCGTGCAGGTTCTTCGCCCATGCCCCGCCGATCAGGCCCAGACCCAAAATGGTGACGCGTTGCATGAGAACAGAGTGAAGTCGCGAGCGCCGAATGCAAACGCGAAGTCAGGTGGGCCCGGGGAGGGCCAGAGACAGCAAGAGTCTGCGCCTACCGCTCAAAGACCGGCAGCAACAGCAAATAGCTTTGCGCGACGAGCAGCGACGTGAGGAAGAAAAAAGCGGCCTCCTCCCAAGGCAGCAAGCCGGCGAGTTTCCAGCCGGTGATCTGCTTCTCGTCAAAGAACCAAAGACCGGCGCGGACCGCCAGGTAATCGGCGGCCGTATAGTAGAGGCCGCAGGCCGTGGTGACCAACGCGAGCAGCCCCAGATGCGCGGCCAGCAGCCGTGGCGCGACGATCCACTGCAGGTAGAGGACAGGCAGGAACCAGGCGAGATGCAGCAGGTAATGAACGCGCGACCCGCGCCGGCTTCGCCATCGGACGAGCTGGTGGCCCAGGACGATCCAGATCAGCGCGGAAGCGGCAAGCCCCAGCCAGGTCGCGTGCGTCATCGCCGTCATGACGCTCCGGTGCCAGTCGGGCCGGAGGTGAAAACAGAGGCGCATCCCCAGCATCACCGCGACGGTTTGCAGGATGAAGAAGAGATATTCCTCCACCGGAAGATAGCCGAGGCGGCGGGAGTACTTGTCGCGCGGAAAGCCCCAGATGCCCCATTTCGCGGCAAGATTATCCCACGGGGTGGTGAAGACCAGCGCGGCAAGGGTGACCGCGATCATCGCGCGAATCACACCCGCGGACCAAGGCTCGCTCCAGCCCGCCCCTATCAGCACGACGAGCAGGGGGAAGTTGAAGATGCAGTGAAAACGAAAGTAGGTCACCGAGGGAACGAAGAACGTAGGACGAAGAGGTGGAAACGGGAAGCGTTTCCCGACCCGTCTCCCGTTCGCCGGAAAACTCCCGGCCGACCTTGCGGTTGGATCAGGCGGCGTTTACGGCTGGGCCGCGCGGCCGTCGGGGGCGGGGCCGTTGGCCGCGTTGGTCACTGCCGGGGAGGGCGCGGAAGCCTTGGTCGATTCGGTGCCGGAAGCAGAGCGGAACGGGCTTTCAAACGGGCTCTGGAAGGCGGTCGCCGGCGCGGCCGGGGTGGCGGGGGCGCTCGAGTAGGCCGTTGGCGCCGCCGGGCTGGGGCGATGCTTAAGCACGTCCGCCAGGTGGATCGCCTCGGAGGAGCGCAGGGCCGGGTCCAGCCAAAAGGCGATCCGGCGGCCAATGCCATCCTCGTCCTGATAAATATCGGGCCGGTAAAGATAGACCTCGTTCAGGCGCGCCTCGGTTGGCGGAGGGGTCCAGAAATGGGGCAGGCTCATGGTGACCCAGTATTTCACCTGTCGTGGGTCGTCGTTTGGATCGGTGCCGCCGGGCTGTTGCGGAATCTCCGGCAGCGCGTCGGACGCGGTCAGGGAGGCGGCCAGCTTGGCGGGGTTGGGCTTCGCCGGGGCGGCCGCTTTCGCCGCCGCGACCAGGGGATGCAGCGCCTTGTAGCGTTCCTCTGCGGTCATCGGCGCGAACATGCCGCCATCGCCCAGGTTGATGAAGTCGGCCGGGTGCGGGCCGGGCCGGTCGATTTCGCGGTAGGTCAGGTAGGAGTGGACCGACTCGGTCGACTGCTCGAGCAGTTGCACCGCCTGCGCCGGCTTGGCAATGACGGCGGGTGTGATCGGGCCGGCAAAGACCGCCGGGGTGACGAACGTCCACTCGTCGATCTTGGTGAAGCGGACGGAGGGGTCCTCGACAAAGTTGCCGTTCGCGTCAACCTCCGCGCTCCGCCAGCCGATGCCCGCCGGTGAAGCGCGAATCTCGACGATCTGGGGCAGCCAGTTTGGCCCGGGATACCAGGCCCAGACTTTGTCGGAGCCCCGCTTCCAGTAACCGTAATGCTCGGTCGCCCAACTGATGGGCGAGTTGCCCTTCCAGAGCCAGCCATACTCGCTGTAAAGCCAGCGGCCGTTGGTGTAGGGAACGGCGTGGTCCAGCGGCGTGTAAGCCCACTTGTCACCGACCTTCGCCCACGTCCCGTAGGGATTGAGCAGCTCGATCGCGGTATCGAAATCAATCTTGCCCGGGTCGGTAAAGGGAGCCACGCCGGCGCGGGTGGAACTCTGTGGTGCGGCCGCCGCCAAGGCAAAAAATAGGAGACGAAGCAGGCGCTTCATGGGCCGGTAAGGGTACCTCTCCAACGGGCTCGCGGCAAGGTTCGGTATGTCACAATTCCGTCACAAAGGAGGCGAGGGCCGCGGCCTCTGATGGCCGGACCGATGGGCGGCTGACGTACTGCGGGTTTCCCTCGTTCCAGGTCTCCCTTGGAAACGATGGCGACAAAGGAAAGTCAGGTAGCCGGCGCTCGGAGAGCGCCGGCTACCTGGCTGAGCGGCGGCGTAGGGCAAACGCCTCCGGAGTCGCTGGCAGCGGTTCAATCGGGCTGAGGAAGGGAAGAAGAGGCCATTCGGCCCGCGTTGCTCGCTGCTGGATTGAACCGATCCCAGCTAACCGGGCTGAGGATCTTGCGAATGGCCGCCGGTTTTCCATCTGAAGGGCGTGGCCCGGCCGTGAAAAACGTCCTTTCCGTTGACGACCCAATGCGCTTTCGTGCTAAATAACTATGATGGCGATTGGCGTTTTTCTCCGCGCATGGCGGCTCGTGGTCGGCGCGGTGCTGACGTTGGCTGCCACCTCATCCGTGGCGCTGGCCGATCAGCTGACGATGAACAATGGGCAGGTCATGCCGGGACATATCATCAGCGTTTCCAACGGTCAGGTGACGGTGCAATCGGCTGCCTCCAACGGGAGCCTCGTCACGCTGCCCTACCAGCTTTCCGATATCAAGACGGTGTCGATGGCCGCGCCGCCCGAATTAGCGGCGGCCAAGGGCCAGCCTCCCGCCCAGGTGGTGGCCACGCTGGCGCCGCTGGTCAAGGCGTATGCCGGGCTGCCCACCGATTGGGTGCTGGATGCCATGGGACGACTGGCGGACGCCTATTCGGCGTTGAACCAGGACGATGCGGCCAATGCGATCTACGCGCAGATCAACCAGCTTTATCCCGGCAGCGTCTATACACCGATTGCCACGGCGGGCCAGGCCAAGGTGCTTCTTTCGCAGGGCAAGGCGGACCAGGCATTGACCACGCTGCAGCCGGTGATCGACGCGGCGAACAAGACGATGGCCCCTTCGGCCGGCCAGGCGCGCGCCTACGCCAACGCTTTTCTCGTCTACGGCCAGATCTTGGAGACGCAGAAGAAGTATTCGCAAGCGCTGGAGGCGTACCTGACAGTGAAGACCATGTTTTACCAGAACCGTGCGCTGGTGGATGAGTCCGATCAATTGGTGCAAAAACTGCGAGCCACCGCCCCAGGCGTCAGTGTAGACTAGCGGCTGTTCTTTGCGGCCCGATCCTGGCTCTGATCCCTTTATGTCCTCCCTTGTTCCTTCCTCACTCCTGAAAGTCCTGGCGGCCGCAGCCCTGCTGGCGTTCTTTTCCGTTGGTCTGCACGCCCAGGCCACGAACGCGCCGGGTGCACCGGGTGCGTCCGCGGACACGGCCTCGGGCGCCGCCGGTCCCGGCGACACCACCGCCGCCCCGGCGACGGCGCCGGGCAGCGACACAACGCTGACGACCCTCTTCCTGCAGGGCGGGCCGGTGATGTACGCGCTGGTCATTGCCTCGATCTGCGTGGTCTGGTTCACCGCGGAAGGCTTCTACCAGCTGCGCATTGGCAAGCTCGCCCCAAAGGCCTTGGTGGCCCGCCTGCGCGAGGCCTTCTCGAGCGGGAATTACCAGGAGGCGTGGAACATCTGCCAGCAAAACAAGTGCTTTCTCAGCAACGTGCTCGGTGCGGGGTTGGAGCGCATCGGGCGCGGCAAGGACGCGGTGGAGTTCGCCATCGAGGAAACCGCGCTGCGCGAGTCGACTGTGCTGCGCACGAATACGACGTACCTTTCCGTCATCGGCGTCGTCTCGCCCATGGTCGGCCTGACCGGGACGGTCTGGGGCATGATCAAGGCGTTCCATACCCTCGGCCAGAACGGCATCACCGATCCGTCGAAGCTGGCGGGCAACATCGGCGAGGTGCTGGTGGCCACGGCCTCGGGTCTCATCGTCGCCATCCCGGCCTTCGTCTTTTATTACATCCTGCGCGCCCGCGCGACCACCGCGGTTCTCTACGCGGAAAGCCAGGTCTATCGCATGCTGGACGAGGTGCCCTACGAGCAGCTGTCCGGTGTGCGCATTGGCGAAAGTTTTTCCGCCGACCCGTCGGGCAAGCTGCGTTCGGCGCGGGCGGGCACCTCGCAAAAGGTTTCCCGTACGGTGACAACCAACTGCCCCTCCTGCAACGCGCCGATCAATGTCGGCACCACCCCGTGCCCGAATTGCGGCACGGTGCTCGACTGGGGCACCTGATCGGCGGCGCGATTTCTTTATGGCTTCCAATGCCAACAAACGGGCGCGACGCGAGAGGCGCCGGGAACCGGAGGAGGACCCGGAGTTTCAGGTTGCGCCCATGATCGACGTGCTGCTGGTGCTGACCCTTTTCTTCATGAGCATCACCTCGACCGAGTTGCTGAAGAAAGACAAGAACCTGATTCTCCCCGATGCCGATCAGGCGAAGAAGGACGAGCACAAGCGGCACGAAGGGCAGATCGTGATCAACATCTCCTGGGACCACATCAACCAGACCGCCGGGTTCACCATCGACGGGCGCGCCTTTCCCGACGCGGCCTCCCTCACCGGTTACCTCGCGCCCAAGGTCGCGGCCGACCCGCGCTCCTACGCGCTGATCCGCTCGGACCGCGATGTGCAGTACAGCAACGTTTCGGACGTGATGAGCGCGTGCGGCAGTGCGGGCATCAGCAAGGTGAGCTTCGCCGTGATCACCGGCGGCCACAAGCCGGCGGCCCCGGCCCCTTCACCTGCGGGGGGGACCTGAGATGGCGGGCGGCGGCGGAAGCAGCGGTGATTTCGGGCTGCAGATCGCGCCCATGCTGGACATCCTGTTCGTGCTGCTGCTCTTTTTCATGGTGGCGGCCGGTTCGGTGAAGCACGAGGCCTCCATCGCCACGCAGTTGCCAGGCGGACAGCCGGGCAAGTTCGTGCCCGTGCAGATCACCATCGATGCCGACGGGCAGGTCAGCGTGAACAACGCCCCGACCGACACCACGGAGGGCGATGCTCTGCCCGAGACCATCGCGCGGCTCAAGGGCCTGACGGCGAGCAATCCCAATCAGCCGGTCATTGTGATCCCCACGGCAAGCACGCGCGAGCAGCGAGTGGTGGATGTGCTCAACGCCTGCACGGCGGCGGGCGTCAAAAGCCTGGCATTCGGTTCCGGGGGTTAGGGCAGGGCTCGAGGCCGCGGGCGGTGGCTTCGCCATCGAGCGCTGCTGGGAGTCGTTTTTCTAACGGTCTACTTTGCTCCGGGCACGCCCATGGGCTGGTAGGTGCCGGATTGCTGGCGGACGAGATCCTCGAGCAGCTGTTCGTCGCCGGTGTTGTCGCGGGGGGCAATGCCGAAGACGGAAAGTTGAGGCCCCGGCTGGCCCAGGATGCGGCGAGCCTCCTGCATCAGCTTCGCATCGGCAATGTTGAGGTCGCCGTCGGTGACGAGGATGATGCTGGAGGGGCGCAACCTCTCGGCGACGTCGAGACCGGCCGGCAGGTTGGTGCCTCCGCCGCAATCGTAATCCTCGGCCAGGTATTGAATGGCCGCGGCGCGGGTGGTCTCGTTGGCGGGCACCAGCGGCCCGGCGCTCATGGTGGTTTCCCCGTAAAGCGCGATGGAGAAGGGCATGCCATTGGGCAGCGCGGCGATCTGGCGGTCGATAAATTTGCGGGCGAGGGCGAGGCGCGTCACGCCGGCATAGGGCTCGTACATGCTGCCGGAGATATCGAGCAGGAAGACCACGCCGCCGGTCAGGTGCGGGCCGCCCCGGCCGGCGAGAATGGCCTCGCTGTTCCTTTGCTGGGCCGAGGCGGGCTTCGGACGCGGGGCTAAGGTGCTTTGGTCGGCAAGGGTCGGCGGCCGGGGCGGCGGGGCGGCACGGCTCGGAGGGCGGCTGCGCGGTTCCGGCGCGATTTCACGACTGATGACGACGACGGGGCCGGGCGGCTCCGCGGATTTGGCGCCGCCGGCACCGGGCTCGGGTTTTAATGAGAGCAGCCAGAAAAGCAGCGCGATGACGTGCAGCGACAGGGAGGTCAATACCATGAGAGGCAGACCAAGGCGCATCGGGCCTTTTTACGCTGGGCAGGTGAAAAGTCAGGGAAAAAGGGGCCGCCTGGGCTTGCGGCGGCTCTTGTCTCGGTTGGGGAAGGGCCGTAGCCTCCCGCGTGGTCGATCGGGTGCTGGAACGGTTTCGCTGGGCATGGTGTGCCGCGGCGGGCCTTTTGGTCGTGCTGAGCCTGGCCCCGTTTTCATGCGCGCCGCTGGCCTGGATCGCGCTGGTGCCGGCGTGGTGGGTGCTGTCCCGCAGCGAAAGTGTGCGGCGTCGGCCGTTCCGTTACGGCTATCTGGTCGGACTGATCTACTTTGCGGCGACGTTCTGGTGGATCTCGGACGTCACGGCGCTGGGGGTGTTCTTTCTTATTCCGTACCTGGCGCTCTACCCGGCGTGCTGGTTCCTGCTGGTAAAGCGGTTTCTCAAACCGGGCCGGGCACCGTCCAACGTGGCGGTTCTTGGGCAGGCGCTGGGCGCGGCGGCGCTATGGGTGACGCTGGAATGGTGGCGGAGCTGGTTCCTGACCGGGTTCGACTGGAACGAGCTCGGCGACTCGCAGGCGACAAGCATCGCGTTTCGGCAACTGGCGGCCTTCGGCGGCGTCCACCTGCTTTCCTTCCTGCTCGTGACGGTGAATATCCTTTGGGCAGAAGGGCTGCTGGCCATGGTGGAGACCGTGCGGGAGAAGCGCGCGTTGCGGCCCTCGTTCCCTTTCGCCGCGGCGCTGTTTCTCGTGGCACTGGGTTTCGCGCTGGGGGCGCAGCATCTCTTTCGCCATCGAGGGGAACCGCTGGGCGCGCCGCTGTACTTCGCCTGCATCCAGCCGGACATCGAGCAGATCGTGGGCGGCGGAAACGCGGAGACGTTCGCGCAGCGGATGCAGCACGCGCTCGATCTCGAGGTCGCGCTCTCGCTCAAGGCGGCGGCCGATCATCCGCGCCTGCTCATCTGGCCGGAGGCGACGATCGACGAGGGTGTGTTCAACGACCGCGGCATGAACGAGGCGGTGGAGACGGTTTGCACGAAGTACGATGGCTACTTCCTGCTCGGCTCGCAGGATTTCGACATTCC
>CAZZYY010000045.1:0-5790 GCA_964658475.1 uncultured Candidatus Methylacidiphilales bacterium | reverse complement strand
TGCGGGCAATGGGGAATCCGCCAGCATTTGCAGGAGGCAATCTTTCGCTGCGTGGAGCACGACCGGCCAATGATTCGCTGCTCGAACAACGGAATCACCGGCGTGATCGACCAGGATGGGCATATGGCCGACCGGTTCCGCGACGAGCACGGACGGGACATCGATTCGGCGGGGATCTTCGAAAGCACGCTGCGCTATTATCCCGCCCACCGAACACTCCACGAGGCGTGGGGCGACTGGATCGTCTTGCTCTCAGGCTTGGTCAGCGTCATTCTTTCCGTTCCGTTTTTCCGCGACCGGGTGAGGCATCTTCGCTCGGGCCGGGAAGCCGCCTCATGAACGTCCTCTTTTCCGTCGTCGTCCCGTTTTATAACGAGGCGGACAACCTGCCGCCGCTGATCGCGGAGATCGACACCATGCTGCGGGCGCTGGGACACCCGGCGGAAATCCTCCTGGTCAACGACGGCAGCACCGACCAGTTTGCGCAGCCGCCGACAAGCCCCGGTTACCCGATCCGCTGGCTGAGCCTGACCCGCAACAGCGGCCAAAGTGCGGCGATGTATTACGGCATGCAGGCCGCGCGCGGCGAGTTTGTCATCACGCTGGACGCCGATTTGCAGAACGATCCGCAGGACGCACCGAAGCTTTATCGCAAGCTGGTGGAAGAGAAGCTCGACATGGTCACGGGCGTGCGCACGAACCGGCACGACACGTTTGTGCGGCGGGCGAGTTCGAAAATCGCCAACGCGGTGCGCGGCGCGCTTTTGCAGGATCATACAAGCGACACCGGCTGCACGCTCAAGGTGTTGCGGGCGGAGGCGGCGAAACGGCTGCCGGGCTGGAACGGCATGCACCGCTTCATGCCGGCGTTGATTCTTTCCGCCGGCTACAAGATCGGCGAGATGCCGGTGAATCATCGCGCGCGCCACTCGGGCGTGAGCAAGGTGGCGGGGGGCAAGCGGGCGGTGCGCGCCACGATCGACCTGCTGGGCATGCTCTGGTTTTGCCGGCGGCAATTTCACGGGCGCGTGACCGGCGGGGACGTGCCGTGAAGCTGGACGCGCTCGGTATCATCGCGGGCAGCGGGCGCTATCCAGTGCTGCTCGCGGAAGCGGCGCGAGCGCAGGGCGTGCCGCGCCTGGTCGCGGTCGGGTTTCCCGGCGAGACGCAGCCAGAGGTGGCAAAGCTGGTGAATAACTACGCGGAGCTGCGGGTCGGGCAGCTCGGCGCGCTGGTCGGCTATTTTCGCGACCAGAAGATCGGGCACGCCATCATGGCGGGGCAGGTGCGGCCGGGGAATTTGTTCGAGTTGCGGCCCGACTTGAAGGCGCTGCTGCTGCTGGCGAAATTGAAGGAGCGCAACGCGGAGTCGATCTTTGGCGCGATCGCCGACGAGTTGCAGCGCGTGGGCACGAAGCTGCTCCCGGCCACCACGTTCCTCGAGGATTCGCTGGCCACGGCCGGCCTGATCGCCGGGCCGAAGCTTTCCCGTAAGCAGGAGGCGGACATTGCCTTCGGCTTTCGCATCGCCAAGGAAGTGAGCCGGCTCGACATCGGGCAGAGCGTCCTGGTGAAGAACGGGACCGTCGTGGCGGTCGAGGCATTCGAGGGCACCGACGCGGCCATGGAGCGGGGCGGGCGCTTGGGCAGGGGCGACGTGATCCTCATCAAGGTGAGCAAGCCGCGCCAGGATTTTCGCTTTGACGTTCCGGTGCTCGGCACGCGTACCATGGAGCGGGCGCGCGACGCCGGCGTGCGGGTGATTGCCTGCGAGGCGGCCCGCACGCTGTTGCTGGACCGCACTGCGGTGCTGGCGCAGGCGCAACGCTGGGGCATCGCCCTGGTGGGAGTGGACGGAACAACGCTATGAACAAGGTACGGGTCGGAGTCGTCGGGGTGGGCCACATCGGCCGCGAGCATGCGCGCATCTATTCGCGCCTGCCCGGGGTGGAATTCGTCGGTCTTTTCGATCTCGACGGCGAGGTGGCCGAGAAGCTCGCGCAGAAGCACGGGGTCAAGGCATTTCCCAGCGTGCAGGCGCTGGCTGAGGTGATCGATGCCGCCACGGTCTCCACACCCACGAACACGCACCACGAGATCGCCGGCCACCTGCTGCGCGCGGGCCGCCACGTGCTGGTGGAAAAGCCGATCGCGGACAACACCGAGCAGGCGGCGGAATTGGTGGCGCTGGCCTCCTCCAAATCGCTCGTGCTGCAGGTCGGTCACATCGAACGATTCAACCCGGCGCTGGGCGCGCTGGAGGAAAAGCTGACCCGGCCGCGCTTCATCGAGTCGCACCGGCTTTCCGCCTATCCCGGCCGCAGCACGGACATCGGCGTGGTGCTGGACTTGATGATCCACGACATTGAGGTGGTGCTGCATCTGGTGCGCTCGCCGCTGGTCAGCGTCGACTCGGTCGGCACGCCGGTGCTGAGCAAGGGCGAGGACATCGCGAACGCGCGGCTGCGGTTCGAGAACGGCTGCGTGGCCAATCTAACGGCGAGCCGCATCAGCTTCGAGAAGATGCGCAAGATCCGGGTCTTCCAGGACGACGCCTACCTGTCGCTCGATTACTTCGATCAGAGCGGGGAGATCTACCGCAAGATCGACACGCAGATCACGAAGGAGAAGATCAAGGTGGAAAAAGACGAGCCGCTGAAGCTGGAGCTGGCGGCGTTTGTCGACTGCGTGCGCAACCGTGCAGCACCCCGCGTCGGCGGCGCGCAGGCGTCGAAGGCGCTAGAGATCGCGATGAAAATCACGCAGCAGATCGCGGAGCAAAACGCGAAGCCCTGACGCATGGCCAGCGATTCCGTGATGAGCGAGGCGCGCACCCTGACCAGCGGCCCCGCGGGCGAACCGCTCACGCTGCTGCTGGTGGCGGGTGAGGCGAGCGGTGACGCGCACGGCGCGGAACTGATCCACGCGTTGCGCGAGGAACGGCCCGGCGTGCGCATCATTGGCGTGGGTGGACCGAAGATGGCGGCGGCGGGGCAGGAGCAGCTTTTCGATTTGTCCGCGCACGCGGTGGTCGGGCTGACCCAGGTCCTGAGGCACTACTTCAAGTTCCGCTATTTCTTCGGGCGCGTGCTGGCGCTTGCGCGGAAGGAGAATCCGCAGGCCACCGTGCTGATCGATTATCCGGGCTTCAACCTCCGGCTCGCCGCCCGACTGCGGCGCGACTTGCCGGGCTCGCGCACCATCTTTTACATCAGCCCGCAGGTTTGGGCCTGGAAGGCCGGCCGCGTGAAAAACATGGAGAAGGTTCTCGATCTGCTGCTCGTCATCCTGCCGTTTGAGAAAGCGTGGTTCTCGCAGGCGGCGCCGGAACTGAAGGTGAACTTCGTGGGCCACCCCATGCTTGATCGCGTGAAGAAGATCGAGGCGGTCGAGCCGAGCCTGGACACCGTGGCTTTGCTGCCGGGCAGCCGCCGCTCGGAGGTGGAGGCGCACCTGCCTGTTCTGTGGGAAGCAGCCCGCATCATGACCGTGCGTCGGCCGGGGCTTAAATTTGTGGTGCTCGCCCCCAACGAGAAGATGCAGGAGCTCGCGCGGACCCTGACCGTTGGCCTGCCCGCGCCCAACTTCAGCATCGAGTTCAACAGCGGCTACGCCGTCTCGCACCTCTCGCGCTGCGCGCTGGCAGTGGTGGCATCCGGGACGGCGTCGCTGGAATGCGCGGTGGTCGGCATTCCGCAAATCGTCGTCTACCGCGTCGACCCGCTGACCTGGGCGGTGGGCAAGCGGCTGGTGAAGGTAAATCACCTCAGCATGGTCAACGTCATGGCGGGCGAGGAGGTCGTGCCCGAGTTGCTTCAGGAGAAGATGCAGCCGGACGCGATTGCGGGCCAGGCGCTCGAGTTGCTGGGCAACCGCAAGAAGCGCGAGGCGATGAAGCAGCGCGTGGCGGACATCGTCGCCACGCTCGGCGGTCCCGGCGCCAGCAAGCGCGCCGCGCAGGCGATCCTGGCCGAGGCGGCACTAAGCCAGGTGCGGTGAAGGATCCCGCATCGCCAGCCTTTAGGGAGCCTCGTAAACGCATTCGCCGCGATGATAGGTGGCGAGCAGGTCGGGCGTTTGGTCTGGCGAGATCAGGCAGAAGTCAGCCGGGTCGCCGGTGGTGAGGTGGCGCGAGAGGCCGAGCAGATCGGCGGGCCGGGTGGAGAACGCGCGCCAGGCATCCTCAAGGTAAAGGCCGGCCATTTTCTCTGCGCGGAAGACTCCGGCGAACGGCGTCAGCGTGGATCCGGCGAGCCGGCCGGAATCGGGCAGGCGAGCGCAGCCATCGTCACCCACTTGCACCGGGATGTCGCCGAGCGTGAACGGGCCGGGACCGGTTGCGGCGGCCGCGGCCATGGCGTCGGTGGTGAGGAGCAAACGCGGGCCGAGGGCGCTGACCAGTGCACGAAAAGCGTGGGGCGGAACATGCACGCCGTCTGGAATGAGCGAGGCGAGCAAGCCGGGTTGCGCGAGCACGTGAAGCAGCACATTGTCGAACTTGGGCACGTTGGCCGGGACGGCATTGCCCAGATGCGTCCAGCCCGCGAGGCCCGCCTCGCCGGCACGCGCCAGCGTGGCGCCCATGGCCGCCGAATGACCGCCGAAAAAACGGATGCCCTTGGCCGTACCGGCGCGAATGAGGTCCAGGCTGGCCGGCGGATCGATCTCGGGCGCGAGCGTGACAAGCTTGATCAAGTCGCCAGCCGCTTCGCGCCACGCTTCCAGCCGGATGGCGTCCGGTTTTGTCATCCACTCCGAGCGATGGGCGCCGCGATAACCGGGATCGGGATTAAGCCACGGGCCTTCGAGGTGAAAGCCGAGGCAGTTGCGCGGGTCGCGGCGGATGGCGGCGGTGAGCTCGCTCAGGCGGTTGCGATAACCGGCTTCCGTGTTCGTGATCAGCGCGATGAGGAAGCCGGTACAGCCATGGGCATAAAGCTGGCTGGTGGCGTGGTGCCAGGCTTCGGACGACTCGAGCGCGCGGTTGAAGTCGACGCCGCCAAAGCCGTTGATCTGGATATCCACGAGACCGGGCGCGATCCACGGCAGGTCGAGAATGTCCTCCTTGCGGGCGGTGATGGAGGCGAAGTGCCCGTGCTCGACGTGGATGTCCGCGATCTCGCCGGAAAGAAGACGCGCGACGATTTTCATGAACGTTGAACTCGGTGCGGTACGGCCAGCATCGCGGCCCAGAGCAGTGCGCCCACAATCAGCACGAAGGGCAGCAGGAGCACGCCGTAGCGCAAGCCCATCGCGTTTTCCAGGTCGGCCCGCGCGGCGACAGAACCTGTGGCGAGCATCGCGCTGTGCACCTTCTCCGAAATGGAGCCGACGAGCGCGGGCGATCCAAGGTCGCCGAAAAGATGAATGAAAAAGGTGCAGAGCGCCATGGCGCTGGCGCGGAGGTGCGCCGGGACGATCTCGAACATCTCCGTGGCGATCGGGCCCGTGGGCAGGAAAAGCAGGAAGATCGAAACCGCCAGCCCCGCCAGCGCCGCGGCCGCTCCCCCCACCGTCAGGGCCAGGAAGCAGACCGGCACGGCGAGCGCCATGGAGCCGGTCATCAGCCAGACATAGCCCTCGGCGTGGCGGCGGCGCAGCAGGTTGCCGAGCAAGCCACCCGTGGCCATGGCGGCCAGCCCCATGGCGGCAAGGATGACGCCGAAATTCGTCGCGGCGCGGTCGAGGGGCATGCCGTGCGAGCGATGGAGGAAGGCCGGGCCCCAGACGCCAAACGCCCCGATCGAAAAGGTCTGCGCCGCGTACCCGCCCACGAGCAGAAGGTAACGG
>CAZZYY010000044.1:0-17588 GCA_964658475.1 uncultured Candidatus Methylacidiphilales bacterium | reverse complement strand
CACGTGCCCGGCTGCAACATGGCCTACCACAAGTGGGCGCTGGAAATGATCGGCGGCTTCGATCCGGAATACCGCAAGGCCGGCGACGACGTCGACGTCTGCTGGCGCCTGATGCAGCTCGGCTACCAGATCGGCTTCAGCCCCGCCGCCGTGGTCTGGCACTATCGCCGCTTCGATGTGAAAACCTATTTTTCCCAGCAAGTCGGGTACGGCGAGGCCGAGGCGATGCTGCGCTACAAGCACCTCCAGTATTTCGGGCCAACCGGCTCGGCCATCTGGCACGGCAACGTTTATTCCCAGGTGCGGATGGATTCGTTCTTCAGCAAGCCGGTGATCTATCACGGCATTTTCGGCACCGGGCTATTCCAGTGCATCTATCCGAAGCGTTACAACCCGTGGGCCGGCCTGCTCAGCTCGCTGGAATGGCTGGGCGTCACGCTGTTTGTTTTTTTTCTCTCCGTGCCGCTCGCAAGCTTGCGGTTGATTCCGCTCATCATGTTCGGCCTGACACTGATCGTGGGCCTTTCCTACATGGCCCAGGCGCGGATCGAGACCAAATACGACAGCATCCCCGCGCGCCTGCTCCTGCTTTACCTGAGCATCATGCAGCCGTGGCGTCGCGCCTGGGCGCGCTACTTCACCTGGCTGCGCGGCAAGCGCACCCCCCGCGCCGTCATCGCTACCCGCGAGCAGTCGCCGCACATGAGCGTGAGCTGGGCCGGCTCCGGCCACCTTTCGTTCTGGAGCGAAACCGGGCTGGAACGCCACCACCTGCTCGCCAAGACCGAGGAACTGCTCGAGGAGGAAGGCTGGAAGTACGCGCTCGATACCGGCTGGACCAACTGGGATTTGCTCATCTTCGCCAGCCGCTGGTGGAACCTGCGCCTGCGGTCCATGACGGAAATCTACCCGCACGGCCGGCGCCTCACCCGGGTCGGCAATTTCCTCAACGTCAGCACCTTTTCCTCCCTCACCAGCGCGATCCTGGCTACCTTCGCCATCGTGACGATGCTCTACCGCCCCTACGCCGCGCCGGTCATCGCGATCGGCCTGTCGTGCTGCGCCTCCATCTGGGTCCTGCACGGCCTGCGCCTGCGCCACCGCTTGGCGGAATTGGTGGAGGTCGCCGCGATCCGCGCCGGCCTGCAGCCGGTGGCGAAGAAGGGGTCCGAGGCGAGTTGAATCGCCTTGGACGCTGGAGCGACTTCGTGCAGAATAAGGGCATGAGCCAAAAAGAGCTGGCGTTGGAAGCGATTGCGCGTTTGCCGGAAGATTGCACGCTCGAACAGATGTCGGAAAAGCTGCGCTTCCTGGCGGCGATTCAAGTTGGAATCGACCAGCTTGATCGCGGTGAAAAGATTCCGCACAGCGAAGTCAAAAAAAAGCTGGCTTCATGGCTGTTGAGATAAGCTGGTCGTTCCAGGCGGAATCTGATCTTCAGGATTTGGTACGATTCGTCTGCACCGATGGCTCTTCCGCCGGAGAAGTGTTCGTAGCTGCTTTGTTGGAAAAAATCGAGTTGCTCGCCGACTTCCCCCAGATGGGCCGGGTGGTGCCCGAAGCAGACAATCCTGCGTACCGCGAGGTGATCCATCACAACTATCGGCTGATTTATCGTTTTGTTCCCTCGGAATCCGCCATCGAGATGATGCGTATCTGGCATGGCGCGCGCGGCACGCCCGATCTTTTGTAACCCTTTTTTTCCTGTTATCCGCCATGACTCTCTACCGTCGCGTCGTTGGCTATTATCGGCCTTACCTCGGCACAATCAGCTTCAGCCTTGTTCTCTTGGTGGTAGGAGTCGCCTTTAACCTGCTCAAATTTTGGCCGATCGCCTGGGCCATCGATCATGTGGTGACGGTCGGGCCGGATGGCGTCGCGCGGTGGGCCGGCTGGTCGTTCCCTGCTTGGCACGGCGCGATCTTTGCCGGCGTGGCGCTGCTGGTTGTTTACCTGCTGGCCGGGCTGCTCGGATTCTGGCGCAACTACGTTTCCATCGAGGTGGGACTCAAGGCGCTGCTGGAACTGCGCACCCAGCTGTACTCGTACCTCCAGTACCTGCCGCTCCATTTCCACGACCAGCGCCGCAGCGGCGATTCCACCTTCCGCGTCGCCTACGACTCGCAGGCGGTGCAGACCTACTTCAATCGCGGCTTCGACACCATCTTTGGCTCCGTTATCACGCTCCTGATGACCTTCGGCTATATGTTCGCGCTCGACCCGGTGCTCGCCGGCGTCTCGCTGGTCATCCTGCCGCCGCTCTGGGCCACGATCTACTTTTTCTCCGCGCGCGTGCGGCGGCAGACCACCACCCTGCAACAGGAGGAAAGCGACGTGCTCGCCCGGGCGAGCGAGGGCCTGACCAGCATCCGCATCGTCCACGCCTTCGGGCAGGAGGAGTTCGAGGTGCGCGAGTTCGCGCGGGAAGCCCGTGAAAGCTACGCGGCCAATCTCAGCCTCACGATCACCAACGCCGTTTCCAGCCTCGCCATCTCCACCGTGATGGCGCTGGGCCTTTCGCTCGTCCTCACCGTCGCCGTGCTCCATATTCTCGAGCATCGGCTGACCGTGGGCCAGCTCACGCAGTTCCTTGGCTTTGTCACCATGCTCTACCAGCCGCTGGAGCAGCTCAGCTACACCGCCTGGGCGCTGGAAGGCGCGGCCGCCGGCATGCAGCGCGTCTTCGAGATTCTCGACGCGCCCGACGCCGTGCCGGAAACCCCGGGCGCTCGGCCACTCGGCCGGGTCAGCGGCTCCATCGCCTTCGAGAGCGTCGCCTTTGCCTACGAGGCGGTCCACCCGATCCTGCGCGACATCTCGCTGACCATCGAGCCCGGGCAGACCGTCGCGCTGGTCGGCGGAACGGGCGCGGGCAAGACCACCCTGCTGTCGCTGGTGCCACGCTTTTACGATCCGGGCGCGGGCCGCGTGCTGATCGACGGCACGGACGTGCGCGAGGCGACTAAGAAATCGCTGCGCGCCAACATCTCCGTCGTCCTGCAGGACACGCTGCTCCTCAGCGGCACGGTTCTCGAGAACATCGCCTATGGCCGGCCGAGCGCGGGCCGGGACGACATTCGCGCGGCCGCCGTCGCGGCGCAGGCGGACGTCTTCATCAACCAACTCCCGCGCGGCTACGACACGCCGGTGGGCGAGCGCGGCGTGCGCCTGAGCGGCGGGCAGAAGCAGCGCATCGGCCTGGCGCGCGCCTTCCTCAAGGACGCGCCCATCCTCCTGTTGGACGAGCCCACCAGCGCGCTCGATCTGACGACCGAAGCTGAAATCATGAGCACGCTCGATGCCCTCATGCGCCGGTACACGACGCTGATCGTCACCCATCGGCTCTCCACGATCCACCATGTCGACCGCATCTACGTGCTCGACCAGGGCCGTGTGGTTGAGTCGGGCACGGGCAAGGAGCTGCTGGCCCAGGGCGGTGCTTACGCGAAGCTCTGGAATTCCACGCAGGCCGAGCGCGCGGGTCGCGCTGCAACCTGATTGTTGCCCTGCCCACCGAGGAACGCTCGCCATTCGCCATCGATTACGCTTCAATCACCGCCCTATGAAACCGATTTCCTCCCCTTGCCGCCGGCTTGCGATCCTGGCATTGCTGCTGGTGCCAGCCCTGACCTTTAACCCGATCAATCCCCTGCTCCATCTGGGCGCGCAAACCCCTGCCCCGGCGCCTTCGGGCCTGGCGAATTCAAGCGCAAGCGCCATCGACAAGGACACGGGCAAGCCGATCGTCAGCACCGGTTCCGGCCTGCAGTACGTCGATCTTGCTCCCGGCACCGGCCCAACGATCAAGACGGGCGACGAGGTCACAGTGAAATATACCGGCATGTTCACCGACGGCCGCGTCTTCGACGCCTCGGAGAAGCACGATCCCGGCACCTTCACCTATGTGCAAGGCGTGACGTCGCTCATCCAGGGCTGGACGGAGGGCACCTCAACCATGAAAGCGGGCGGCAAGCGCAAGCTCATCATCCCGCCCAACCTCGGTTACGGCGCGGACGGCAACGATACGATCCCGCCGAACTCGACGCTCATTTTCATGATCGAGGTCGTTTCGGTCAAACCCGGACCCGCTCAGTAAGCCGCCATGGCGCGACTGTTCGGCACCGACGGCATCCGTGGCCGCGCCAACGAAGGTCCGCTCACCGCGGCCGGCGCGCGCGCGTTTGGCCGTGCCGTTGCGCTTAAGTTCGGCTCGCCCGGCCAGCCCGTGGCCATCGGCCGCGACACGCGCGAATCGGGTCCCCTGCTCGAGGAAGCGGTCGCTTCGGGCAGCGCCGAAATGGGAATCGATGTGCTTCTGCTCGGCGTGCTGCCCACGCCCGCCATCGCGGTCATGAGCCGCCAGGCCAACGCCTGCGCCGCCGTCGTGATCAGCGCCTCGCACAACCCGTGGGAGGACAATGGTCTCAAGCTTTTCAATGCGGAGGGGTTCAAGTGCGACGATGCGCTGGAACTGGAGCTCGAAAAGCTGATCATGGAAGAAGCCCCGCCTCCCGCGACCAGGCCTGGCCGCATCACGTCAATGGCCGACGCGGCGGAGCACTACGTCGAATTCGCCGCGACTACGTACGGCGCCGATCTCGATCTGACCGGCATGACCCTTGTCGTCGATGCCGGCCACGGGGCTGCTTTCTTCACGACGCCGGCGGTGCTGGAGAAACTTGGGGCAACGGTCCGGACCATCAACGCGGCTCCCGATGGCCGCAACATCAATGCCGGCTGCGGCAGCACGCATCCCGAGGAGATGGCCTCGCTCGTGGCGGAGACCCGGGCCGACCTTGGCCTTGCCCACGATGGCGACGCCGACCGGCTCATCGTCTGCGACGAGACAGGCTCGCTGCTCGACGGCGACGAGATGCTCGCGGTCATCGGGCTCGACCTGCTGCGCGAGGGCAAGCTGGCCTCGAAAACCATTGTCGCGACGGTCATGAGCAATCTCGGACTCGACGAATGCTTTGCCGCCGCAGGTGGCAAGGTGCTCCGCGCGGGCGTGGGCGATCGCTACGTGCTCGAGCAGATGCTCGCGCACAACCTTAACGTGGGCGGCGAGCAATCGGGTCACGTCATCCTGCGCGACTACAATACGACCGGCGACGGCCTGGTCACCGCGCTTGAACTCCTGCGCATCATGCGCCGCACCGGCAAGCCGCTGAGCGAACTGCGCCGCGGGCTGCGCAAGTACCCCCAGCAACTCGTCAACGTGCGAGTACGCGAACGCATCCCGCTCGAGCAAATTCCCGAGATCGCCGACGAAATCCGTGCCGTGGAAAAAGAGCTCGGCAGCCAGGGCCGTGTCCTTCTGCGTTACTCCGGCACCGAGCCAAAGATCCGCCTGCTGGTCGAGACAAAGGACGAGGCGATGCTGGAAGCCGTCGTCGCGCGCTTGCTCCGACCCATCCAGAAGCATTTGGGCACGTGAGATGCCCTTCTCTTGCAAACGACTGGTTCCGGCCTTGAACGCTCGCCCAATTTGAGGGCCAAATTGAGAGGCCGGCAAGTCCATCGTAACAGGAGACCTCATCGCGAACCGTGGAGCGGATGGCGAATCGATTCCTTAGAATCGCGAGTATTGCTTTCTGCGAACCTCGTAGATTGGGATCAAAGCACCCGCTCCAGCAGCTTGGCGCTGCTGAGCACGCCGGGGAGGCCGGCGCCGGGATGCGTGCCCGCGCCGACGAGGTAGAAATTCTTCACGTCCTCGCTGACGTTGTGGGGGCGAAACCAAGCGCTTTGCGTGAGGATGGGCTCGAACTGAAACGCGGAGCCCAGGTGCGCATCGAGTTGTTCCTCGAAATCGAGCGGGGTCCAAATGAGCTTGCTGACGATGTGCTTTCGCAGGTCCGGGCAGAGCTTCTCCAGCGAGGCAAGGATGGCGTCGGCATACCGTTCCTTCACCGCATTCCAGTCGACGTTGCCGCCCATGTGCGGCACCGGGGAGAGCACGTAAAAGCACTCGCAGCCGGGCGGCGCGAGTGTGGGATCGGTCCGCGTCGGCGCGTGCAGGTAGAGAGAAAAGTCGTCGGCCAGGATCTTCTTCTGGAAAATGTCCTCGAGCAGGTCGCGGTAGCGCTCGCTCAAAACGATCGAATGATGCGCCAAACCGGGATAGGTGCGGTCGGTTCCAAAATAGATCAGGAAAAGCCCCATCGAATACCGCATTCCGTCGAGCTTCTTGTCCGTCCATTTGCGGCGCGACTCGGCGGGGACCGCTTTCTTGTAGAAGTTTGCCACGTCCGCATTGGAGACGACGAGATCGGCGGGAAGCTCCTCCCCGCCAGCCAGCCGCACGCCTTGCGCGATACCGTTCTCGACCAGAAGCCGGTCCACTTTCGCGTTAAGCCGCAGTCGCCCGCCCATCTCCTCGAAAAGCTTGACCAGCGCGGCGACCAGTGCGCCCGTTCCGCCCATGGCGAAATGGACACCCCACCGCCGTTCCAGGTAATGGATCATCGCGTAGATCGACGAGGACTGAAACGGATTTCCGCCGACGAGCAGCGGATGAAAGCTGAAGACCACCCGCAGCGAGGGGTCCTGGATATAGCGAGAGACGAGCCGATAAACCGACTCGTGCGAGCGCAGCCGCACCAGGTCGGGCGCCACGCGCAGCATGTCGGCGAAGGAGGAGAAAGGCCGGTCCGCCAGGTCGATGAACGCCCGCTCGAAGATCGCGCGCGACTGCTTGACGAACTCGAGGTATCCGGGCACGTCACCCGGGTTGAAGCGCTTGATCTGCTCGACGATCTCCGCGTCGTTGCCGGTGTAGTCGAAGACGCGGCCATCGTGAAAAACGATTCGGTAATAAGGCGTGACCGGCACGATGCGGACGTAATCCTCCGTCTTTTTCCCGGCCAGCGCGAAGAGCTCGTCGATCAAAAACGGCGCGGTGACGATTGTTGGCCCGGCGTCGTAGATGAAGCCCTTGTCCTCGAAGACATAGGCACGGCCGCCTGGCTTGTCCCGCATCTCCAGGACGGTCGTTTCGTAGCCGCGCGCGCGCAGGCGGATGGCGGCGGCCAGCCCGCCAAAGCCGGAGCCAACGACGATGGCGCGACGGGATGAGGAGGGAGACAGACTCACGAGGAGCCAAACTAGCCCACGCCGCGTGGGCGTCGAACGTTACTTCGCCGGGGCCGCGTCGGAGATCGGTCCGGGGCTGGGCGCCGCTTCGGAAACCGGCGGCTGGGCCATTTCCTCGACGTCGTCGGCCAGCACACGCCGCTCCGCCGCGCGCACGATGTAGCGCGGGTTGTCGTCGCGCATGACGGTCAATTCCACCCCTGTGCCCGGCTGCCCATGCAGCGCGAGACGCGCCTCGTCCGGCGACAGCGTGTTGACATAATTCTTGTCGATCTTCACCACGACGTCACCCACGCGGAAGCCCACATCGAAGGCCGGGCCGCCCCGCGCGAGGCCGCCGATCACGCAACTTCCGTCCTTGGCGAACACCAATCGAACGCCGAGCCGCCCCGCACCGCTGTGCTGGCTGAGAAGAACCGGCGCGAACGGCTTCGCCTTGTTCTTGTCGTCCGGCGGCGGAGTGGTGGGCACCTGGGCCCGGGCCACGAGCGTAACCAAAGCGAGAAGGGCGGCGAGAACGAGAGATTTCATAGGATGATCGAGACGGAACGACCCTGATTCGTTTCTCGGTTTATAACGGTATTTCTTTAGTTTTTACAGTAAAATATGTAACGCCGACTAAGCTTGCCGCGAGGCCTCATCGACAAACTCAACCGCAGAGAACTCATCCGGGTCTTCCACAAACGTCCGTGTAGATTTTGGCTCAAGCTGTCGTGCCAGCATCGGACGGATCTCGAAAGTCCGGCACTAGGGATTTCCACAGAGCAGGGACGTCCATCTGGCATCCATGTAGCTTTCCAATCCAAACATGTTGCCCGTCGATCTGCCCGTGTCCGCATCGACTCGACGGTTACGATGCATCACCGACGAGGCGTTTTCCCGTTCAGACAGCGTAGAAAGATGAAACGCTCCCCTTTCGCGCCAGCGGACTCAGCAAGATCAAGGCCCCGAGGATCGCCGCGCTCACGCGCCAAGTGTCCCTGAAGACCTTGAATCAGCAAGGCCACGCTACGACTCCACCGCATCCCCAAACTCAATCCCGATATTGCGCGCGAGCCGGATGGCGTCGGCCGGCAGACCCTTGTGCTTGTCCAGAATCTCGTCGAAATCGCGCAGCTGGATCTTGCCGTTGACCGCAGCGGTCATGGACCCCTTTTCGCCGCTGGTCAACGCCAGCACCGCCATCTCGCCCATGCGGCTGGCCAGCAGGCGGTCATAGTGCGTGGGCGAGCCGCCGCGTTGCACATGACCCAGGACGGTGAGCCGGATTTCCTGCCGCACCTTGCCCAGCTCCGCCAGCCGTTCCATGAAGACCGTGCCCGGGCAGACGCCCTCGGCGACGATGATGACGCTGTTGTTGTGATGGCTGGAAAAACGGCGATCGAGCACCTGGGCAATCCGCTCGTAATTGACACGGTACTCGGGAATCACCGCGACCTGCGATCCGGTGCTGATCGTCGTCATCAGTGCGAGATATCCGCTCCCGCGACCCATGACCTCGACCACGAAGCAGCGCCGGTGCGACGCGGCTGTGGCCCGGATCATGTCGACCAGGCTGATGATGGTGTTGAGCGCCGTGTCGACGCCGATGCCCATGTCGGTGCCGAACAGGTCGTTGTCGATCGTACCTGGCAAACCGATGACGCTCAGGCCCCGCCGCGAAAGAGCGCGCGCGCCGTTGAGCGAGCCGTCGCCGCCGATCACCACCAGGCCGTCGATGCGGTGTTTCTTCAGCACCTCGATGGCGCGGAGCTGGCCGGATTCCTTCACGAACTCCGGACACCGGCTGCTCTGCAGGAACGTGCCCGCGTCGCGAATGCGGCCGGAAACGATATGCGAATCGAGCGGAATGACCTCGTCGTCGAGCAGGCCCTGGTACCCGTTGCGGATGCCGAGCACCTCCAGCCCCTTGTGCAGGCCGGCGCGGGTGATCGACCGGATGGCCGGGTTCATGCCGGGGGAATCGCCGCCGGAGGTGAGGACCGCAATTCGTTTCACGCTTCAACGTGGTAGCGGTTTTCGTGCCGCTGGGAAGGACGAACTCGTGCGCATGACAAGGCGTTCACGCGCCTGCGCACGCTGGCCATCGCGAGCCTTTGGTGTAGTCTGGCCGCCTATGAGTCTGGTCTCCCAAATCGACGCCGAACTGAAGAAAGCCATGATGGCACGCGAGGCCGACAAGGTCTCGGTCCTGCGCATGCTCAAGTCCGCGGTGAAGTACGCCGCGCTGGAAAAGGGCGCGGAGAATGAACCGACCGATGCGGATGTGATCGCGGTCGTGCGGAAGGAATCGAAGAAACGCGAGGACTCGATCGCGAGTTTTACCCAGGCCAATCGCACGGACCTGGCAAACAAGGAAAAGATGGAACTCGAATTTCTCCGAGCCTACCTGCCCGCGCAAATGCCGGAGGAGAAGATCGAGGCGCTGGTGAAAGAGGCGATCAACGAAACCGGCGCCACGACGAAGGCGCAGATGGGCCTGGTCATGAAGGCGGCCCAGACAAAGGCCGCCGGCCAAGTGGACGGGAAGACGCTCAGCAGCGTGGTGCAGCGGCTCCTTAAGTAACGGCGGTCTTCAGGGCCGGCCCTTGGCCATCAGCCGCAGCGTACTGCGCCGCAAATCCTGCGTGCACGAACCCAGGCTCGGCAGTGTCCGCAGCGCTTCCGCCGCGCTGGACGTGCGCTGGGCCGGATTCTTTTCCAGCAACCGCAAGACCCACCGCTCCAGCCCGGGTGACAGATCCTGCCGCAGGTACTTCATTGAGAACGGCTCGGACTTCAGGTGGGCATCGATCAACTCGGCCACGTTGCTGCCATCGAAGGCCGAGTGGCCCGTAATGGCTTCGTAGAAGATGCAACCCAGCGAATAGAGATCCGTGCGCTGGTCCAAGGGCAGGCGCTGAAACTGTTCCGGGGACATGTAGTGCACCGAACCCATGAGCGAGTTGAGGTGATCCATCGACTGCGGCTTCGGCACATCCATGTACTTGGCCAAGCCAAAGTCGAGGACCTTGACCGTGAACAGCCCCGCCTTGACCGAACGGATGATCATGAAATTGCCGGGCTTGAGATCGCGATGAATCAGGCCCACGGCATGGGCCGCCACCACGCCGGCGAGCGTCTGTTGCGCAAAGCGATGGAAATCGACGAATTGCAGCGGCCCGCGCGCGATCACTTCCTCGAGCGTCTCGCCCTCCAGCAGTTCCATCACCACATAGGCCCCGTCCGGTTCCAGCCCATAATCGAGAATGGTGACGATATTTGGATGCTGCAGGGAGGCGGTGGTCATCGCCTCGCGCCACGTCTGCTCCAGCAGCGCCCGCTCGTTCTGCGCGCCCTGCAGGCGCACCCGCTTGAGGGCAACAGGTCGATTCAGTTGCTCGTCGTGCGCCCGATAAACGTCGCCCAGGCCTCCGCTGCCGATGTGCGCCTGCAGGAGATAGCGCCCGCCCAGCCGCTGCCCCAAGGCGGCGGAGGGAGGGACCGCCGGCGGCGTTTCAGGGTTCGACACCCGGGAATTAAAGCCCAAATGCCCGACAAAGAAAGGTTGAAGCACGCCGCGATTAAAGTCCGCTCACGTCGAGGGTTATCAAAATGATTCCGCTGACATCGGCATCTCGATAACATTCGCCGCGCCGGCCTTGGTCCATCGCTTTCGGCTTGCCGCCTTTCCCGGTTCTGGCAGGGTGAATGGCCCCCGGATGGCCGGGTATTCTTCGGGCCGTAGCTCAGCTTGGTAGGGCGCTTCCTTGGGGTGGAAGAGGTCGCGAGTTCAAATCTCGCCGGTCCGACCCTCCTTCGCCACCGGACGTTGCTCGCCGTTACGCCTCGTCCGCGTAATCTTCCATCAGCTCGATGATGTTGCCTTCGAGATCGCGGAAGAACACGATGCGGCAAGTCGGCGAGATGCTGGCGACGGGCACAATGGGGTCGCACGTGACGCCGTCGTTTTTCAACCGCTCGATCGCCTGAGCGAGATCCGGCACGTCGAAGGCGAGGTGCTTGAATCCGATATTCTGCTCGCCGGCATTGCACCCGGCCACCTTGAGCGAATCGGTCGGGTGCAGCTCCAGCCGCATCGCGCCGAGCTTGAGCATGACAAACTCCGTCGGCAGCCCCGCGTGAAAAGTGCGGGAACGCTTGAACCCGAAGTGCTTCGTGTAAAAGCGTTCCTGCAGGGCCACATCGCGGCAATTCAGCGCGATGTGGTTAAAACCCGTGGCAGCCATGGTTACAGGGTGGGGTTGGTCGCCGAAGGCGAGGCGGTGGTGGCCGTGGGGGTCGAGCCCGTTGTGCTGCCCTTCGGCGGCAGGAGCTCGCTTTCGCGCGGCTTGGTAAACCACCGGTCGGAGATCATGAGCGAGGGCGCGGGATCGGGATCAGCATAATCGGTCGGGCGCTCGATCGAGCGGCCCCACTTTTCATCTTCCGGCAGCGAATAGGCGATGATCACCGGCGTGCCCTCGTGAACCAGCTCGGAGAACTTCACCACGGCGGTCTCGTGCAGGTGCAGGCAGCCGTGCGAACGGGGGTAAGGCCAAATCGGTCCCTCGTGAAAGCCAAACCCGGGCGCAAATTCGACCCAGTACGCCATGGGATACCCGACATAATGCCAACCCGGGCCGCGAGACTGGCCCGAGGTGCCCGGATGGGTCTCGCTGCCGTTCGTCCAGTAGCCGTAGCTCGACGAACGCTTGTCGCGGTCCTTGCCCGTGACGGCGAAGGTGCCGGTGGGCGTGGGATAACCGGGCTTGCCCACGCAGGTCGGCGTGCCCATCAAAAGCTGGTCGCCCTGCTCGACATAGACGTTCTGGGTCTTGAGCGAAACCTTGACGACCACCGGCCCGGCGCCCGGCGTCGGTGCGTACGCAGTGGTGTGATAGTTGCCCCCGCCTCCACCCATGCCGGCGCAACCGGCCAGCAAGCTGGTGACAAGCGCCAGGCAGGCGAGTTTGGCCAACGACATCCAGGGAAAACGGGCAGCCGATTTTTGCATCATGCGCGAAACGCTATCATAATCGCCGGCAAAGGCGAAGGAATCGCTGCGCATTCCGCTTCATGTCATTTAAGCGCCTGGTCAGGCCGGCCCGGTGTAGCGTTTCTCGATTTCACCACGCAAGGCGGCCCGCGTCGCCTGCGCATCCAGGCTCTCATTGCCGGCGACGCCACGGCAGAAGGCGGCCAGCTCGGGGTCCTTGATGATGCCCTCGAACCATTTTTCATAGTCGCCGTTTCGCAGGTGATGATTCCACGTGATGTCGTCGATCCCCTCGCCCATTTGCAGAAAGACAAACAGATTTTGCGCGCGCAACTGCAGCTTGTCGTCCGGCCCGCGAAACATAAATGCCCCAAGGCCGACATCGCCTTCGGCATATTTGCGCACATGGCGCTGCCGGGGCAGCGTCGGCTGGGCCGCCTGGAAAAGGAACGGCTCGCCGCGAGGACGCCGCCACCACGCCATCACCTCTCCCTTCCGGAGTGGGGCCGAAGCAACCTCCGGCGGTTTTTCCTCCAGAGCGTCGCAGAAAGCACCGATGGTGCGGGCGGGCTCACGACCGATCGCCAGGAGCAGGTCCACACTTTCCAGCAACGTCCGCGCGATGTGATCGGGCTCGACGGTGAGGAGCAGGAGATTAGCCGCGCACTGCATTCCCGCCGTGGCCTCGCGCCGAACGGACGGCACGATGTGATGCGTTTCGTCGAGGATCAACCAGTGCGGCCGCCCCGTCCGGTTGCGCAGCTCCAGGAGCGAGGCGAAAAGCTTGTCGAAATGAGCCGGCCGGTCCTCATGCGGAACGCTGACCAGGTTCACCACGCAATTCGGCGAGCTCTGCTGCAGGGCCGTCATCACTTCCTCGGGCCGCGCCGCGCGCTTCGGATCGCCGAGCACCACGGTCCCGGGCAACTCAGCGTAGTCGCCCTCCGGATCGATGATGCAAAATTGTCTCTTCTCTTCGATCAGCTTTTCGATGAAACCGGTCGCGAGCGTCGACTTCCCTCCGCCGGAGGTACCTGCGATAAGCACGCTCGCACCATACGCGGGCACGGTGACGGGCGTGCCGTCCGGCGTCTGGCCCAGCGGCAGATCGTGCCGGGCCAGCTTGCGGCCGAGACTGGCCAGATCATCCGCAATCACCGCATCGATCAATTGCTCGACCCCGCGTCCATGGTCGCCTTCCAGCACGAGGTCGGCCTCTTCCTTGAGGCTGGCGAGCCCATTGGCCGGGACCGCGCAGGCTTCGCACGCCTGCAGCAAGGCGTGGTCGTTTTCGGCGTCGCCCACGCCCACGACATTGTGCTCGGAAAGACCGATCATCTTGAGCGCGGCGTGCAGGCCGGAGGCCTTGTTCACGCCCGAGGGCAGGATCATGACCGCGCCCTTGTTGAAGATGACATTGAGCTCCAGCCCAAGGTCGCGAATCGTCTTGAATACCTCGACTTCGTGCGGCTGCCAGGTGGCGAGAATGACCTTGCCCTCCGCCAGCGGGTGGACTCCGCGTTCGCGCAGCGCTTCCGCAAACTTGGACGGAGGCGCCGAGACCAGCGCGATTTCCTCGCGTGTCTGCGGATTCCAAACCGTGGCGCCATTCTCGGCAATGATAAGGTCGCAGATGGCGAACTCGGGAAAGGTCTGCTTGAGTTCCTCGAACTGCCGGCCGGTGACCAGGATAAAGCGCCGGCCGGAAGCCTTCAGCCGCCCGATGGCCTCCAGGCTCTCCGGCCGAACTTTGCCGTCATGAGCGAGGGTGCCGTCGTAATCCGAGGCGATGGCAAGAAAGCGCATTCACCAACGTGAAGCCCTGTGCGCGTCTTTCAAGCGGCATTCTTCCGGGCGGTCGAAGCTCCTCGCAGGATGCAAGAGCAGACCAGCGATTCGCGGCGCCGTCGCCCAAGGCCCCGCTTGAACCGAAGCAATTTACGCGCTGGCATTCGGTTGGCTACGCCACTTGCATGAAAAACGATCTGACAGGCAAAAAGGTGGCCATTTTAGTGGCGGATGGTTTCGAACAGGTGGAGATGGAGAAACCTCGCGAAGCGCTCGAGAAGGCAGGCGCGGAGACCGAGGTGATTTCCCCCTCCGGTGATGAAGTTCAGGGTTGGAACCACGACAAGGAAGGCGACTCGTTCGCTGTCGACATCCCGCTCGATGAGGCAAACCCGGCAGACTACGATGCGTTACTCCTCCCCGGCGGCGTGATGAATCCCGATACGCTTCGCACCATTCCGGCTGCCGTGGAATTCGCGCGGCATTTCTTTGCGGAGGGCAAGCCGGTCGCGGCCATTTGTCACGGCCCGCAGCTTCTCATCGAGGCCGATGTCGTGCGCGGCAAGAAGGTTACTTCCTTTGAGTCGCTCAAGACCGACCTGAAAAACGCGGGCGCCGAATGGGTGGACGAACCGATGGTCTGCGACCAGGGACTAGTGACCAGCCGCAAGCCCGCTGACATTCCGCAGTTCAATGAAAAAATGATTGAAGAATTCGCGGAAGGCTTCCACGCCGGTCAGCAGGCCCAGGCCCGCTAACCAGGAAATCAGCGCGTCGCTGAAAGAGGCGGCCCGTGAAACGGCGGCCAGCCATTGTGATCGAGGAATGTCCCGAGCGACAGCTGGGGATGCGCGGTCCGGAAGTCGGGACGTTTCGGCACCAATTCCGGGGCGTAGTAAAGCGCGTACCTCCACGCTCGAGCAGCGGCGGCCTTGTTTCCCGCTTGATCTTCCAGCGTTGCCAGCGTCCGCCACCGTTCGCCATCGCTCAGGTCGTAAAGAGCATCACGGCGGGCCAGCTCCAAGGCGTCCGGGTCCTGCAACGCGACCTTGATCTGCAGCAGAAGAATTGCCTCCCGATCGGAAAGACGTCCGGTGGGGATGGTCTCAAGCAATTTCTCTGCTCCTTGGTAATCGCCGCGAGACTTGTCATCGTAAGCTTGGAAATCGACGGCAACTTCGCCCACTGCGTCCGCCTCGCGGCGGAGACGCGCGCGCAGGTCCCCGGGCGCCTCGGGGTATTGAAAGCAGATGATGCGCGCAGCTTCCCAGTACCAGCCGGCCCGGTGCAGATCCGCGGGGAGACCCGTCAGTTGTTGCACCGCAAAAGCCGAGTCCCCCAGCGAATGAAGCGCAATCAAGTCCCGCCCGAGCAGGAGCCGGTTGCGCGGCAAGCCGTGCCGTCGAAGATCGTCGGCAAACGCCGTCTCCACCTGCGACAGCGAGACGGCAGGAAGATCCGCCCGCACCCCGGGGCGGGCCCACACGGAGCTGTTCGGTGAGTAGAAGACCATCCGCCACCCGAGGCTCCGCAAGTAGGCCGGCCACTGGAAGGCGAAGCCGTCCGCGAGGACAAAATCGGGCTGGTAGATGGAAATGAACGTCGGCAGCAGGTCCGGGTTCATGCCAAGCAGGCCGGTTTCACGGATAAACGCCTCATCGTACTTGCCAAATCCGGTGTCCGCCCAGGTGGGCAGGATGTCGTGCTGCTGGAGCCAGCCGCCATCCTCGCAGCGGTGGAGCAACCGGCCCGTCACGTGGTTCTGCTCCAGCCACGCCGTGGCTGTGACCGGCAGCTCCGTGCGGCCGGCGTTCCACTCGCGCCACTTCACCGCCAGGCTGTTGTCCGACTGACCGTCGAAAACCGTGAGCAACGCCATGACCAACGGCACCAGCACGGTCATGTGGCCGGCCACGCTGAACCAGGCAATGCTGCGCCGCCGCGTGATAGTCGTTCGCGCAAACGCCGCGCTGCTCAAGACGAGCAGCGGCAGGAAGATGGCGAAGACCGGCCAGGCCTTGCGAACGTGGAGCGCCTCCACATAGAAGGCACACGCGAAGAAAAGGAAGCTGAACGAAACGGCCCCCCGGCGCAGGAAAACCACGTAGGCGATCAGGGATGCCGCAAACCAGGTGAGATGATGGAACATCGCGGAGGCACCGGGATTGAGCGGCTGCATCTCCCCGACATAGGCCCGAATGGATTCCAGGTGTTCCTGGTAAAACGGTGCCCCAAACCGCAGCACGCCCCACGGATTCACGAAGCAGCCCAAGAAGACCAGCGCCGTTGCGGCCGACCAGATGCGCACCGAGGTCCACGGAAAGATACGGTTCCGCACCCAGCGCCGCGCGATCATCTCCATCCCAAACCCGGCCACCAGGAGCGGCCCGAGCACGAATCCGCTGTGACAGTTGGTCCAGAAAACCTGCACGAGGGCCAAAGGCCAAAACCGGGTCCAGACCGCCGCCTCGCGATGTCGGAGCAGGAAACTTCCGAACGCCGCTATTCCCAGAAACGTGACGAGATGCGGCCGGAGCGGAAAGACGAGGCCGAGGTAGAGCAGCATGACGCCCAGGATGAGGGAAAGGGTGGCCGACGGTCCCAGGTCAAGTGCCCATCCTGTCAGCACGAGGATGGCCAGCAACAGGCCGTACCCGAGCGCGCAGAGCAGGCATGGCCCCCACCAACCGGGCAGGGTGCACAGGTAGAGCAGGACCTGGAAAAGCGGGTACTCGTCCACCACCGGCCGGCCGGCTGTCGGGTAATTCAGCGTGTCGCTGCGATAAAAGGCTAGATGATGCACCATCCAGCGCCCCTGCGCCACATGCCAGCCCAGGTCCACGTGGTCCAACATCGGCGCGAAACAGCCGAGGCACGCGACCAGGAACAGGACCGCAAGAAAAACCCGGTGCAGGCGCAGGTTCAGCCGTTGCGCAACACTAAGCGGACCGTTCAACACCGATCCATGGAAACACACGGGTCGAGGGAGCTTGAAGGAAAAAGCGCGCCGGAAGAATAACCTCGATCATTTCGCCGGGCTGTCGGCCATCCCATCCATCAACACCATCCTCCATCGCAGATCGGGACAAAAATAGGACTGGAATCTGCGCTGGGGCATGGTAGTCGATTTCGGTTATGGCGAAGGCGGAATGGCCCCACAGATAGCCCTGCTCCTGGTTGAGGATAACGAGGACGACGCGTTTCTCATGAAGCGCTCCTTCAAGATGGCCGGTATCGAACAGGCACTCCACGTCGTCGAGAATGGCCAGCAGGCCATCGACTATCTTGAAGGCCGGGGCGTCTTCGCGGACCGAAACAAGTATCCCCTTCCCACCTTCGTCTTTCTCGATCTAAAGCTTCCTTTCAAAAGCGGTCATGAAGTGCTGGCGTGGATCCGAAACCAGCGCGAACTCGCCCGGGTCATTGTGATCGTGCTGACCTCCTCGAACCAACCGGCCGACCTGGACGAGGCTTATCGCCTCGGCGCGAACTCCTATGTGGTCAAGCCGGCTGCCACTGAGCAACTGGTCCGGCTCGCCGTCGCGTTTCGCCACTACTGGTTCGACTTCAACCGAACCAGTGACGTGTAGGGCTTTTTGTCGGGGGCGAGACTAGACCGATGCCAGCTCGGTTGAGATATCGAACTTTCAATCTCGCCGGATGCTGGAACGACCGTTCGAAAACAGGTAGCCGGCGCTCTCCGAGCGCCGGTCAGTTGCGGACGCGT
>CAZZYY010000043.1:0-17759 GCA_964658475.1 uncultured Candidatus Methylacidiphilales bacterium | reverse complement strand
CCTGGGTCTGGGCCTGGACGGAAGCGGCGGAGGCCTTTGCGCGCCGCGTTGCGCGCATCAACCGCGAGCGGCTTTTCTTCAAGATCGATTTCGGGAAAGCGGGCTACACGCAACGCGATGTGGAGCGGTGGAACCGGCTGCGCCTGTCCAATGCCCTCGCGCTTTTACCGCCGGGACCGCGGCTCGGTTTCGACTTTACCGAGGTGCATTGCGGCTGGCGGATGCCGGTGTGGACCTACGACGGGGCGGCGATGTTTCACCTGAGCCGGCGCGCCTTTGACTTCCATCACTGGCTCCGCACGGGCGAGCTGCGCGAGAGTCGCTGGACGCGCGCGCTGAATTTCCTTTTCTGGGACCGCCTGGTTCCCTCGGAGTTGAAGTGGAGGATCGGAGTCTTGTTCTTCGGCACGAGCGCCGGGCGGAGCGAGCGGGCCGTGCTGAAGCAGGCGCCACTCGGTGCTCGCCGGATCAGCGCCGCGGCCCTACGTTGACCCGGTAAGCTTTCTGCGGCCGGCGCCGCGGCTCATCATGGCCCTCAAGTTCCAGGAACTCGTCTCCACGCCTGCGGTGGGCGACGCGCAAAAACACTACTATGGCAAGGCACGCGCACACGTGCCGGCGCCCGGCAACGACCGGTTGACGCACGATGAGATCTCGTTCATCGGCGCCCGGGACAGCTTCTACCTCGCCACGGTGAACGAAAACGGCTGGCCCTACATCCAGCATCGCGGCGGCTCGCGCGGGTTTTTGCACGTGCTCGATCCGGGCGCGCTGGCCTTCGCCGACTACCAGGGCAACCGGCAGTTGCTCTCCACGGGCAACCTGGCGGCGAACGATCACGTGGCGCTTTTTCTCATGGATTATCCCAGCCAGACGCGGCTGAAGATTCTCGGTCACGGACGGGTAGAGGACGCGCGACGGCAGGCCGACAGGGTCGCGCAGCTGGCCGGGCCCGAGATGCGCGCATCCGTGGAGAGGCTGTTCTTCATCGACGTTGTTTCCTTTGACTGGAATTGCTCGCAGCACATCACCCCGCGCTTCACGGAAGAAGAAATCCAGGGGGCCATTGCGCCGTTGCGGCAACGTCTGGCGGAGCTGGAGGAAATGCTGGCCACTCGTGGGCAGGCAAAGCCGGGATCGCCGGAGCAGCGATGAAGCTCCGGGCCCCGACGGCCGGCCCGTTTTCAATTACGAGCTTGGAATCACCTTCCGTGCCCCCCAAAATCCGCGCTTCGGAATGAAGCGCTCGTTCTGGTCCCTTATCGTCGTCCAGGTTCAGGTCCTGCTCAACGATAACGCCGCGAAGCTGATGCTGATGGCCCTCGGCGTGGCCGTCGCACCCGAGCTGGTGGCCGGCCCGCTGCAGCACATGACGGTGAATGGGCACGCCATCGTCAGCGCGGCGAGCGCGGGCGATCCCGACACCCAAGCCAAGCTGATCAAGACCACGCTGGCCACGCTGATCCTTCTGCCGTTCGTTCTCTTTTCGCCGGTAGCGGGCTGGATTTCCGACCGTTTTGCCAAGCGCGACGTCATCGTGCTGACCATGTGGGCGCAGTTCGCGATCATGGCCTTCATCCTGGTTGCGCTGATCTTTCACCTGCTCTGGGTGGCCATCTTCGGGCTGTTCATGCTCGGCATGCAGTGCGCCATCTTCTCGCCGGCCAAGCAGGGCATCATCAAGGAAATCGTCAACCCGGCGAAGATCGGCAAGGCGATCGGCATCGTGGAGGTAACGGCGATCGCGAGCATGCTCCTCGGTGGCCTGGCCGGCGGCGCGATGTTCGACTTGAGCAAGACGTGGCTGGACACCTACTGGCATGCCTCGCAGGCGACGATGAGCGTCCTCACCTTCCTGGCGCTGGCGGCGCTGGTGGCCGGGTATCAAATCCAGCCCACCTCGGCCCATACCAATCAGCCGTTCCGCACCGAGCTGCTTTGGGAACACTTCGGGCAGTTGCGCGACGTGTGGTGCGATCCGCCCGTGCGGCTCTGCGTGCTCGGCATCGCCTATTTTTACGGGCTGGCCGGCGCGCTTTACCTGACGCTGTTCGAGGTTTCCGCCTCGATCCACTTGAACGGGCTCGGTACCGCCTCCCAGACGGGGGAATACGCGGCGACGCTGGGTGTGGGCATCATCCTGGGCAGTTTCCTCGTCACACGCCTGACGACGCACCAGGTGGAAATCGGGCTCATTCCCATCGGCTCGCTCTGCCTGATCGGCGGGGCGTTACTCGCCGGTCTCAGCGATCCGCGCGGGCTCCTGTTTCTCGCCGCCCTTTTCGGCATGGGTGTGGCCGGCGCGCTTTTTGTTGTACCGCTCAACGGCCATCTGCAGGAGCTGGTCGAGCCGGGGCGGCGCGGGCGGATCCTGAGCGCGAACAATCTTTTCGTGAATCTCTTCGGCATCTTTGCCGTGGCGATCCAGTACATCATCTCGGCCAAGTTCGACATCACGCCGCCGCACCAGCTGCTGCTCTACGCCGTGCCCACGTTGGTCGTGACCGTCATCATCGTGTTCCTCACGCCGGAGGGCCTGCTGCGGCTCGCCCTCGGCTTGCTGGGCCGCACGCTTTATCGCGTCACGCCGATGGGACTGGAAGCACTGCCCGCCACGGGCGGCGTGCTGCTGCTGCCGAACCACATTTCGTACATTGACGTGATCGTGCTCCAGCTCGCGTGTCCACGGCCGATCCGCTACCTGGTCTACGACGAGATCTACCAGGTGCGCATGCTGCGCTGGGGCATGCAGTTGCTCGGCGCCATTCCGGTCAGCCCGAAGAAGGCGCGCGCGGGCATCGAGATGGCCGTCGAAGCGCTGGCCAAGGGCGAAGTCGTCTGCCTGTTTCCCGAGGGCGCGCTGACCCGCACCGCCACGCTGCAGAAGCTCAATCGCGGCTATGAGCTGATCGCGCGCAAGGCCCGGGTGCCGGTCATGCCGGTCTGGCTGGAGAACGTCTGGGGCTCGGTCTTTTCCTATTACGGCGGCCACTTTTTCTGGAAATGGCCGCGCCTGGTGCCGCTGAAGGTCTGGATTTATTTCGGCGCGCCGATGACGGCCGAGGAAGCCAGCGCGGAGACGATGCGGCGCAAGATGCTCGACATGTCGGCGTCCGCGTTCCAGGCGCGGCCCGAGCTGCGGTCGCATCTTGGCTACGAGTGCCTGCGCGGCCTGCGGAAACAATTCCTGAAACCGGTCATCACCGACGCCTATGCCAAGCGCGTGCTGAAAGGAGGCGAGCTGCTCGCGGTCGGGATGGTCTTCGCGCAATGGCTGAAGGCCAACGTGCCGGAAAAGCGGGTCGGCGTGGTGCTCCCGCCCGGGCTGGGCGCGACGGTCGCGAATCTCGCCCTCATGCTGGCCGACAAGGTCCCGGTGAACCTGAACTTCACCGCAGGCCGCGCGGCGAACGAGTCGGCCATCGCCCGGTCGGGCATCAAGCGGCTCATCACCGCGCCGGCCATGATGGAGCAGGTGAAGGATTTTCCCTGGCTCGAGAACCGCATCGACCTGGCCGCGACCTTGAAGACTTTTCCGCCCAAGCTGCTCAAGCGCTGGGGACTGCTGGGGCTGATCATGCCGGCCCCGGTGCTCGCGCGCTGGCTGGGGTTGCCGCGGATCGGCGACCAGGCGGAGGCGGCGCTGCTTTTCACCAGCGGCAGCGCGGGCGAGCCAAAGGGCGTGGTACTGACGCATCGCAACCTAATCGCGAACACCGCGCAGATCGGTGCCATCCTTGCGCAGCTCGATCTCAATTCTATCCTCGGCTGCCTGCCGGTCTTCCACAGCTTCGGCTTCACCGTCACGCTCTGGTGGCCGCTGCTGGGCGGGCCGCATGTGGTGACCTACCCGACGCCGCTCGACACGCCGAAGCTGGCCGAGACGATCGAGACGCATCGCGTCGAGCTGCTCATCAGCACGCCCACCTTCCTGCGCTCGTTCCTGCGCAAAGCGCGGCCCGGGCAGTTGAAGCCGCTCAAGATGGTGGTGACCGGGGCGGAGAAGCTGCCGGTCGATCTGATCGCCGATTTCGAGGCGAAGTTCGGCATCAAGATTTGCGAAGGGTACGGCATGACCGAGGCGTCGCCGGTCGTGGCCTGCAACCTGCCGGACGCACCGCCCTCGCGCACCAATCCCCTCGGTATCCTGGCGCGCCGCGTGGGCAGCGTAGGGCGGCTGCTGCCCGGCCTGGCGGTGCGCATCCGCGATCCCGAGACAGGCGAGGAACGCTCGCTCTTCGAGGCCGGCATGCTCTGGTTGCGCGGCGCGAATGTCTTCGAGGGCTACCTCCATGACCCGCAGCGCACGGCGGACGTCCTGCATGACGGCTGGTACACGACGGGCGACGTGGCGCGACTCGACGAGGACGGTTTTCTTTTCATCGAGGGTCGCGTGAGCCGCTTTTCCAAGATCGCGGGCGAGATGGTGCCGCACCTGACCATCGAGCAACGCATCCGCGACGCCTGGCCGGAAATCGTCAGCGATGAGAGCCACGGGGTTCTCGTGCTGGGCGTTCCCGACGAGAAGAAGGGCGAGGCGCTCGTGCTGCTCGCCACCGTGCCAATCGATCCCGCCGACCTGCGCAAGCGGCTCACCGCGGCGGGCCTGCCCGCGCTCTGGATCCCGAAATTGATCAAGCAGGTCGACGCGCTGCCCCTGCTCGCCACCGGCAAGCTCGACCTGCGGGCCGCGCAGCAATTGGCGGCGGACACGCGGACACCGGTCGCCGTGGTTTCGTGATTAGCCGCAACCGCTCGCAGCCGTACTTGTCGCCCTGCCCGCATTCGGTATGATGTGGGTGACCCATGGCCAACACGAAAGACGCGGCGCTGGAGATTCACTCCGATCTCGTGATGAAGGGTGAGCTGAGCATGGCCAAGGACGTCATCCTCACCGGCAAGTTCGAGGGCCAGCTCACCACTGACGGCTGCCTCACGGTTTCACCGGGCGGCGTGGCCGTTGGCACAATCGAGGCGGGTGCGCTGGTGCTGCAACCGGGAAACCTGGTAGAGGCGCGGGTCAAGATCGCGCCGCCGAAGCCACGGCCCGCGCCGGGCAAGACGCCCCGCGCCGAAAAGCCGGAGGGCAGGGCCCCCGCTTCCGGCGCGAAGTGGCCGTCGCTGCGCAAGCTCAAGGAATTCGCACTCGGCCGCTAATGAAAAAGCCGAACCAGCGCGAGGCCACCTGTCCGCACTGCCACGCGACGCAGAACGAGCCGATCGGCGCCATCTCGACCAATTGCCGCGCCTGCGGCCGCTACTTCAAGCTGGGCGCGCCGGCCCGGGAGGAAAGGGCGGCCGCCGCCCGCGCCGCCACTCCCATCGCCAAGGCCAGCCGCGAGGTGTTCTGCATCAAGTGCGGCGCGCCGAACCTCGTGGCCGAGCAGGCGCTCTCCACGCAGTGCATCCGCTGCCTGCACTACCTCGAGCTGGGCGACAAGGTCGTGCGCGGCGTGCAGACGGGCAAGCTCTACGCCTACGACGACGTGCTCTTTGCCGAGGGCTGCTCCTTCAAGGGCATGGAGGCGACCGGCCGCCGCATCGAGGTCCGCGGCAAAGTCTTCAGCAAGCTGCGCGCGACGGCGGAAATCGTGGCCTTTGCCGGCGCCCAACTCAGCGGCGAACTGCACGCACCCGTCGTGCGGGTCGAGCCCGGCGCGAAGGTGAAGGTGCAGACAATCGAATGCGCGCGCCTGCGGGTGGCCGGCGAGCTGGAGATCAGCGGCCTGCTGGAGGCGACGGAGATTTTACTCGCTGGCGGCTCGACCTTTTCCGGCCGGTTGAACAATCCCGACGCGAAGCTACAGGTGGAGGCCGGCGCGCGCATCGACGCGGAATCGGCCTGCTGCGCCGAAATGATTGTGGAAGGCGAGCTCAACCTCCCCGGCTCGGTGGTGGCGGAGAAGGTCATCGTCATGGCGCAGGGCCGGATGAACGTCGGGCGGCTCAGCGCGGCCTCGGTGGAGGTCAGCCCGGGCGGGATCCTGCAGGGATTGATCGAGAAATATGTCCCGCGGCCCAAGCCAGCCGAGGCCATGATCGATCCCAACGAGGAACCGCAAGCCGAAGCGGCGTAGGCGGGCGTTCAACGCGGAGGGTTTCGGCTTGTCGCCGGTGACCTCCAGCGTCTGACGGCATGCGGACGCGCTTTCTCTCGTCGTCCGGCGCCCGAAGGTCGCTCGCTACCTGTTCTACTCCAGCGTCTCCGCCTCGGCGATGGGGAAGAAGAGCGTGAACTTCGTCCCCTGGCCGAGCTTCGACTCGACCTCCAGCTTGCTTTGATGGTTCTCCATGATCTTCTTCACGATCGCCAGGCCGATGCCGGTGCCCGATTCCTTGTAGGTCAGGAACGGCATGAAGAGATTGGACATCTGCTCGTGCGACATGCCCTGGCCGTTGTCGCGCACGCCGATGACGACGTGCGGCTTGCCCTCGACGGTTTCCAGCGACGCGCTCAGGCGCAGGATGCCGCCCTTGGGCATTGCCTCGGCGGCGTTGAGGATCAGGTTGAGCAGCACCTGCTCGATTTGCGCTCGATCCGCGCGGAAGGGCGGGAGCAAACCGGAGATGGTGCTGCGCACATCGATGTCCTGCGCAAGCAGCTTGTGCCGCGTGAGCAGAAACACGTCGTCAATGATCTGGTCAGCGCGCACCTGCTCCTTCATCGGCTCGGAGGAGCGGGCGAAGGACAGCACCTGATCGAGGATGCGGTTCATCTGCCGCATCTTCTCGCTGATCAACTCCGCGTCCCGCTGCGAGGTGGCATCCATCTCCACGCCCTCCATGAGCGCATGGAACAGCATCTGCACGACGGTGAGCGGATTGCGGATCTCATGCGCGATTTCCGCCGCCAGCAGCCCCAACGCGGACAGTCGCTCGGAGGCGCGCAGCTTTTCCTCCATATCCACGACGCGCGCCAGCAGCCGGCCCTTCTCGATGGCCACGGCGGAGAGATCGCCCAGCGCGCTGATCAGCTTGATCTCGTCGTTGGAAAAGCGGTGGCGCTGCTGCGTGTAAAGCGCCAGGACGCCCTGCACCTTGCCCGCGAAGATCAGCGGCACGGCGAGCATCGAGACCAGCTGCTCCTTGCGCGCGACATCCGCCTGCAGGTAACGCTTCTCCTCCATCACGTCGACGACGGAGAGCGGCTTGCGCCGCATGACCACCGAACCGAGGAGCGAGTCCTCCACGCTCAGGTTGGGCTTGCCGCGGTAGAGCTTGCTCCCGCCCTCCGACGCGCGGAGCACCAGTTCCGTCGCCTCCTCGTTGAGCAGGAAGACAGAGCAGATGCGCGCCTTCATGAACCGCAGGGTCTGGCGGGTGATTTGGTTGAGAATCTCGTCGAAGTTGGTCTCGGCGATGATCATCTGGCCGATGTCGACCAGACTGGTGAGCTGCCGGCCCTTGATCCGGAGCTGGTCGATTTCCCAGGCGAGCTCGAGCCACTGCGCGGCCTCGAGCGCCATGTCGATCAGCCGTTCCTCGTCGCGATCGCTGAAGGCGTTGACCTGGGTGGAATCGACGTTGAGCAGGCCCACGACCTGGCCGCGCATTTCCACCGGCACGGCCATTTCCGAGCGCACGCGCGCGTTGATCGAGACATAGCGTTTTTCCTCGCGCACGTCACCGGTGCGCAGCGCCTTGCCCGTCGTCGCCACCCAGCCGGTGATGCCTTCGCCGGGGCGCAGCTTCACCTGGCGCGCGCGCTGGCTCAGGTTGTGGCTCGCCTCGATATCAAGGAACCCGGTATTGGGATTGATCAGGATGAACGAACCGGAATCGGCGCGGGTCGAGCGCACCGCCGCGGCCAGGATGCGGTCGAGCGCCTTCTGCGGGTGCAGCAGGGCGCGCAGGTCGCGACGCCGCAACCCGGAGAGGATGCTCGGTGCGCTTAGGGCACGATGCGGGACCGCACTTCCGTCGTCAGCCGGCGCAGCTGCTCCTCGGACTCGATTTTTTTTCCGTGGCTGTCGCATAGATAAAACGTGTCGAGCGCCGCGCCCTTTTCCGTGGTGACGCGCGCAGAGACCATGCTCACCTCGCAGTCGGCGATGGCGGAGGCGATGCGGTAGAGCAGGCCGGGGAAGTCGGCCGTCTGGACGTCGAGCAGCGTGTACTGGCGCGAGGCGCGCTGGTCGATGGAGATCTGCGTTTCCATTTCCGAGACGTCGTAGGCCGGCGTGCGGTACTTCTGCTTTTTCGTGAAAGATTGGTTGAAGTCGAACGGCTCCATGCCCATCGCCTGGTTCAGGAACTTCTCGAAGGTGGTGCGGTCCCGCGCATCGGTCACCGCCTCCAACTTGTCCGTCGCGACGTAGAAGGTCTGGATGGCGATGTTGTCGGCGCGCGTGAAGATATCGGCCTTGAGAATGGTCAGGCCGGTTGCGGAGAATGCCCCCGTTACGCGCGCGAAGAGGTAGGCGCGGTCCCACGAAACCACGGTCGCTTCCGAGTGGCCCTGGTCGGGGAAGTGGCGCCAATGGATGACCGGCTGCAGCGAGCCGTCGTCGTGCGTGATCTGATACTTGAGGAAATGGTGCACGAGCGAGATATGCTCGCGAATCAGCTCCTCCGACATGGTGTCGAAGTAGCTCGGCGGGAGGTTTTCGAGATGCGCGGCGACCTCGCCCGGGTCGAACTTGCGGTCGAGGTTCTTGAGCAATCGCTGCTGGACTTCCTTGCGGCTCTGCTCCACGCCCTCGACGAACTCTTTCACGCCGCTGAGCGCCTGCGAGGTGCGGTGATAAAGCTGCCAGAGCAGCAGGTCCTTCCAGTCTGAGTAGCTGCGGGGCGCGCCGGTGCCCTGGGTGTCGGCAAAGGTCAGGAGCATGAGCAGATCCAGCCGCTCCTGCGTTTCCACGATGCGCGCGAACTCGATGATCGTCTCCTCGTTGTCCAGGTTCTTGCGCCGCGCGATCTCCGACATGGTCAGGTGATGGTCGACGAGAAACACCAGGGTGGAGAGATCGCTGCCGGTGATCTTGAAACGGCGAGCCACGCGCACGGCGTTGGCGGCGCTCGCCTCCGCATGGCGCGCCGTGTTTTCCGATCGGCCGGTATCGTGCAGCAGCATCGCGAGGTAGAGCAGGTGCGGCTTCTGCGCCTGCTGGAGCAGCGGCTTGTACTTCGCGAAGGGCGGTTCCTTCGCGTCGATGATCCGGTCCAGCATCTCGATGCAGACCAGCGTATGCTCGTCGGCCGTGTAGCGATGGAAGAACTCGTGCTGCACGAGGTTGGTCATGGGACGGAACTCGGGGAAGAGCCGGCCCAAAAAGCCGAGCTCGTGCATGGTGCGCAGCGCGTGCCCGACCTGGCCCTTGCGCGAGAAGATGGCCAGCAGGGCGTCGCGCACGGCGGTCTGGTAGATGAACGCGCGGTTTACCATGTTGAGCCGGCGGCGCAGCCGCATCTTGAGCTCCGCGCCGAGCTCCGCGTTGTGCTGCTGCGCCAGCAGGAAGACCCGCACCAGGCGTAGCGGCTCGTCGGCGAAGGTGCCGGGCGAGGCCGCCTCCAGCTCCCCGTTTTCCAGGACGAAGCCGTCGATCTCCTGCCGATGGGTGGCGGCGAAAGGAAGGAAGGCCCAGCGGGGCTTGGTCTTGCGCATTGCGCCACAAAGGCGCCGCCCCAGCATGTTGCCCAGATTGTAGAGCAGCGAGGCGTGGTAGTAATACTCGCGCATGAACGCTTCGATGCGGCGCAGGATCGTGCGGTGCTGGTAGCCGAAGCTATCGGCGATCTGCCCCTGCAGGCGGAGGGTCAGGATGTCGCCGGCCCGTTTTTGCTGATAGTGCAGTTCCGTCCGAATGCGCAGCAGCCGGTCGTAGGCGCGATCGAGCTGCTTGCGCTCGGACGGCGTGAGCATCCCGGCCTCGACAAAATCCTGCATGTTGCGGAAGCCGCGCCGCACGCGGCCCAGCCAGAGCAGATTCTGGTAATCGCGCAGGCCGCCGCAGCCCGTCTTGATGTTCGGTTCCTGGAGAAAGACGGTGTTGCCCGCCTTGGCGTGGCGATCAGCCTGGTCGGCTACGCGCCACTCGAGAAATTCCTTCTCGTGCCCACGCACGCAGCGGTGCAGGAACACCTTTTCGAACTCGGCGAAGAGCGGCTCGTCCCCGCAAAGGAAGCGCGCTTCCAGGAGCGAGGTCTTGGTGCGCAGGTCGGCGTTGGCCTGATTGACCAGTTCGCCCAGCGTGCGCGTCGCGTGCCCGACCTGAAAGCCGATGTCCCAGAGCACATAGAGCACGTGCTGGACGATGTCGTTGACCTGCGCGGTGTACTTCGCGTGCTCGTGCGGGTGCAGGAAGAGGATGTCGATGTCGCTGTAGGGATTGAGCTCGCCGCGCCCGAAGCCGCCAACCGCAAGAAGCGCAATCCGGGGTGGATGTTCCAGGTGCGATTTGCGGTGCGTTTCCCAGGCGCTTTCCCAGACATGGCGCAACATGACCGAAATCATGTCCGCGCGACGCTGGCACAGGTCGCGCCCGCTGCCGCCGCGTTGGTGCTCGAGCTTGAGCCGATGTTCCTCGAGCTTGAGGAAGCGGCGGTAGATATCGAGCAGGTCGGTCGGCCGCAGGTGCGACTTGTCGATCAAATCGCGCTCCGCATGGCGCAGGACCTTCTCGAGGTAAGCCGACATTCGGGAGGAAAAGTAGGCGGGCGCGAGGGTCAATTCAATGGTCAAGTCCGGCGCGCCTCCCACCGAAACGCGAGGCGGGCACGCGAACGGAACTTGCGGCGCTCAAAGCATCGACTCTAGCATCGACGTTTTCCCGCCATGATCGAACTTGGACTCAACATCGACCACATCGCCACGCTGCGCGAGGCCCGCTATCGCGGGTGGAAGCGGGGCCTGCCGCCGGAGCCGAACGTGGTGTCGGCGGCGCTGCTCGCCGTCCGCGCCGGTGCGGGGCAGATCACCGTTCACCTGCGCGAGGACCGCCGGCACATCCAGGACGCGGACGTCCGCGACTTGCGCAAGGCGCTGCGGGTCCCGCTTAACCTCGAGATGGCGGCAACGCCGGCGATGAGCGCGTATGCCTTGCGCTTGAAGCCGGCCGAGGTTTGCCTCGTCCCCGAGAATCGCCAGGAGGTCACCACCGAAGGCGGGCTGGACGTGGCGGGCGATCTGCCGCGCCTGCGCAAGGTCGCGCGCCAATTGCACGCCGCGACGATCAAGGTCAGCGCGTTCATCGATCCCGATATCCACCAGGTCGACGCCGCGCATGCCGCGGGCGTGCAGGTGGTGGAACTTCACACCGGTGCCTACGCGAATGCCACCAGCACGGCAGCGCGCAACCGTGAGCTGCGCCGCCAGGGTCGCGCCGCGGCCCGCGCCGAAGCGCTCGGCCTGCAGGTCAATGCCGGGCACGGGCTGCATTATCTCAACGTGCGCGAATATATCGAGGATGTGCCGCATCTCCACACGCTCAACATCGGGCACGCCATCGTCTCGCGCGCGCTCCTCGTCGGCCTCGATCACGCGGTGGCCGAGATGCTGGACCTGCTGCAGGTCCCGAAGGCCACCCTGATCACCGACTGATCACATGTCCCGCAACTCGCCGGCGGCAGCCGCGCGGGTCTTGGTCGGACTGGCGGAGGGAGGCGCGCCGGCCGGGAAATCGTTTTGGTACTCCGCCTGGATGCGCGCGTAAAGCCGGTCGGGATCGCTTCCGCCCGGCCGGGCCAACTGCTGGATCTGGTCGTCAAGAAAGCGGGCCAGTTGCGCATCGCGCGCGCCCAGGCGCGGGATGACCGACGCGGCCAACTCGGCCTGGCAAATCTCGGAAAAACCGTCCCGTGCCGCATCGGTCCGCACCCTGCTCCAGCCGGCGTGCACTGGGCGCTGCGCGAGCCAGGCAGCCAGCGCCTGCGCCGCGCCGGGTTGCGCGGAATGTGCGGCGGTGGCCCAGCCGTTCACCCGCGCCAGGCTGGCCGCGCACATGTCGCGTGGCAGCGCGGTGACCTGATAGCCGAAGTTCGGCAGGGTGGCGACCAGCTCCGACGGCCCGATCATCATCGCCGCGCGTTGCTGGCCAAAATAGCGGCCCGGCTCCGACCCGTTGGCGGCAAGGGGCGCCGTGGCGTTCCGGTCGCCGAAGAAATCGCGGATCAGCCCGAGGCTGCGCAGCTCGGCATCGCGCCCGCCCGAGTCGCTTAGGTGCCACGTGCCCGACTCGAGCGCGGGATGTCCGGCCTGGGTGCAAAGCAGGTTCCAAAAATCGAAATCGGCCGGAACCTCGAGCGGGTAAATCGGTTCGCCGGCCGCGTTGGTCTGTTTCAGCGTGCCCAGCGCGTGGGCCATGGCCTGAAGGATGTCCCAGTTCCAATGCGGGCCGGGCGGCGCAATGCCCGCGCGGTTGAAGTCGGCGGGATCGAAGAACAAAAGATCGACCGAGAACTCGGCCGGGAAGGCCTTCTCGAATCCATCCACCGTGAAGGCGTCCACGCTGCGCGGTGCCGCGCCCGCATCCGGAGTGACACTGCCGAAGTCACGCCCGGGATCGACCCCGGAGAAATCGCGCGCATCGACCAGGCAGACGTCGGGCGGGGTGGCCGAGGCGAGTGCCGCGGCCACTTCGCGGCGGTAACTGGCTTCGTCATTCAGCACGGTCAGCGACGCGTACCAGCCGGTTTGAGCGCCGTAGGCATCCAACTGGTCACTGAGCGCCTGCGCCTCGGACGGCGAGGCCCACGCCATCACGCGCAGGGTTGGGCCGTGCTGCGGCGCCGGCGTGGTCGGGTGGGGCGGAGTCTCCGGCACAGGCGCATTGCCGGGATTGGGTGAGGTCGGCTCCGTGAACGGCCGCTGGTTGTTGCTGGTCGGAATCTGGTCCTTCGTCCGCGGAAAGGTCAGGTAAACGAAAATCGCCGCCCCAAGCAGCGCGAGAAGAAGGTAGATGGCAACGGCCTTGCGGGGCATGCCCGCAACCTACCTGAAGCCCGCGCCGAGAGCACTTCCAAAGCGCGGGGGTGGAACCGCGGCGCCGGCTACCGGATACACCGCCGCCGGGCCGCTAACGTCCGACTAACCCCGGGGCGACCGCGAACGGGCGGGAAACAACTACTCCTTCTTCCTCGCCACCAGGATCGACGATTGGTTGGCCACGAACTTGTAGCCCGTCCCGAAGGGAAGCGGGGACGGTATGTTCTTTGCGTAGAACGCGGCCAGATCGGGTTGGTAGCGCTCCTTGAAAAGCGCAATCGGGCCGGTGTAATTGCCGTACGGCGTCACCTCCCACTTCGCGTCGAGATACTTGTAAGGCATGCCCGAGTCGTCCTCCACCAGGCCGACACTGTCATCCAGGATGGCGCTGCGGATGCGCGAAAAATAATCGTCGTGAAGCAGGTAGGAAGCCGCCTTAAGGTAAGTCACCCCCGCGCCGAGCTGGCGCATGAGATTGACGTAGCCGGGATTTTTCCGCACGCCGTCGTCACCGAGATCGACCTGGAAATAGAGGGCAAGGCGCGGATCGTCGTGGTCGCCGCTGTCGTAGGCAATCTCCACGCCGTTGGCACCGGCGGGGGTGTGATCGGTCATCGAGCCATCGCCGTGCAGCGTCACGTAGCGAATGCTGTCAATGCGATAGCCCTGGTGCGCGAGGAAGACGGCCATGGCCGGCAGGATGCCGTCGACCTGACCGCTGAAATCATTCTTCATATCCTTCGTCTTGAAGAAGCTTGCGGCCAGCACGGTGTAGAGCGAGCGCTGGACCTGCGTCAGGTACGCGGGCAGCCGGCCTTCCTGCTGCAGTTGCGCGAGGTCCGGCATGGTGCCGATGGGCTCCAGGCCCGCCATGAGCAGGTATTTCGAGTCGGGGAAAAGCGTATCGACGTACAGGATGTCGGGTCCGCTGAAGGGATAATAGACCGTCCCGAGCCGGCGCAGGTCGCCCAGTGCGCTCGCGCTCCAGGTGTGCATGGCGTTGAGGCGGACGCGATTGAGATAGGCCCAGCGGCCGTTGATCCAGTCCTGGTAGGCCTGCCAGTCGGGGCTGCGCTCCCACGGCAGGTCGTCGCCCGGCGAGGCCAGCCCGGCAAGCCCGTGCGCGGAGGCGTTGACCCGCTCGGCCACGTCGTCCGGAAACGGTGCGGGAATGGCGAGCGGCGCCGGGCTATCGGCGGCCCAGAGCGGCAGGGAAGCGAGCAGGATCCCGGTAAGGGCGAGGAGTGGGGAGCGAAGATTCACAGAACTTGACCGGGCAACGGGCCGCGCAGGGACGAAGCCTCGCGGGGGCGGCTGGCATACCAGTAGATCGGCAGGCCGACCAAAACCGTGAGCGCGCCATCGAGGGTTTCCACCGGATGCCGCAGGCAGGTCTGCACCAGGCAGACCAGCGCGACGAGGGCGAAGACGATGGGCGTGACGGGGTAGCCGAACGCGCGATAGGGCCGCGGCAATTTCGGTTCGCGCACGCGCAGCACGATCACGCCGACCACCGCCAGCAGCGACCAGAAAAAAAGCACCGATTCAACATAAGTGACGATCTTCGCCGGATCGCCCAGCGTCAGAGCAGCGGTGATGAGGAATTGGACGATCAATGCGACGTACGGCACGCCCCGGGGCGTGGTGCGGGCCAGCGCGGAGAGGATGCGGTAATTTGAGCCAATCGCCTGGCTGACGCGCGAGCCGATCCACATCATGGCGCTGACGTTGGCGACAAGGCCCACGCAAATGAGCGCGTTGCCGATCCGCGCGCCGGTCGGGCCGAAGATGTAGCCGCCGGCGAGGTCGGCCACCTCCGGCTGGCCCGAGAGCCGCGCCAGCGGCGTGGTGTAGAGAAAGGCGGCGGTGATCGCCGCGTAAAGAAAAATGACGAAGCTCGTGCCCAGGATGAGCGCGCGCGGCAGCGACTTGCCCGGGTCGCGCACTTCGCCCGCGATATACGACGCCGCGTTCCAACCCGAGTAGGAATACATCACCCAGATGAGCGAGGAGCCGAAGGCGGTGCTCAGGATCAGCGTGCCATCCCCCGCGCGCGGCAGGAAACTGACCGGCTGAGGGCTGGCCTTGGCGAACCCGGCACAGACGAAGGTGAGGATGAGCAGGATGGTGATGGCCGTGGTCGTCTCCTGCACCCCGCCGGAGAAGCGGATGCTGCGCAGGTGGGCCAGCGTGGCCAGGGTGACGAGCGCAAAGGCCAGCACATGGCCCATGTGCGGCAGCAGGTTCGCGCAGGCCGGAAAGGCGCGGCAGAAATAATCGCCGAAGAAAACGGCGCTCACGGCGATAGGCGCGGCAAACCCGATCGTGGTGGAAGTCAGGCCCGTGCAAAAGCCGACGGCGGGATGGTAGATGCGCGAGAGGAAGTTATACTCGCCGCCCGAGCGCGGCAACGCCGTGGCCAGTTCCGCGTAACACAGCGCCCCGCAAAGCGCGAGCCCGCCGCCCACCAGCCACAACATCATGATGGGGAAGATGCCTCCCGCCAGGAGCGAGCTGCCGTCGGCCCGAGTAAACGCCGCGAGCTGGAACCCGAGCGAGGTAAAAATACCTATCCCGATCATGTTGGACACGACCAGGGCCGCGGCGGGCAGGGTCGAGACGGTCTGTTGAGCTGGGCGGTCCTTCACGAGAATCCCCGAAGACGATGCCGGGGGACGGGGAGAGCGGCAATCTAATCTTGCGAGGAGGGTCGGCGGGTCTGGGCTGTTCCTCTGTAGCGGCGTCTATGACGTAGCTAGGATATTTGGACTACAGTTACTTGCGTAAGTGACTGGTACTAGCATAACGGAATGCGTAACAAACGCAGTTTGGTTGACATCCCGCCACAAAGTGTATGGCGACAGAAATCTCAAGTGGACGGCAGACAGTCAGACCCTATTGCTCGGTCAATCGCGGAAAAGCGATGTACCAGCTTGCCTATTACATGGGAGGCAGGCGGGTCCAGAAAAACTTTGCCGACAAAGCGGAAGCCAAGCGGGTAGCCAAACAAATTCTCGGTGGATTGACAAATGATGCGGAAGCGGTCGAAGCCATGGCTACGCCTGAACTGGAAAGGCTCGTCGCAGCGCGATGGCCCCACCGCCACCGCGATGCCGCAGAACCTGGTGCTGGATCTCGGCGCGACGCACAACGATCTCTGCCGGGTAAAGCTCAACGGCAATGATCTTGGCGTTGTCTGGACCGCGCCCTGGCGGGTCACTGTGCCGAAGGATCTGCTGAAGGCGACCGGCAACGTCTTGACCCTCGAAGTGACCAATGCCTGGGCCAACCGGCTGATTGGGGACGAACAGGAACCGCCCGATTGCGAGTGGCTGCCCGGCAACGAGGGCCACGGCTTCTTCCTGAAAAAATTCCCCGATTGGTTTGTGAACAAGCAGCCGCGCCCGTCCACGGGGCGGTACTGCTTCACGACTTGGAATTACTTTACCAAATCATCGCCGCTGGAGCCCTCGGGGTTGGAGGGGCCCCTCATGGTAAAGGCGGGGAAGGCACCCTGATTTCGCCCTTTCGCGTGTTCTTCCCTTACAAACCTTCTCCATTCACAAAGGGCAATTCACGCCATTAAATTTTTCCACTGCAGAGGAACCACGGTAGAAAGAGAATTTCACGAGAAACCTGTTGCCGACGCCTTGGAAGAAGGAGAAAAATAGGCCGCAGAAACAGATCAGGACGCATAGGGCCTCTGCCCGCATTCAGATTTCACCGACAATCCACCTTCTTCCCGCCGGATCTGGCCCGGGCGCCGAAGCGCTAGGGAGAACGCGCGGGTGGCAGGCCTCTCTCTGTGCGACCAGCGAAATCCCTTCCCAGGGCGCGCACCGCTTCTGCCGCAAAAGGCTCGCTTGCCGGCAACCGTCGTACGGTCGATGAGCAACGGGCGGCCCGACATTCCCCCGAAGGGGAGGGGCTCACTTCCGCCTGCTTCCCTATCTTTGAGGTTATTAACCAGACATCGTCCGTCGGAACGACAGTGGGTTAGGGTAATGTTGGTTAACGCCCTACTTGTGGGCAAAGCTAATTACCAGCAGGCAATGGCCAATCTTTCCAGGATTCAGGAATTTCCGTTAGCGGAGGCGGAGGCGACCAAGCTTTGCCGACCTCGGCGAGACGCTGGACCACATTATCATCCATCAAACCATCACGGTTCGGTGCCACCTCCTTGGTCAAATATTGCCATGATCTCATCAATACGACACCGATGGATTACTTAAATCGGTGCCGCCTGGCGTGGGCCGTGGAGCAATTGAAAAGGGAGGACATCGGAACCATTACCGAGGTGGCCTTCAAAGCGGGATTCTCCAGCAGCCCCTATTTTGCAACCCTGTTTCGCCGCCGTTACGGAATGAGCCCTAGCCAATATCGCCGCAAGCATGGCTAACCCCCAAGCTCCAGATTTATTTCTGGACCGTCGCAAAACGCATACGGAGCTTCTCAGTAAAGCATAACAATGAGATGCATTTATGTGCCTTTTCTTACCTAAGAAATATTTGAGGGACGTGAAGAAACCTGTTACAGTATAGGAACTTAGGAAAGGAGGTGGCGGGCTGGCATCCATCTATGACTGCCGACGCGTGACGGACCTTTCACGTCGGTGGCGCGACGTTGGTAGATCTGACCGTGCTCTTCGGAAAAGATCGCGAATCGCCGGCGGCAAGGACAGTTCGCGTTACGGAAACGCTTTCCTTTTTCGGAGGGATTCCGCCGCTGCTGCAACTCCGTCCTTGAGCCGCGACCTACCTGCGGACGTTAGGTCCGCGTTCAGTCAGGTAGCCGGCGCTCTCCGAGCGCCGGTCCGAGTAGAACACGCGTCCGCAAC
>CAZZYY010000042.1:16389-17842 GCA_964658475.1 uncultured Candidatus Methylacidiphilales bacterium | reverse complement strand
CAACCGCCCAGCCATTTCTCGGCCGGCGGGCAGGAGCTGCAACCCTCCGAGGCGTAAAGCTCGAGGAGCGAAACCGTTCCGGAAGTCCGCTGGAAGGGATGTCACTTGCCCGGGCGTGAACTGCAGGTTGGCGGCTGTCAGGACAAGGAGCAGGCGAGAAGAGAACAGGAAGAGCCGGGTTGCTCTTCCTCTACGTGCCGCGCGCGCGGCCGGTTTCAGTTCACCGGAAGGTGAACGAGTAGAACTTCTCGTTTACCGAGCCCGGGCGCACGATATAGACGTAGCCTTGCGACGTCTTTTCAAGTTCGTGGCCGGGGTCGAAAAGCAGCGTGTAACAACCCTTGTCGTTTTGCATCACCTTGCTCGTCTTATGGCGCGCGCTGTCGAAATCGGCCGGGATGATGTCGTTGTTCGCCGCGTCCACCTTCGGGTTCACCGCCGCCCAGTCGTAGACCCAGGCGTCCGCGCCGTCGAGCGAGTCTCCCTTGTTCCACTTGTAAACCACGTCGCCGCCGCTGACGATGACGTGGTGACTGCCCGCCGGCGCCAGCGTGACGGCAAGGAAAAACAGGACCTGCAGGGGGGAGATCATGCTTCTATCATAGAGAAGCCGGTAATTTTTCGGAAGGGTGAAATTGTCCATCAAGTGCGGCCGAACTTCCTGTTCAATTCCGCCGCGCTAAGCTGGATCATGGTGGGCCGGCCGTGCGGGCAGGTATAGGGCAGGTCGCAGGCAAGCAGGTCGTGCAGCAGGCTATCCCACTCGGCGGGGTGCAGAACGTCATTCGCCTTCACCGCGTGACGGCAGACGGTCTTGGCCACCACCTCCTCGCTCAGGCGCCGGCCTTTGCGCGTTTCGCCGCCTTCCTGCTGCAGGTCGGCGATGATGGTGCGGATGAAATCGGCCACGTCGCGCGGCTTGACCATGGCGGGCAGCGCATCGACGAGGAATGACGAGGGCCCGAACCGGGTGATGCCGACGCCGGCCTGCTGCAGCGTGTCGACCTGCGCCAGGACGAAGTCGGCTTCGCGCGGAAGAAACTCGAGCGTGACGGGAAAAAGCAGCTGCTGCGCGGCGGGATCTTGCAGCGCCATGCGCTTGAGCATTTCCTCGAAGAGCACCCGCTCGTGCGCGGCATGCTGGTCGATGAGGACGAGGCCCTCGGGGCTTTCCGCGACGATATAGAGATTGGCCACGCATCCGAGCACCTTCAGGCCAAGCCGATTTGAGATGAGCGGTTCGGGACGCGGCGCGGACGGACGCGGTTCGATCTCGAGCGGGAGGTGGGCGGGAGCATCGCGCGAAGATGCAGCGGTATTCTGTAGCGGTGGTCTATGACCGCCGACGGAATCGGGAGCAGGTTCGCGATCTGGAAGAGACGTTTGAGGTGGGGCGGACGGGACTTCGACGGCATCTTGCGATGACGAAGGATCTTTAGCTTCGTCGCGGCGG
>CAZZYY010000042.1:10986-16379 GCA_964658475.1 uncultured Candidatus Methylacidiphilales bacterium | reverse complement strand
GTCATAGACCGCCGCTACAGCGGTAGGGTCCGCGCCCAACTCAAAACGCGCGGCAGGGGCGCCGCTGACGCCGCGCAACGCCTCGGTCACCGCCTGCACGACAAACTGGCGCAGGGTGAAGTCGTCATGGAAGCGCACCTCGCGCTTGGCGGGATGGATGTTCACGTCGACGCCGGCGGGGTCCATTTCCAGGAAAAGCACGGCGACGGGATAGCGGCCCTTCATGAGCGAGTTGTGGTAGCCCTCCAGCAGCCCGAAATGGAGCGTGCGGTTTTCGACCGGCCGCTGGTTGATGAAGAACAGTTCCTCGCCGCGGGCGCCGCGACTGACGCCCGGCTTGCCGATGAAGCCGCGCAGTTTCAGTTCGCCCGCCTCGGCAGCCAGCGGAACGGTCAGGTCCAGCCAGTCCGCGCCGAAGATGGAGACGAGCCGCTGGCGCAGGTCTTCGCGCGGCAGCCAGCGTTGCGCCGGTTGCTCATCCACCGTCAGCGTGAAGCCGACATCCGGCCGCGCCAGTCCGGCGAGCAGCAGGGTCTGGCGCAGATGCGCCGATTCGGTCGGCTCGCTGCGCAGGAATTTGCGGCGCGCGGGCAGGTTATAGAAAAGCGAGCGCACCTCGATCTGAGTGCCGGGCGCCAAGCCAACTTCGCGGACGTCGCGCAGCTTGCCTCCCTCGATCATGATTTCCGTGCCTGCGACCGCGTCGGGTTCGCGCGTGCGCAGGCGGAATTTGGAAACCGAGGCAATGCTGGGGATGGCCTCGCCGCGAAAGCCGTAGGAGGCGATGCGGTCCAGGTCGTCGCTGCTGCGCAGCTTGCTGGTGGCGTGGCGTTCCAGGCAGAGCAGCGCGTCGTCCTTGCTCATGCCCCAGCCATTGTCCGTCACCGCGACCAGGCTGCGGCCGCCGGCGGCGATCTGCACGTCCACCTGGGTGGCGCCGGCATCGAGCGCGTTTTCCAGCAGCTCTTTGAGCACGGAAGCAGGCCGCTCGATCACCTCGCCCGCCGCGATCTGATTCGCGACCTGCTCGGGCAGGAGGTGGATGCGGTTCATGGGAGAAGGTAGAAGTTAGAAGGAAGAAGGATGAAGTGGAAGGCGGGTGAACGCCCCGTGCCCCCCGGGGGGGAGGGCGTTATGTACCGTTATGATGTGGTATAGAGTGGTATGGGCGGCTGTTTTTGCCCAGTTGCGCAGAACTTACGACGCGGGAGCCTAGCGGTTCTGTCGCATTGCCGGGGATCGGGATAGCCTCGGGGGGCTAAGGCGTTGTCGGCCTCTGGCCGGGCTAGCATCCGTACCGGCGCGCTGGCCGGTTGCGAGGTTGTATTTATACTGGAGATGGAGGCGCGTGGCAAGGAGTGACGTGCTCGCAGCGGCTTCGGAGATGTCTTTGAGCGTGTGAGCGCGGGCTATCAAGAATCCGTCTTCCTGAGCGGAGCGAAGCGGAGTCGAAGGACCTCTCACTATTTCGTGCGGCGGACATCTTTCGCGGAATGGTTAGAGGTCCTTCGACGGCGCGCCTTTGGCGCTTGCTCAGGATGACGGAATTTAAATGCCCGCGCTGACGCGCTCGTACCGTAGGGAGGCATTCCGGTCGCGTCGCTCCCTCCGGCATCGGGCCGATGCCGGCTACCTTCGGAGGAATTCCTCGTTTCAAGTTGTTTCGCGGATGTCAGTGGGCCCACCGCGGCTTGAGCGTCGCGATCAGGTGAGCCGCGACGATTTATGGCCTCACTTAGTACGAGTTTCCTGCGGAGGTACGTATTTCTTTAGGGTCGACAGTAGCGCTTGAGAAATCCGAGAGCTCCCATCGAATCCAAATTCAATGTCAATCCAAGGGTTCTCGGTGGTGGAAATCGAATAGTTGTTGCAATGCCAACAAATCGTCGTCTGCAAGATGAGCTTACCCTCCTGTCGAAATTGTATTGCGTAAAGTGGGTTGTGACACGAATCGCTCAAGCGGGGATTGCGAGGCAAGTAACGCCAGTTTTCGGCGACTGCCTCAGCGTCTTTACCGTGAAGGGTAGTTTCGCCCAGAATCTTATAATACGAGATGCCACTCTCCAAAAAGGGTGCATGGTCATCTTTCAGGCCCCCAAGCAGCATGATCTTCGCCTCGTCGACCTCTGGAAGGTATGGTCCAAGTCGAAGATCCTCATAGCTGTACCAATAAAACTGAGAGGCTTGAACGAAGCTGGCGCCCCAATACCAAACCGCTCCGCCCAATAGTGACGCCATGATCACGATGCCGAGGCAAATCTTATGGGTTCGCTGCATCTGGAGCGCTCTTCAATTGACTCGCAGCGAGTCTTGCCTAATCGTTCTCGGCGCACACGCATGAAAATCGCCCTTGGTTCGGATCACGCCGGCTTTCTTTACAAGGAGAAGGCGAAGGCGCTGCTGCTTTCGCTCGGGCACGAGGTCAAGGATTGCGGGACGGACAGCACGGAGCCGGTGCCGTATCCGGAATATATCCGGCCGGCGGCGCAGGCGGTGGCGTCGGGAGAATGCGAGCGGGCGATCGTTTTCGGCGGCTCGGGCAACGGCGAGGCGATGGTGGCGAACAAGGTGAAGGGCGTGCGGTGCGCCTATGTCTGGAACTCGCAGACGGCGGAGCTGGGGCGGCGGCACAACGACGCGAACTGCATCGCTTTCGGGGAGCGGATGATCTCGGAGTACATCATGCTGGAGTGCGTGCAGATTTTCCTGAAGACCGAGTTCGAGGGCGGCCGGCACATCGAGCGCATTCGCGAGATCGAATAATCGCCGCGATGTGCTAGAGTGGGATGCCCGTTTATGTCTGACTTCACGCTGCTCAAGTCGAAGCTCCATCGCGCCACCGTCACCGGGGCGAGCCTTCATTACGAAGGGAGCCTCACGGTCTCGGAGGACCTGGCGCGGCTGGCGGGGTTTCTCCAGTACGAGCGCATTTTGGTGGGCAACATCAACAACGGGGAGCGGTTCGAGACCTACCTGATCTACGGGCGCTCGGGCGCGAAGATCATCGAGCTGAACGGGGCGACGGCGCACCTGGGGCAGATTGGCGACCGGCTGACGATCATGAGCTTCGCGCAGGTTCCGGCGGAACTTTCGGCCAAGCACGCGCCGACCATTGTGCGGCTGGACGAGTTGAACAACGTGCTGGGGTGAGACGGATTAAGCCGTTGGAGGCACCGTTTCGTTCCCATGTGCAACTTGGGAACGAGGTCGACGGGCCGATTCAATAGGCGCCGATTGGACGGCGCCCATCGAGGTCATCTGTGACGGGCAGCGGGTGCGCCATGCCGCGTTCCTTTTCCTCGCCCGTCATAGACCGCCGTTACAGAAGCGACCAGGCCCACATTCCCCGAGGTTGCGCGTGACGCCATCTTCGCTTTTACTCAGAGGGTGAACGACCGTCTCTGGCTGGTGCTGGCCACGCTGGGCTACCTGGCCAGCGCGTTCTGGGGCGTCTATGCGCTGGGCGCGCGACGCTCGATCGCGAATCGCGCCACGTTCATGCTCATCGGCGGGGCGTTCGTCCTGCACACGATTTTCCTGCATCAGCGGGGCGAGGCGATCGGCCATTGCCCGATCACGAACCTGTTCGAGACGATGGCGTTCTTCTCCTGGTCGCTGGTGTTGACCTATTTGGTCGTCGGGCAGGCGTATCGCATGTCCATCCTGGGCGCCTTCACCGCGCCGGTGGTTTTCCTGATCAACTTCTTCGCGCTCATCGCGCCGATCGATGTGCCGGCATACCTGCCGAAGCTGGGGTGGCAACTGGAGTTGCACGCGACCCTGGCGCTGCTTGGCCTGGGGGTGCTTGGCATCGCGGCGCTGGCGGGACTGACGTATCTGATCCAGGAGCGGCAACTGAAACGCCGCTCGCTCACGTCCTGGTTTTACTCACTGCCGAACGTGGGACGGTTGGAGATCGTGCAGCAGCAGGTGCTCATCTGGGGCTTTGCTATTTTTTCCGCGGGCGCCGTGCTCGGCTTTTTCATTCCGCACCAGCACGCGGCGGACTGGGTAAAGATCGCGTGGTCCGCGGCGGTCTGGTGCCTCTATGCCGCGCTCGTGCTGGTGCTGGCGCTGGGCCGCCTCAGTCACAAGAAGACCGCGCTGCTTTCGGTGGGCGGCTATGTTTTTATCCTGCTCACGTTTTGGGGCATCAACTCGCTGAGCGAGGCGCATGTTTTTCCGCACGAGGGCTGAGCGATGATCTCCACGCTGGACCAGGTAATTTGCGGCGGGCTGACGTTTGAAAAAACAGCGGTCGAGTTGCGCGAGAAGGTGGCGTTCCGCACCGGCCAGCTGCCCGAGGCGCTGGCGGAAATGAAGCGCGAGCTCGGCCTGCGCGAGGCGGTGCTCGTCTCGACCTGCAACCGCGTCGAGTACTTCGGCGCAACTTCCGGTCCTTTGCACGCGGCGGAGGCGTGGCCCGCATTCCTGCGCCGGTTTCACCATCTCGGCGAGGATTTCGCCCCGCTCTCCTTTCAGTTGCGCGGCGAGCCCTGCGTGGAACATCTGTTTTCCGTGGCGTCCGGCCTGAAATCGATGGTGGTGGGCGAGACGGAAATCCTCGGCCAGTTGAAGGACGCCTATGACATCGCGCGTCTTGAGGGCCAAACGGGGAAGTGGCTCAACCGGCTTTTCCAATCCTCCTTCGCCGCGGCAAAGTCGGTCCGCTCACGGACGGCGATCACGCGCGGCAGCGTTTCGGTGGGCTCCGTGGCGGTGGAACTGGCGGAGAAGATCTTCGGCGATTTGCGCCGCTGCCGGGTCATGGTCATCGGCGCGGGGGAAACGAGCGAACGAACCGCGCGCGCGTTGCTCAGCCACGGCGTGCCATCCATCCTTGTGGCCAATCGCACGCACGAGCGCGCCGCCGCGCTTGCGGGTGAGCTGGGTGGAAGCGCCGTGCGGTGGGAGGATTGGGAGGCGCGGGCGCTCGAGGTCGACATCATGATCAGCTCGACCAGCGCGCCGCATTACGTGCTGACGGCGGAAAAGCTGGAGGGACTGCTGCGCCAGCGCGGGCGGCGGCCTCTTTTTCTTATCGACTTGGCCGTGCCGCGCGACTTCGAGCCGGCGATCAACCTGCTCGATGATGTTTACCTGTACGATATCGACGACCTGCAATCGATTGCGCAGGGGCATTTGCGGACGCGGCAAACGGAAATCGTGCGCAGCGCGGAGATTCTGAAACCGCACGTCGAGCGCTACCTGCACTGGGCGAGCCGCCAGGGCGATGCGCCGGGTGTTCCCAACCGGATCCAGCCGTGAGCATGGTGATGTTCGGCAGCCGCGGCAGCGCGCTGGCGCTGGCGCAGACCCGGCAGGTGATCGCGCTCCTGCAGCAGGCGCATCCCGGGCAGTCGTTTGAGCTGCGCGTGATCAAGACGCAGGGC
>CAZZYY010000042.1:7633-10976 GCA_964658475.1 uncultured Candidatus Methylacidiphilales bacterium | reverse complement strand
AGGGCGACCGGCTGAGCGAGGACGAGCGGCGTCCGCTCGGCGGGATGCTGAACAAGGGGCTCTTCACCGGAGAACTCGAACGCGCGCTGCGCGAGGGTGAGATCGATCTGGCCGTGCATAGCCTCAAGGACCTCCCGACCGCGAACGCCGAGGGACTGAGGCTGGCGGCGATTCCGCTGCGGGCCGACCCGCGCGACGTGCTGGTTACGCGCGGGGAAAAAACGCTGGAGGAATTTCCCGGGGGCGCTCTGCTGGCGACGGGGAGCCCGCGGCGCTCCGCGCAAGTCCGGGCCATCCGGCGCGATCTGCGCATCGAGCCGATCCGCGGCAACATCGACACGCGCATCCGGAAATTTCGCGAGAACCCGGCGCTCGCCGGCATTCTGCTGGCCGCGGCGGGGCTCGACCGCTTGCGGCCCGATCTGCGCGGCCTGACTGTCTCGCCGCTGCCGATTGCGACCATGCTGCCGGCGCCGGGGCAGGGGGCGCTGGCGCTGCAAGCGCGGGCTGACGCGCGCGACGTGCACGAACTTGTGCGTGGCATTCACGATGCGACCACGGGCTTTGCCGTGGCGGCGGAACGGGCTTTTCTCCACGCGCTGGGCGGCGGCTGCCAGTTGCCCATCGCGGCGTTCGGCGAGCCCGGGCCGAACCGGACGCTGACCCTGCATGGCGTGGCGTGGCTGAACGATCCGCATCAGCAGCGCTTCCATTTTTCCGGCAGCGTCACCGGCCCGATCGCGAGCGCCGGGCAGATCGGGAAGGACCTGGCGCAAAGTTTTCTCGAGAGGCTGGCGGCATGAACGCTTCTCGCGGCCGCGTCTACCTGGTTGGCGCGGGGCCGGGCGCGCTTGATCTCGTCACGGCCAAGGCGCTGGAGCTTGTGCGCCGCGCCGAGGTCATCGTCTATGATTACCTGGTCAATCCCGCGCTGCTGGACGGCGCGGCGCGTGACGCGGAGATGATCTACGCGGGCAAGACGGCCTCCGCTCACACACTGACGCAGGACGAAATCAACGCGCTGCTGGTGGAGAAGGGGCGCGCGGGGCGGGTGGTGGTGCGGCTCAAGGGGGGGGATCCTTACGTCTTCGGGCGCGGCGGGGAGGAGGGCATTGCGCTGGCCCGGGCGGGAATCGCGTTTGAGGTGGTGCCGGGCGTTTCGTCGGCCATCGCGGCGGCGGCGTATGCGGGCATTCCGGTGACGCACCGCAACGTGGCGTCGCAGGTGACGTTCATCACGGGGCACGAAGACCCGACGAAGGCGGAGTCGGCGATCGACTGGCCGTCGCTGGCGCGGCTTGGCGGCACGAAGGTTTTTCTCATGGGCATCGAGCGGCTGCGCGAGATCGCGGCGCAACTGGTCGCGCATGGCGCCGCGCCCGGGACGCCGGTCGCACTGGTGCGCTGGGGGACAACGCCGCGGCAGGAAACGCTGGTCGGGACTCTCGGCGATATCGCGGCGTTGGCGGAACAACGTCGGTTCAAGCCTCCCGCCGTCATCGTGGTCGGCGACGTGGTGAGGCTGCGCGACGACTTGAACTGGTTCGAGAAGCTTCCGCTCTTTGGCCAGCGCATCGTTGTGACGCGCGCGCGGCGGCAGGCGGGCAGTCTGCGCCGAAAGCTGGCGGACTTGGGCGCGGACGTGCTGGAGATCGCGACCATCCGCATCGACCCAATCGCTCTGACGGAAGATGACGCGGCGCGTTTGCGCAATTTCGGCGAGCACTTTGACTGGCTGGTCCTGAGCAGCCCGAACGGCGTCGACCGCTTCTTTGCGGAGATGCGGAACCAGGCTCTTGATCTCCGCGTGCTCGGCCCGGTGCGGATCGCGGCGCTGGGCCCGGCGACGGCCGCGCAGATCGAAAAGCGCGGCTTGCGCGTCGATCTCCAGCCGGAGACCTTTACCAAGGAAGCGCTCGCGGCGGCCTTCGAGCCCGTCGAGGTGCAGGGAAAGCGATTCTGCCTCGTGCAGGGGCGGTTGGCCGATCCCGGGCTGGCGAGGCAGCTGCAGGCCCGCGGCGCGCAGGTCGAGCCGTGGACACTTTACGACACCCGGCCGGAGACGGAGGATGCGGGCGGGATGCGCGAACGCTTTCTAAGGGAAGGCGCCCAGTGGATTGTCTTCACCAGCGCGAGCACCGTGGAAAACTGGCACCGGTTGGATTTGCGACCCGACCCCGGCGCGCCGTCGCCGCGGGCGATCAGCATCGGCCCGGTGACGAGCGAAGCCCTGCGTCGGCTGGGTCATGAAGTTGCCGCGGAAGCGGAAAAAGCCTGGCTCGATTCGATCATCGATTCCATCCGGCGGCTGATATAGAATCGAGCCATGGCAAATATCGAAGAGCTCATGGATGACGGCAGCGCGGCGATTGCCATTGGAGAATTGGAGGACGCGGTGGCGGCATTTCAAAAAGTCACCGCGGAAGAGCCAGGCTACTTCGATGGCTGGCATGCCCTGGCGATGGCGCTCTACAAGATGGACCGTTACGAGGAAGCCATTGCGGCGGGCAAGCGCGCCGCGGAGATCGATCCCAACAACCAGTTCGCCTGGTCCAGCCTCTCGCTGGCCTACAATGCCAACAAGCAAAAGGAGGAGGCGGAGGCCGCAGGCGCGAAGGCGCGCATCATCTCATGGGGAGGAAAGATCCGACTCGATCCCCCTTGAAGCAAATAAATAGAAAAGGTTTTAGGCCGGTCTATTTGTTTATGGAGGGATTTCCTCAAAATAGATAGTTGCGCAATTGTCAAACTTCCATAGCGTCATGCTATGGATATATCAAATCTGAGCAGCGCCCAATTGGCGCGTGCCATTCGGTTGGTGAAGAAACGTGAAACGCTGCAGGCGCAGCTCGACGGCGTGGTGAGCGAACTTGAATCGCTGGAAGGTGGCTCCGCCACCCCGGCACGCCGCGGCCGCAAGCCCGGTCGTCCGCCGAAGTCGGCCGGCCGCCCTCCGGGCCGTCCCCCCGGCCGCAAGGGCCGCCGCGGCAAGCGCCTGAAGGACTCGCTGCTCAAGGCGTTGAAGAGCGCAGGGGCGGAAGGCATCACCGTGAAGGAGCTCGCCGCGAAGTTGAAGGTCAAGCCGAACAACGTTTTCAGCTGGTTCTATACGACCGGCAAGAAGGTTTCCGGCATCAAGAAAGTCGGCGAAGCGCGCTACGCGTTCGTCGGCTGAGCGAGCGTCAGGGACCGGCCGGGGCGTTTTCGCGCAGCGCCCGGTCCCGCGGCTCGAGAATGGCGTTCATCGTGATCCGTTCGAGCGGATCGTTCCGCCGGTCGGTCGGCTGCGCGGAGATGCGGTCGGCCACGTCCATGCCGGAAATGACGTGGCCGAAGACCGTCT
>CAZZYY010000042.1:0-7623 GCA_964658475.1 uncultured Candidatus Methylacidiphilales bacterium | reverse complement strand
GGGGCAGGGAACGAGGCAGATATAGAATTGGCTGCCGTTGGAATAGCGCTGTGGATTGACCGAGTCGGGCAGGCGCGCCATGGCGACCGCGCCACGGTCGTGATGGAGCTTGATTTCGGGCGGCAACGTGTAACCAGGGTCGCCTTGTCCATAGCGGGAGCGGTCGCCGCCCTGCGTATTGGGGTCGCCGCCCTGAATGACAAATTGCGGTATGACACGATGGAAGACCGTGCCGTCATAGAATCCCTTGCCCACCAATTGTCGGAAATTCGCGCACGTTTTCGGCGCGGCGAAATCATCCAGTTCGATGACGATGTGCCCGAAGCTGGTGTCGAGCACGACAACCTGGTTCGAATCGGGAAGGATTGAAGCCGCCGTGGGCATGGGAGTGCCGGCGGTCGGCGCGACGAACGGCGCGCTGTTGGTCACGCCGGGAACCGGGAGAACGGAAGGGGCCGGGCTGGCCGCGGCGTGATCGGGGGGCAGGGCTCCATAGGTGGTGTCGGCGGTTGGCGGCGTAAGCAGGGCTGGTGGGACAGGGGTCGTGGGCGTGCCTTGGACGGCCGTGGCCGTCGCCGTGATCGGAAGCGCGGCGCGGGCGGCGCCAGCCGGACGGTCGATCGACGGCAGCAAGGCCAGATTCACCGGCATCGCCACAGGATAGGCGCGACGATAGTGCCGGGGCACTCCCGTTGCAGAGGCGCTTTCGACCACGGCAGGCGCAGGCTCGTGGGATTCCCGCTGTGTGCAGGCCACCAGGCCGAGCGCAGTCCAGGCAACCAGAAGGGCACGCTTCATAACGGCTCGGTCGGAACGGGAGTCGCAACCGTGAGTTCCAGTCCGCCCGCCTGCAGGCGGGAACCATCCCCGGCGAACCGGGGTGGCACATAGCCCAGCGCCACGCCAGCGCCAAGATGAGGTGAAAATCCGCTGCTCGTGATCACCCCGACTTCCCGGCCCTCGACGGAAAGCTTGGCGCCGGGAAGTGGGAAACCGTGGCCGGCGGAACGCAGAAAGACCAGCGTCCGGTTGACATGCCCGATGCTCTTGAGGCGGGCGATGGTCTCTTGGCCGACGTAGCAGCCCTTGGTGTAGCTGATTGCATCCAGCATCCAAGGCCCGCCTTCCGGCGGCAATGTCTGGCTGGTCAGCTCGGCGTCCCAGCGGGGAAGGCCGTGCTCCAGCCGCAGCGTTCCGGCGACTTCGGCATTCACGATGCCGCCGATGACCACCGGTTCGCGACCGGGCGCCCAGACATCGTGGCCGGGCAGACCAAACCGGGCATGGCGGATCGCGAAGGCACCGGCCGGCAGCGGCAGCGCAGCCGCCCCAAAGACGTGGCTCAGGCTCCACGTGTCCGTGAGATCCTCGAACTGCGCATCGTCCGCGATCAGATACTTCTCCAGCCGGGGCCCGAGCGCATCGCGCAAATCGGGAGCGGCATCCAGGTAAAATGCGTCGCCGTGCGCCGCGATCCACACAGCGCCTTCCATGCGCCCCTTGGCGGTGCAGACGGCCGCAAGGCGGGCCTCATGCTCCGACAGGTTCGTCACGTCCAGGGTCACCTGCCCGTTCAGGTACCGCACGCAGTCCGGTCCGGAGAGGCTCCACAGCGCCTCGCCCGCCAGCAGGCAGGTCATTGCCTCGCCGGACCGCAGGCGGCGGTAGGTTTCCTCGTTCATTTTGTCGAGCTGGGCAGAGGCGGCATTGGAGCCGTGGCTTCCTTCGGGTGAATCCACTTGTCAGAATCGATCCAGTGACGCCGGAACATGTAATCGGAAAGAACGGCGGTGATCTCGCGCGCGGTCCGCTTGCTGTCCTCGGTGACGCCGTGCAGGAAGTTGCCAATGCCGCCGAGGCCGACGCCCACGACGGTGGTCACCGGGTCGGTCCAGACGCCGGTGATCGCTCCAGGCTCGGCGTTGCTGCCGCCCGTGGTGGAAAAGGTGAGAAACGGGCGGCTGTCGCTGACGTCGAGGTCGTAAATCTCCACGCGGGTTTCCAGCTTGGTCGCGCCGGCGCCCAGGCCGATCGTGCCGCGGAGCAGGCGGCTGCCCTGGTTGACCCGCGTGAAGAAGCCGCGAACCAGCCAGGCATGCTGGCCGAGCATGGAACCGTGCTTCGGTTCCTCTTCCGCCACGACGAGGCGCCTAGTCAGGTCGGTCACCATCGCGGTTTGCAGCATCGCCTTCAGGTTGCTTTTAAAGTCGCGCAACTCCGCGCCATCGCGATCCACGTTGAAGGTGCCGTGAGCGGTGCCGAACTCGGCCACGTAGATCTTCGAGGGCTTGTGGGCTTCGTTCGACTCGCTGCGCGGCTCAATGCTGATCGAAGCGCAACCGGTCACGCCTGCCACGGCGAGACAGGTGAGCAACCAGCCGGAAAGTCGATGAATCAACATGCCATGCGACGATACCGGTCGCGCCTCCCACGGCAAGCAAACCGCGCCAGGGAGGCCGGATCGGCCAAATCGTCGCGCCCGGCCCGCGCTTAACGAAAGACGCCCAGCAGGTAGAGCACGAGCAGCACGACGAGGACCAAGCCAAGACCGCCGCCGCCGCCCACCGGCCCGCGATACGCGTAGCCGCCGCCGCCAAGAAGAAGGATCAGAACGACAATGATAATAATCGTGAGCATGGCCCAGTTTGTTCCTGGGGAGCGCCGACGCAACCTGACCGGCGGCTCAGGCTGAGGGAAACACGGGAGTGATCGAAACAGGTAGCCGGCGCTCGGAGAGCGCCGGCTACCTGGCGAGAGCTGTTGCCTAGCTGAGGGCGGCGCTGCTGCTGCGGGCGGAAGCGGGCAGCCAGCGCTCGAGCGTGTTGCGCAGTTCGTCGATGCGGACGGGCTTGCTGAGATAATCGTCCATCCCGGCTTCGAGGCAGCGTTCCTCCTCGCCGCGAATGGCATTGGCGGTCATCGCGATGATGCGGGGAACATGGACGCGCTGCTCGGCGCGGATGCGGCGCGTGGTCTCGTAGCCGTCGAGCTCCGGCATCTGGCAGTCCATGAAGATGATGTCGTACGGCGTCTTCTTCATGGCCACAAGAACCTCCACGCCATTGCAGGCGAGGTCGGCCGCGTAGCCCAGCTTCTGCAGCAGCCCAAGCGCGACCATCTGGTTGATGCGATTGTCCTCGGCCACCAGGATGTTGACCTGGGGGCGCGAGGCGGCCGGCATCCGGGGCAGGCGGCCACTCGCCTTAACCGTCTCCGCCCATTTGGACATGGAGCCGGATAGCACCTCGGTCAGGCGCTCGAGCAGGCGCGCCTGCTGGACGGGCTTGAGCACACACGATTCGATGCCCGCGCCCTGAAGCTCACCGGGATCGAGATGATGCCCGAGCGAGGTGAGCATCATCAGCTGCACGTTCTTGGTCAGCGGGTCTTCCTTGATCGCGCGGGCCAGCATGAGGCCGTCCATCTTCGGCATCTGCATGTCGAGAATGGCGAGTTCGAACGGATCGTCCGTGGCGGTGAAGCGCAGCAGGCGCAGCGCTTCCTCCCCGCTGGCGGCGCATTCGCTGCGCAGCTTCCAGAGATGGCAATAGTGGGTGAGGATTTCGCGGTTGGTCGCATTGTCGTCCACGATCAAAACGTGCAGCCCGCGCAGATCCTTGCTGTTGCCGGGCTTCGCGACGTTTTGCGGCAGGTCGAACTGGGCGGTGAACCAGAAGGTCGAGCCTTGGGCCGGGACGCTATGGACGCCGATGTCTCCGTTCATGAGCTGGACGAGCCGCTTGGAAATGGCCAGTCCCAGCCCGGTGCCGCCGTACTTGCGCGTGGTGGAGCTATCGGCCTGACTGAAGGCCTCGAAAAGGCGTTTCTGCGCGTCGAGCTCGATGCCGATGCCAGTGTCGCGCACCTCGAAGCGGAGGGAGACCTGTTTGTCGCTGCCGCTGATGAGCGAGACCTTCACCACCACCTCGCCCTGGTTGGTGAACTTGACGGCGTTGCCCACGAGATTGTTGACGATCTGCCGCACCCGGCCCGGATCGCCGCGCAGGTTGGTGGGCACCTCGGGCGGGATGTAGGCCGCGAGCTCCAGGCCCTTGCTGTGGGCTTGCGCGGCAAAGAGGTCCATGATGTTGTCGATGGCCTCGCGCAGGTCGAAGTCGATGATCTCCAGGTCGAGCTTGCCCGCCTCAATCTTGGAGAAATCGAGGATGTCGTTGATGACGATGAGGAGCGACTCGCCACTGACCCTTACGGTGTTGGCAAACCCGCGCTGCTCCGGCGTGAGGTTGCTCATGAGCAGCAGGTCGGTCATGCCCATGACGCCGTTCATGGGCGTGCGAATCTCGTGGCTCATGTTCGCCAGGAACTCGCTTTTCATCCGGTTGGCCGCCTCGGCTGCCTTCATCGCGGACTTCAGTTCGGTCTCGAGCCGCTTGCGCTCGGTGATGTCCTCCACCATGCCCTCGTAATAGAGAAGTTCGCCCGAGGCGTCGGCGACGGCCCGCGCGTTTTCGGAGATCCACATCTTTGAGCCGTCCTTGCGGTAAATCTCCGACTCGAAGCCGCGCACGACGTTGTGCTCGCGCATCTCGCGGATGAAGTCGTCCCGGCGGGTGGGATCGACGTAAAGCTGGTTCTCGATCTTGGTCAGCCCCTGCATCAGGTCTTCCTTCGAGTCGTACCCGTACATCTTGGCCAGCGCCGGGTTGACGTTCAGGTACTGGCCGTCGCGCGTGGTCTGGAAAATGCCCTCGATCGCGTTTTCGAAGATGCTGCGGTACATCTCGTCGGTGGACGAGCGCCCGAAAAGCCGTTGATGAAGCCGGCGGAAAACCCCCGGCAGGCGTCCCGTCGCTTTGGACGGTGCGCCTGCGTTCATTCCAGCGGTCTTGAGCATTGAATGTGCCAGCATGTTACACCGTTACCCTTATCGGACGGCGTGTTACGTTCGTGAGCGGACTCCGGGTGTGAACTTAACGTTCCCCTGACCGGGTTATTAGGCGGTCAGGGCCGCAGGGCGCCGATGCCTTGGTTGATCTTATCCACAACCTCCGGGCCGCGCAGCCGGGACACGATTTCGAAGGCGAATTCCATGGCACTGCCGGCGGCGAGACCGGTGATCAAATTTTTTTCCACAACCACTCGCTGCGTTCGTTGTAATTGCGCTTCGGAAAATTCTACCTGCACGCTGGGATGACAAATGAGCTTGGTCTGTTCGTCAATGAACCCATGGGCCTTCAAGGCGGTGGGCGCCGCGCAGATGGCCGCCACCCACTGGCCGCGCTCGCGCTGGCGGAAGAGCCAGTCGCGCACCCGCAAGTTGGCGGCGAGGTTCTTCGCGCCTTCCACGCCGCCGGGCAGCACCACGATCTCGAATTGCCGGCTGGGATCGACATCGGCGAGATGGATGTCGGCGAGATGGCGCGTCTGGCGCGAGGCGACGATCGGGTTCGTGGTCAGGCCGGCCACCGTCGTTTCGATCTCGGCCCGGCGCAGGACATCGATCACGGTGATGGCTTCGATCTCTTCGAAACCCGGCGCGAGAAAAACGAGAGCGCTCATACCGCGGCGCCGGTGGGCTGGGGCGAAACGGCGGCGAGAATGCGGCTGCGGCGCGTGGCAAATTCCTCGGCCGGTACCACGAGCGAGGCGATGTCGCCCGACCAATCGGCCGGCACGTCGATCCACGACTTGCATCCTTCGTAGGCTGGGGAGGGAGCGAGTTTGTGCGGCAGGTTCACGCGCCAGACGCGCACCAGGAGCAGGTGCAAGCCGGGGGTCATGCCGGGCCGGTCGTGGTAATCGAAGCGCTCGCGCAGGATGTCATCGGTCCAAAAATGGTCGCCATCGAGCCGGGCGACCTGCGCCCAGTTCGCGAGGTAAACGGCATCGGTCACTTCCGCGAAGTATTCCAGCATAATCTCCTTCGCCTCGGCAGAGAAGGGCGCGGTGAACCGCCTCAGATCGGGCTTGGTCTGCTCCCACTGCTGGTGAAAGCGGGTGGGGAAGAGCCAGAACCGGGGATGCCGGGGCGAAAACCCGGCCCGGCCCTCGGCGATGCCGCCCTTGCGCAGGATGATGATCTGCGCGCCGTGGCCGAGTGCGCCGACGATGCCCTCCCATTCCTTGAAGGCGGGGAAGCCGGCGGGGGCTGCCGGCTTCTCGGGAACGGGCACGACCGACGCGGCCGGCGGCGGTGCTTGGGCCGGAACCTCCGCAATCGAATCGTTGAGCATGGCCGAATTCTTCCAAAAATAGAACGCCCCGGACAGGACGGTGATGATAAGCGCGATCCAATAGAAGTAGATTTGCGACGCGCCGAGAAAGCGGGCCAGCGCGCTTTGACCCAGCCCGAACTCACCCAGGCTCAGGTAGGCGAGGGAGACGATAATGGCCACGATCTGCGAGATGGTCTTGTGCTTGCCGACCTTTTCCGCCGCGAGGATGACCTGCTTGTGCGCCGCAATGGTGCGGAGGCCGGTGATGAGGAACTCGCGGGCGATGATTAGCACGACCATCCACATCGGCGCGATGCCGCGGGCGACCAGCCCGACCAGCGTGCCGGCGATGAGGATCTTGTCAGCGAGGGGATCGAGCAGCTTGCCGAGGTCGGTGATGAGGTGATAACGCCGCGCGATTTCGCCATCCAGCCAGTCGGTGAGGCTCGCGATGACGAAGATGATGAGCGCGCCGAACGCGGAATAGGGCCACGTCATCGAGAGCGAGATGAGCAGCAGGCCGCACAGCCCCAGGCGCAACACCGAAAGCTGGTTCGGCAGGTTGAGCGTCGGCGCGCGCCGGAGAGTCATGCTCCCACTATGGCCCGTCCCGCCCGTTTCTCAATCTTGCTGACGAGGCACCGGTTTACCAAACCAGCCGCAGCGCGCCGGCCAGGGTGCAGGCCAGCAGGAACCATTCGAACGTCTTTTGCGGCATGACGGCGGCGATCACTTTGCCGCAGGCAAACCCGACGAGCACGAAAGGCGCGAGCATCAGGGTGAGATGGAGGGATTCGCGGTTGATCAGCCCCAGATGCACGCTGAAGGGAACCTTGCAGCAGTTCACGGTGAAGAAAAAGAAGGCAGCCGTGCCGATGAGGTTCATCTTGGCCAGGCGGATGGAGAGAAAATAGAGATTGGCCACCGGCCCGGCGGCGTTCGCGATCATGGTGGTCATCCCGGCGAGCACACCCATGACGATGCTGAAGAAGCGGCTGTGGAAGAGGCGGTCGAGCCGGGTGCCCTGGGTCTCGCGCACGATCTGGATCAGGCAAAGCCCGAGCACGATCCAGCCGATCATCGGGCCGAAGGTGGCGGCGGAAATGAGGTGGAAAGCGAAGTAGCCGAGCACCACGCCCAGCAACGTCGGCGGCAACAGGCGGAAGAACACCGGCCAGACGACCACTCGCCGGTAGGTGATGATGGCGCAAACATCGCCCACCAGGAGCAGCGGCAGAACCAAGCCAGTCGAGGCGCGGGCGTCGAGCACGGAAGCGAAGAAGAGCACGAACAGGATGCCAAGGCCGGTCAGCCCGCCCTTGTTCAACCCGATGGAAAGCGCCCCCAACGCGAGCCAGATGTTGAAGGACATTCCGGCCGGCATGGGTCGACGACTATCTCCGGTGACAAATGGAAGACGAGCGGAAACGCGGCCGGCCTCACTCCG
>CAZZYY010000041.1:0-17975 GCA_964658475.1 uncultured Candidatus Methylacidiphilales bacterium | reverse complement strand
GCTCGCTCCGGGATCGGGCCGATCCCGGCTACCGGGGGAGCTTGGGTTCCGGTTCCGGGCGATCTTTGGGGCATGGGTGTATTTTCCCGTTGATTTGGGATGCCGGCCAAGGTGGCGTTGCTCGCTCCGGGATCGGGCTGATCCCGGGTACCGGGGGAGGCGAGTACCGAGAGCTTGATGATGCAGCGGGGCGACTTTTTGGGCATGGTCCCGCGAAGGGGGTGTTGGCTCTACGGCTTGACCGGCTTTTCCGGCGGCAGGGGGGGTTCCGGGGGGCTGAGGGCGGTGGTGCGGGTGTCGGGCGCCGGCGGGGCGGCGGCCTGCCGGGATTTCCGCAACGCGATGTAGTCGGCGACGGCGGAGCGGACGGCGTTGAAAAGAAGGTCCATGTTGTCGATCTTGTCGAAGCGGCGGTATTCCCGCCCGTCGGCGCCGAAGACGATGGCGCGCAGATCGGGCGAAGTCTCGGGCCAGCCGAGCTGGGTAAAGATTTTGCCGTCGAAATCGGGCACGACGTGGCAGTAGCCCCGCGGATCATGGCGGTTGCCGTTCTTGAGGAAGAAGGGTTTGAGCTCCTTGGCCTCGCCGTCGAGGCTGCTGCGCATGCGGCTCACCGCGATGGAGGGCGCCCAGTTGGCCATCGAGCCGCGCAGGTCGACGGCGACGATCAACTGAAAATCGCTGCGGCCCTGGAAGGGATACATGGCGATGCCGGCCTGCCGAGCGGCCTGCTGCGAGTCCTCACTGGTGCCGATGAGCGCGGTGACCACCCCGCTGCGGTTGAGCGTGATGTTATGATTGTCCGCGTCGAGCGCTTTGAAGTGGCGCACGGCCGCGGCGAAGGCCGGCCATGGCGCAAGGAGGCCGAGCGCGAGAAGCACCCCCGTGCGGCGCAGACGGCTCCGGCCCGGGCTAGGCATCCTCGACCTTTTCGACAACATAACCATGCAGATACTCCGTTTCGGGCACGTTGACGAGAATCGGATGATCGGAACTTTGCCCGAGCCTTTGGCGCAGGCGCAACGTCGTGCCGGTGTCCCTGGCGGCGCGCTCGAGCAGATCGGACCAATCGGCGGCCGTAACGTGATGGGAGCAGGAAAACGTGGCCATGATGCCATGTCTGGTCAAGAGACGCAGGGCGCGCACGTGGAGTTCATGATATCCGCGCAAGGCGGAGGCGCGGTTGCCCTTCCCTTTGGTGAAGGAGGGCGGGTCGAGGATCACCAGGTCGTAGGTCTCGCGCGCCTGCTCGGCCGCGCGCAGGAGGTCGAAGACGTTGCCTTGGAACCAGTCGACGGCGAGCTTTTCCCGCGCCGCCGTTTCACCGGCCAGCCGCAGCGCTTCGGCGGACTGGTCGATGGCGCGGCACGAGAGCGCTCCCGCGCGCATGGCGGTGAGCGCAAACGCGCCCTGGTTCGTGAAGCAATCGAGCACGCGCCGACCGTGCGCCAGGGCGGCGACGGCCGCGTAATTGTCGGCCTGGTCGAGGTAGAAGCCGGTCTTTTGGCCGGACCACAGGTCGAGCCGGTAGCGGATGCCGGCGATGGCGACCTCCACGGGGCCGGGCAACTCGCCGTTCAGCATGCGGCGCTCAAGCGGCAGACCTTCGAGCTGCCGGACGAGGGCGTCGTTGCGGGCGAGGACGGCCCGCGCGCCGGTCTTCGCCACGAGCAACCGGGTGATCAGATCCTCGCGCTGGGCCATGGCGAGGGTGAGCGTTTGCAGGACGAGAACGTCGCCATAGCGATCGACGATGAGGCCAGGGAGTTGGTCGGACTCCGACCAGACGAGGCGGCAGGCGTCGCGATTCATCAGGCCGAGCGCCTGGCGGTGCGTGAGAGAGCGGTCGAGGCGGCGCGCGAGGAGAGCCTCGTCCAGCGCGGCGAGGTCGCGGCTGTAGCGGCGCGCCACGATTTGCGAGCGGCTGTTGTAGATCGCGCTGCCGAGCGGCTGGCCCTTGGGCGAGACGAGGCTGACTGTGCCGCCGTCGCTCACCTCGCCTTCAATCCGCTCCACTTCGCTGGCGAAGACCCAGGGATGGCCGTCGAGGATGCGATGCCGCACGCCCTTGTTGAGATGAAGAATCGCCGGACCCATGTCGATCACTACCAGCCAATCGGGTGGCGGTCGATGGCGTCGTCGCGCCGCCGCGGGCTCGACGACCATTTCCCGGCTGCGTAGGCTGCGCCGATGACCCTCCGGTTTTTCCCACTTGTGCCGATGACCGAATGGGGTCTGTCTCCACTTTATCCATGAACGACGTTCTGATCATTGAGGCGGGCCGCAGCGCGCGGCAGTATTGGGGCGACATCTGGCGTTATCGCGAGCTGTTCTATGTGCTGGCGTGGCGCGACATGATGATTCGCTACAAGCAGACGGCCGTTGGGGTGCTCTGGGCGTTTCTGCAGCCGTTCATTCCGGCGGTGATCACGACGGTGATCATGACCCGCGTGGCGCATGCGGGGTCGATCCCGGGTGTGCCCTATTTCCTGATGGTGTTTTGCGGGCAGCTGCCGTGGCAATTTTTCAGCACCTCGCTGGGGAGCGCGACGCAGAGCGTGGTGGGCAATGCAAACCTGATTTCCAAGGTTTACTTCCCGCGCCTGATCGTGCCGGCGAGCGCGGTGGTCACGTCGCTGGCCGATTTTCTCATCACTCTCCTGCCCCTCTTTGGCGCGATGATCTGGGCGCATGTCGTGCCGACCTGGCGCATCCTCTTCCTTCCGGGGTTCATCGCGCTGGCGCTGCTGGCGGCGCTGGGTCCGGGGCTGCTGTTGACCGCGCTGAGCGTGCGGTACCGCGATTTCCGCCTGGTGATGCCGCTGATCATCACGATCGGCACGTGGATTTCGCCGGTTTACTACTGGAGCGAGACGGTGCCGGCGGCGTGGCGGCCGTTTTATTCGCTCAATCCCCTCGCCGGCGTGATCGAGGGTTTTCGCTGGTCGATCTGCGGTCCGGCCTCGCACTTTCATCCGGGTTATTTCGTCATGTCGGTGGCGGTGAATCTCCTCATGGTGGGGTTCGGCGTGACCTATTTCCGCAAGACGGAGCGGACGTTCGCGGATGTGATTTAGCGCAGCCCCGGGGAGATTCCATGCGCGTCGAGGTCTGCACGCTTTTCGAGAAGCAGTATCATCTGGGCGTAGCCGTGCTGGTCAATTCGCTGGCGCGCGCGGGTTTTACCGGCGTGGTGCGCGCGGGCTTTCGCGGGCCGCTGCCGCCCTGGGCGGAAGGGACGAGGCAAACCGGGTCGACCACGTGGGAACTTGCCGTGCCGTCCGGCCCGACGCTGCACTTTATCGCGATCGAGACGGATGCCCACTTCACCAACTTCAAGCCTGAGTTCATGCTGCAGACGCTGGAGCAATCGGAGGCGGATGCGGTTCTCTATTTCGATCCGGATGTGGTGGTGAACACGACGTGGCGTTATCTCGAGGAATGGCTGACTTGCGGGATCGCGGTCTGCGACGACGTCAATTCGCCGGTGGCCGAGAACCACCCGCGGCGTGTGGGCTGGCGCCGGTTTTTTGCCGATGCCGGTCACGACCTGCGCCCGCGGGGGGCGCCGTATGCGAACGGCGGCGTGGTCGGCGTGACGCGCCTGCACCAACGTTTTCTGGAGGTGTGGAAGGAGCTGCTCGCGGCCGCCACGGCCTCGCTGGGCGGCGCGGATGTGGCCGGCATCACGGGCGGGCGGCTGCTCAAGGGGGCGTACGGGTTCGCGGATTGCTTCCGCCAGCCGGACCAGGACACGTTGAACGCTGCACTGGAGGCGTGCCCGGAAATCCCGGCCAGCTTCCTCGGCAAGCAGGCCATGGGCTTCGATGCCGGCCGGCCGGAGCTGCCGCACGCCATCGGTCATCGCAAGCCGTGGACCCGCCGTTTTCTGCGCGAGGCGCTGGAAGGCCGCCCCCCGGCGCGGGTGGACAAATGCTTCTGGCAATTCGCGGACGGGCCGCTGCATCCGTTCACCGCGGCGCAGGTTTCCGATCACCGTCGGCGTATTCTCATTGCCGCGGGGCTGGGCCGTCTCATCCGCCGCAGCTGAGGGACTCTACGCCCCTTGACGCCGCCCGTCGCAACCAGCGATAACAGCGTGTGCAAATTTTCGTAGCCCGTGCCGGACAGCACATGGGCGGATACCTGGCCGAGGAATTGCGCGCGCTTTATCAGGAGGGACACTTCCTGCCCACCGACAATTACTGGCAGGACGGCATGGCCGAGTGGGGCACGCTGGCCGAACTCTTTCCAGATGAACCAGGCGTCGCGTTGACAAGCGCCGCACCCGGTCCCGGGCCGGTGAGGGCTCGCTCGGCCGCCCGCTGGATCGTGCCGACCGTGATTTGCGTGCTGCTGGTGATCGTCGGGGTGGTCATCACCGTTTCCTATTTCTCGCGTAAGATGGCGGAGGCGTCCGCGCCGGTGATCACTCCCCCGCCCAATCTCGACAACTCGCCCGCGTCGCCCGGGACCGCGAACGGCACCAAGTCGGCCGATCTCCTGCCTCTACCCGCCGACCCCAGCGAGGCCGCCACGCGCGATGAGTCGGCCGCGGTGTTGAAGGACGTGCAGCAGCTCAGCGCCAGCTGCCGCGATGCGGAGAAGGACATGCTCCTGCTCGGTTTCGATCCGGCGCGGCTGACTTCGCTCGAAGAAATCGAGAAACGCCGGCAGTCCATCGCGATCGTTCTTCCACGCGTGCAGGCCGTGGTCGACTACCTGGCCAAGATCGACCAGAAGGTCCGCGCCGATCTCCAGGCCAAGAATGTGCCGGCCGGGGACATTGACGCGTTCCTTACCGACATGCACCACAACGACAAGCAGGACGCGCTCCTGGGGTACTGGCAGCAGGAAAACGCCATCGCGCTCACCATGATGGATAACCTGCAGCTGCTTCGCCAAAACTACGGCAAGTGGCACCTCGACGGCGAAACCGTCGTCTTCAACGACCCGGCCATGCTGACCGTCTATCGCGCAAACGTGGACAAGCTTAAGGCGGACATTGCGAACCAACAAGCCGCGCAAGCGAAACTCAAGGGCTCCAGCCCCGCGGATACTCCCCCTTCGAACCCTTGACGCGTCAATCATAAGGCGATACGCGCAGCTGCCGGGAGAGGAATTCACGAGGAGACTTGCTTGAATGCACCATCCCCGATTACACTCCAACTTTCGTCTCGGCCCCCAACCAGGACGGAAGCGGACCCGAGTCGCCCCTGTGGTGGACGAAAATCCGCAGCACCAATCGCCGCTTTAGCTCAGTGGTAGAGCAGCTCATTCGTAATGAGCGGGTCAACGGTTCAAATCCGTTAAGCGGCTCTTCTCTTATCGGGGTGGCGGTTGCACCGATTCCCCAAGTTACCTTCCGGGCACTTGGATCACGACGGCGTCCAGGCGGGGGACGAGGATTTGGATCACGGCCAAGGCGACAAGATACGCACAGCCGCAGACCACGAAGAGAATCTGGTAGCTGCCAAATTTCTGGAGAATGAATCCGGTCGATTGCGCGAAGACGACGGCGGCGATGGCGCCGATCATGGAACCCAAACCGACGACCGAGGCAACGGCCTGCTTGGGAAAAAGATCGGAGACGAGGGTGAAGAGATTGGCCGACCAGCCCTGGTGCGCGGAGGCGGCCAAACCGATCAGCAGGACGGCCGCCCAGATGTTGGAAACTTGCGCGGCAAAGAGGACCGGGACGGCACACAGGGCGCAGATCAGCAGCGTGAGTTTGCGGGCGGAGTTGATCGACCACCCGCGCTTGATCAGCGTGGAGGAGAGCAGCCCTCCCCCGATGCTGCCGAGGCAGGTCATGGAATAAATGACGACCAACGGCGGGCCCAGGCCGACGAGGTCGAGCCCATGGCGGGCGTGGAAGAACTTGGGCAGCCAGTAGAGGTAAAACCACCAGACGGGCGCGGTGAGCGCCATGCCGACGATGAAGGCCCACGCCTGCCGGCAGGCCAAGAGGCGCAGCCATGGCACCTTAGCCAGGTGGGGCTCGGCGGGGTCGCTCAGGATGTAGGCGCGTTCGGCCACGGAGAGGCCCTGTTTTCTTTCCGGCGCGTCGTACTGGACGAGCCAGAAGACGATCCAGATGAATCCGAGCGATCCCAGGAAGACAAACGAGGCCTGCCAGCCGAAGCGAACGGTGAGCCACGGCACGACCAGCGGCGCGACGATGGCTCCCACGTTGCTGCCGGAATTGAAAACGCCGGTGGCGAGCGCCCGCTCTCTTTTTGGAAACCATTCCGCCACGGCCTTGATGGCGGCGGGAAAGTTTCCCGCTTCGCCAAGGCCGAGCGCGAAGCGGGCGACACCGAAACCAAAGACGGACCGCGCCAGCGCATGGCCCATGGCGGCGAAGCTCCAGACCACGACGGCGATGGAGTAGCCGCGCTTGGTGCCGATCCGATCGATGATCCGCCCGAAGCCGAGAAGGCCGATGGCGTAGGCGACCTGGAATGCCGTGACGATGTTGCTGTATTCCAGCTCGTTCCAGGCGAACTCGTTCTGCAATTTCGGCGCGAGAAGACCGAGGATCTGCCGGTCCATGTAGTTGATGGTGGTGGCGAAAAAAAGGAGCGCGCAGATGGCCCACCGGAGGCGGCCCGATCGGCGAGGACAAGGTTCGGCCATGGAACAGGGGTTCAGATTAGGCGCAACGCCTTGGAGAACGAGAACTGAAAATGCGCAACCGATCGCGAGAGCAGGGCTTTCCTTGCATTTGTGGTCAACGGCCCATCCATCCGCCATCGACGGTGAGGATCGATCCCGTGACGTAATCGGAGGCGCGGGACGCGAGGAAGACGGTCGCGCCCTTGAGGTCATCCGCCACGCCCCAGCGGCCGGCGGGAATCCGCGCGAGGATGGATTGCGCCCGGTCCGCGTCCGCGCGCAGCGCTTCCGTGTTGTCGGTCGAGATGTAACCGGGAGCGATCGCATTGACGCAGATCCCCTGCCCGGCCCATTCATTGGAAAGTGCCTTGGTGAGTTGCGCGATGCCGCCCTTGCTTGCGGCGTAGCCGGGCACGGTGATGCCGCCCTGAAACGAAAGCAGGGAGGCGGTGAAGATGATTTTGCCGGACCGGCGCGGGATCATCTCGCGCCCGAATTCCCGCGCGAGCACGAAGGGCGCGCGCAGGTTGACCTGCATCACCTCGTCCCAATTCGCATCGGTGTGCTCCGCCGCGGGCTGCCGTTTGATCGTTCCGGCGTTGCAGACGACGATGTCGGGCACCGGGTGCTTTTTCTTCACCTCCGCGATGAAGGCGGTGAGCGCCTCGGCGTTCGAGAAATCGGAGCGGTAGGGATGGAACTTTCTCCCCAACTCTTCCACCTGCCGGCCGATCGGGCTGCCCGAGGTTTCGAGATGGGCGCTGACGCCCACGATGTCGGCTCCCGCCTCGGCCAGAGCCGCCGCCATGGCCGCACCAATGCCCCGTCGGCAGCCGGTGACGAGCGCGAGCTGCCCATCCAGCCTGAATTGGTCGAGAATCATGCCCTATTTCAAGCAGGAGATGGGTGCCGGATCCATGTCAGTAAATTTCTGATTTTCGCCCCCCATCGCCCAGATGAAGGAGTAGGCCTCCGATCCGCAGCCGGCGTGAATGGACCAGACCGGCGAGAGCACCACCTGATGATTGCGCACGACCAGATGGCGCGTTTCCTCGGGCGGACCCATGAGGTGGAAAACGGCGCCGTTCTCCGGAAGATCGAAATAGAAGTAGATTTCCGAGCGGCGCAGATGGAGATGCGGCGGCATCGTGTTCCAGACGCTGCCCGCCGCCAGCTGCGTCATGCCCGCGACGAGCTGGCAGCTTTTCTGCCCGCCTTCGTGAATGTATTGGAAGACGCTTCGCTGGTTGGCCGTGGCGGGCGCGCCCAGGTCGACGCGATTGGCGGAATCTCGGGGCACCAGGGCGGTCGGGTATTCGGCATGCGCCGGGTAGCTGATGAGGAAGAGGCGGGCGGGGTTCGATTGATCCGGCGATCGAAACGCGATCTCGCGCGCGCCTCGGCCCATGAAGATCGCATCCCGATCACCGAGGGAGAAATGCTTCCCATCGACGATGACTTCGGCCGGGCCGCCGAGATTGAAGGCGCCTGTCTCCCGGCGTTCGCCGAAGTAATCCGCGGCCAGGATGGGATCGTTTTCCAGCGGCAGCGGCTCGCTGCCGGGCATGACGCCGCCGAGCACCGTTCGGTCCGTTTCCCAGTAGTATAGCTGGAGCTGGCCAGGAACGAAGAGGTCTTCGATCAAAAAAAGACGGCGCAGTTCCTCTGTGGACATGCGCCGGTATTGCTCCCGGCCAACGGCGTAACGGATGTGCATAAGCTTTCCTAGTTTACCTCAACCGTGGCATCTTGGGCATGGCAAAATGGGTGCGCGATAGGCGCAAGCGATCGTCACGCGCGATTACTTCTCCGCTTTTTCCGGGTCGAGGGCGACCGGACCGATCAGCCCGGAAGCGGCCAGCGGCCAATGCGAAGCGTCGAACGATCCGGACACGACGCTCATGACATTGGGGGAATGGAAGATTTTCCAGGGGACGTGACGGACATCCAAATCGCGAATGCGGTTGGCTGAGGTGTTGGTGACCTCGACTTCCAGCACGTTGGCTCTCGGCCGCAGATCAGGGAAGGCGACACGAAAGGGTGCGGTGAAAACGGTGCCCTGTGTTTGCCCGTTCAGGCGCACACGCGCGCTTTCGCAGACGCGGCCGAGATCGAGCGACCAGGGGCCGAGGCGTCCGCCGGGCGCGTCGAAGGTTATCGTGTAGAGCGATGTTCCCGCGAAGGTCTGCGCCGCGGCGTCGCCGAGCTTGGTCCAGGTATCGAGATGATCGGTCTGAAAACGGTCGGGCAGCGTGGGCCCACCCTCGAGAAATTTGACATGCCAGGTGCCCGTCAACGGGACCGGCGCGCCGTCAGCGTGGTGATAGCCCCAGGCGGACGATGCCGGCTTTATTGCATCAAAGACGCGCAGGACGAGCGATGCTCCCGGGTCGATTTGGAGATCGACCTGCGTGGCGCCACGAGCCTCGGAGCGGATGCGCGCAAGACCGGTCCGGCCCGTCATCGGGTCCATCACCTCGACCGAGACGGCGGCCTGGCTTAGGGTCACCCAATCGTCCAGAGCCTCGCTTCCCTGGTTGCAGATGAAATAGACCCGCCCGCCCGCAAAGGCGCGGCGCACGAAGTGGAGGCCGGGCCGATCGGTCATCGTTTCGCGCGACACATGGCGGGCCTGGAGAAGCGTGACCGCATCGCCGGCCAAGACGTGGGCTTGCGTGCGGGCTTGGTCGAGCAGGGCTTGGAACTCCGCACGGCGCTCATTAAGGCCTCCCCAACCGGGGACGTCGCCGGGCAAGCCGCCCTCGAAAATAACGGTCACGCCGTCTGCCGCGAACGCGACCAGGCGGCGCAGCGTTTCCACCGGCATGTGCCGGCAAAGCGGCACGACGACGGCGCGATAGCGCGAGCTCCCCGCAGTCATACTACCGCAAGCGTCCAGCTTCATGGAGGCGAGCTGACGGTCGGAGACATAATCGAACGCATAGCCGCGGTCCCAGAGCCGCTGTGCGGTCGACCCGACCGGCTCTCCCTCCAACCAGCCTTTTCCCGAAATGCTGAAGCCCTCGGCCATTCCGTTGGCGTTGTTCCAGCTGTCGAAGATGGGCCAGTAAACGAGGACATCGTTGTCCGCGCGGCCGGCCTGGAGCATGGACTGGCACCGCTCAATGTAGGCGTTCAGGGCGGGGACGTCGTGCCAGAGGGCGTTGCGCGGATTCATCTCGGTCGAGGCGTAGAAACACCAGCCCGGCCACGGCACTTCGTCGGGCGAATAAGCAGTGCCGTGGTAGACGACATGGTTGATCCCCGCGAGGAAGAGGTAGTCGACGAGACCCTTCATCTCGCCGAGCGTCTCGGTGAAATGCTCGGCGAGCCACGTGCCGGTCTCCGCGCTGGCCAGTTGCTTCCCGGTTAGATGCGCGGCGGAGGAGGCGAATTTCGACACGAGGATGTTGCGATCGAGATGGAACATTTCGGTCTCGGGAATGTCGGCGTCACCGTAGAGATCGAGCAGGTTGCCGGGCGCGCCGTGCGCCTGGTAGCGGATGAGATAACCGCGGTCGTGGGCCCACCTTGCCCAGATCGGGATCGACTCGCGCACCATGATGTCGGAAAGCGTCTCGCGGTAATCCGATTTCACGCGCGCGGTGCGGTCGTCCTGCGCGCTTCCCAGCAGCGCGGGAAGTTCCGTCTCCAGGCGATAGCCGCGGAGCCTGGCAAACTCGGCGAGGAAATCGGGCGCCCAGTTGGAGTTGTATTCATACGAGTCCTGAAAGAGGGCGCGCAGTTGAGGCTTGGTCTCCGCGAACGGCTGCTCGAACCACTGCAGGTAACGCGTGACGGCCGCGGGGTAGAACAGGTTCAGCATCGGGCCCGCGCCGCCGGGCGCGGCGCGCTTGACCATGACGCCCGAGGGTTTCTGCGAGATCGCGTAGACGCGCCAGGCGCTTTCGCCGGCGGTCCAATCCACGTGGCCGTCCCGCGTGATGCGGTCGGTCAACTCGACGCATTTACCGTTGGAGGAAAACGCGACCAGCGCCTGGGTGGCGGCGGGGTCGTAGGCGCCCATGAGTTTGCCGCCGGCCGGCACGTCCTGCGTAGTGGCGACCAAGAGCGCGTTGGCATCAGCGGCCGTGACAGTCGGCCCGCCAAAGCACCAGCCGGTTCCGGCGCTCATGTCGGTTTCCATGCCGAGGCTTTTTCCCGTGGCAATGGCGTGATTGAGCAGGTTCATCCAAGCCGGGCTGAGATACGGCACGCCGCGATTTTCCCAGCCATCGACGCCGTAGATCGGCGTTACCTCCACGCCACCCAGACCAGCCGCGTGATAGCGGGCCAATTCGCGGTCGAGATTGGGAGCATCGACCGCGCTACCCATCCACCACCAGCGGGTCCACGGACGGTTCTGCGCAGTAATTTCCGGCCACGCGAGTCGGCTGTCCGCCGGGTGCGAGGTGGCTTGTCCGGCGGCGTCACGCGTCACGAGAAGCGCAGCCGCAGCGCAGAGAACTTGCAGCAATTGCCAATGACTTCCGCGCGACATGGGGCCTAGAATTGTGCTCGAATGCCCAACCGTTCCTTGCCGGGGCTGGCTTTTGTTTACGCCGGCATCATCGCTGCTTTATTCGCGTTTGCCAGCCCGGGGGAAGGCGATCTCCTGAAGCCCATGGACCAACGTTACGTCATCTCCGCGTTTGGCGCGGTGGGCGATGGCGCGACGCTGAATACAAAGGCCATTCAGTCGGTGATCGATCGCTGCGCGGCGGCGGGCGGCGGGACGATCGTGGTGCCAAAGGGCGTTTTCGTCACCGGTTCGATCTTTCTCAAGCCGGGCGTCAATTTGCAGGTCGAGGCCGGCGGTGTGCTGAAAGGTTCGGAGAATGCCGCGGATTATCCGTGGATCGACACACGTATTGCGGGGCTGGAGATGAAGTGGCCGGCCGCGCTGGTCAACGCCGATCACGCCGACGGGCTGCAACTTACCGGGACTGGAACGATCGATGGTTCCGGGCTGCCGTGGTGGCAAAAGTATTGGGCGGCGGTGAAAGCCGAGACCGATCACATGGACCCGCACTTCAAGGTGCCGCGGCCGCGACTGGTGCACATCATCAACTCGAACCACATCGTGGTGCGCGATCTCCTGATGAAGGACTCCGGGTTCTGGAACCTGCAGGTTACCTACTGCGACGGCGTGAAAATCGAGGGCGTGCGGGTGCGCGCGCCGCACGAACCGGTGCACGCGCCCAGCTCGGACGGCATCGACATCGACTCGAGCCGCAACGTGCTGGTCGAGGGGTGCGACATCGTGTGCGACGACGACGCCATCTGCCTGAAAGCCGGCCGCGATGCGGACGGCCTGCGGGTCAACCGGCCCACGGAAAACGTCGTCATCCGAAACTGCCACATCGGTTATGCGCACGGCATGGTGGTCTTTGGCAGCGAGACCTCGGGCGGCATCCGACACGTGCGCGTCTCGAATTGCCGGGCGGATGGAGGCTGCCGCGCCATTGTGCGCTTCAAGACGCTGATGGGCCGCGGCGGCGTGGTGGAAGACATCGTGTACGACCATATCCAGGCCGACAACGTGGGCTCGGTCATCGATTTCAACATGAACGCGCTGGGCAACACGTGGCTGCCGCCGGAATTCCGCACTCCGGCGCCTGCCGCCAGGGGAACGCCGGTGATCCGCGATGTGACGATCCGGGATTTGACAGCCACCCAGGCCGAAACGGCCGGAACGATTGCTGGCCTGTCCCAAAGTCCGCTGCGGGATATCGTGCTGAAGAACGTCAACATCGCGGCGGCCAAGGGCTTCACCATCGCCAACGCGCGCGGCCTGGTCTTCGAGAATGTGAGGTTCAACGGCCAGCCGGTCGCGGCACCGCCGGCGAATCGTTAAGCGCTCCGCGCCGGGCCGGCGTCGAGGCTCAGCGCGCAAAGACAATGTTGCCGAAAAGCTGGTGACATTCGATGCCCGCGTTGATGAAGGGGCCGACGCCTTTCAGGTCATTGGAGACGATTCTGATTCGGTGAGTATAGTAATCGAAGCTCGCCTTGTACCTGGATTCGAGTCCGGCCACCTGGCAACAGCGGTTCAAGTCCATGACCTTGCCGTCGGCGCTCACGGTCACAAACTGGTGGATGATTCCAGCGTAGCCGGTGCGGATGGCGGGAATATCGGAGCGGGGCAGGCAGCCGAGGTTCACGCCCTTGGCGAGCGTGTAGACGAACATGCAGGACGCACTGGCCTCGAGGAAATTGCCGGGGCGATCTCCCTGATCGGTCACCTGCCACCAGACGCCGGTCGCCGAATCCTGGTACTTCACCAGGCCGCGCGCGACCTTTTGCAGCAGGCCGACCAGCTCGGGACGGGCGGGATGATTGGGCGGCATGATCTCGAGAACGTCGACGAGCGCCATTGCGTACCAGCCGATGGCGCGGCTCCAGAAGTTGGGGGACGCTCCGGTCTTCGCATTGGCCCAAGGCGACTTTTTGCTGGCGTCCCAGCCGTGATAAAAGAGGCCCGTCTTCGGGTCGTAGGTGTGCTCGCCCACGAGCTCGAGCTGCCGGACGATGTCGTCGAAATCGCGCGGCTCATCGAAGCGCGTGGCGTAGGCGGCGTAGAAAGGCTCGCCCATATAGAGCCCGTCGAGCCACATCTGCTCCGGGTAACCGCCCTTGTGCCAAAAGCCGCCCTGCGGCGTGCGCGGCTGGTGCCGGAGCTGCCGGCGCAGGACCTCCGCCGCGAGCCGGAAACGCTCCTCGCGCGTCAGGTCGTAGAGCTTGAGCGCGACAACGCCTGCCTGCACCTGGTCGAGGGAGTAGCCGGGAAGCACACGCGGGTCTTTCTTCGTCTCGATCACGGCGGGATGGGTGGCGCGCTTGGACTTGTAGATCGGGGAAATCACCGGGCCTTTCTTCTTCTCTTTCTTTTTCTCCTTGGCGGGGTAGGTGGCGATGGTTCCGTGCGGATCGATGAACGAGCCGATGGTCTCCTCCGCGTTTTTCTGGTAGGCGGGATCGCCGGTGACGCGGCTGAGCCGGATCAAGGCGTCGGCGTAAAGGCCAGTGGTATAGTCCCAGCGGCCGCCTCCCTTCGGCGGGGCAAAGAGCTTGCGATCCAGCCGAGCCATCTCGGAGTCGGCCATCAACACCGACCATCCGAGCGTCGTCCGGACGACGGGGCGCGGGGGAGCGGCAGGCGTGAGAAGGGTCCGGGTGCCCGCCAGCAGAAACGACGGCACGAACCAGAAACCGCCGGTCAGGAACACGGTCGCGAGAAGGCGGCGCCGGGAGATTTTCAGGGGAACGTGCACGCGCTTTTTAAGATGAAAGTCTCAGAGCTGTTGCAGCCACAGGTTCCGAAACTCGATCGGATAGCCCTCGACCTGCAGCGCGACCTGGCCGGAATCGGCGGGAAGGTTATCGACGAAATTTTGCCGCAGCCCGTTCACCCAAACTTCGATCGAGGCGCCCCGGCAACAAATATCGGTGGCGTTCCATTCGCCGGCGGGCTTCTCATTCGAGGCAACCAGCTTCTTGCGGATCAGTTGCGGGTCGCCGGGCGAAAACGTCAGCCCGTGCTGGGCAATGAGGTCACCGGACGATCCCGCCTTGACCTGGACCTGCACGCTGTAGGGCCAGATCGCGTCCGGGGCGCGCACATGCACAAAGATGCCGCTGTTGTTCGTGCCCGATTTCGCCGGCGCCGGCCAGCGCCACTCTAAATGGAGATGGTAATTGGCGAAGGCTTTGTCTGTCCGCAAATAACCGCTCGGGCGCCCGGCCAGATGCAGCACGCCGTCGCGCGCGCTCCAAAAATCAGGCGGAGCCGTCGCGCCGGCCTTCAGGTAGGTCGTCCACCCGGTGAGATCGTGTCCATTCCAGAGCGGGATGCTGCCGGTGGGCGCAACCGGTGGGCCGGATTCGATCGGTTGGCTGGTCGCTTGGGCGTGAACGCCGTGGCTCATCGACAGGGAAAGCGCTGCGATGGCGAGCGAACCCAGGACGGCATTCATGGGCGACCTGCGCTTGGCGCCAGCATCGTCATTTCGTCCCGAAGACATACTCGATGGTGGCGTGATAGCTTTTGCCCGGCCGCAGCACGGTGGAAGGAAAGTTCGGGTGATGGGGCGAGTCGGGGAAGTGCTGCGCCTCGAGCGAAAACGCGCAGTACCGGTCGTACCGGACGCCGCCCTTGCCGACCAGCGTGCCGTCGAAGAGATTTCCGGTGTAGAACTGCACGCCCGGCTGGTCGGTAAATACCTGGAGATCGCGGCCGCTTGCCGGATCGTACACCTCGCCTGCCTTGGACCACGCCGTCGTGCCGTCCTTGTTGAGCACATAATTGAAATCATAGCCGGGAGGTTTGTTGCCGAAATCGTCGATGCGGGTCTTGAGGACGGTGGGTCGGCGCAGGTCCCAGGGCGTGCCTTCCACGCGGCGGATTTCTCCGGTCGGAACGGAGGTGGCGTCCACGGGCGTAAAGGCGTCGGCATTCACGGTGGCCACATCGTGGAGGATGGTGCCATGGCCCGGACCGGACAAATTGAACAGCGTGTGATTGGACAAGTTCACGACTGTCGGCTTGTCGGTCATGGCGTCGTAGTGGACGCGCAGGTGGTCGTCGTTCGTCAGCGTGAAGGTGACGCTGACCTGAAGATTCCCCGGGAAACCTTCCTCTCCGTTGGGGCTGAGGCGACTGAGCAAAAGGGACGGCGGGTCTTGGCTCACCACCCGCGCTTTCCAGAGCCGGCGATTAAACCCGAGTTGGCCGCCATGCATGGTGTTGGGCCCGCTGTTCTTGGTCAGCTGGAAGACCTGCCCGTCGAGCGTGATCTGGCCGCGGGCGATGCGGTTGATGTAGCGGCCCATGGTTCCGAAGTTCAATTTCGCGGCTGCGTACGCGGAGGGCTGGTCGAAGCCGAGCGCGACATCCGCAAGGTGACCGTGGCGATCGGGCGTGAAGATGCGCACGACCGTCGCGCCGTAATCGATGATGCTGACGCTGAGATGATGGGCGTTGGTCAGCGTGTAGAGGTGAACCGGGCCCTCCTTGCATTGTCCGAAGGGCTGGAAGGTAACCCCGGCAGACGGGGAGGTGGCGGCGCGGCAAGGCGCCGGGGCAAGGAATAACGACTGCATTCCCGCGAGGACTGCTATGCAAAAGAGGGCTCTCATAACGCCTGCCGCCATGGTTCACGGCTGGGCGGACGCAGCGTCTTTGCCATAGACTTCCATCTCCGTCACCGCCGCCCAACCGAGCGGCTGGATGGGCTGCTTGAAGTTGGTCAGCTCGATCCAGGAAACCGTCTTCGCGGGAAACGTATACTCCTGCGGATCGGAGGTTTTTCGCAGCGAGATGTCCTTCTTCGTGCCGTCGGGGAACTGGATGGTCGCGCTCGTCCAGTAGCTGTCGTGGGGGAAGTCGGCCCGGATGTAGAGCCGCACCTTGTCCACCGTGACGTCCCGGCCGAAATCGATCTTGAGCCAGGGGTCAGGATTTTTGCCGTTGCCCCAGGATTCGTACGGCCAATGCCCGTGCTTCTTGTTCTGGGTGACGCCATCGATGGCGTTGCGCTCGAAGAATTGCGGCTCGTCGCGCGTGACGGAGCTGGCCACCGCGTGGGGGTAATAATTGCTAAGGCCACGCTGATCGAGGCTGTTCATGGCGACGTTGCGGTAAGCCGCGATCTCCGCCGTGGTGGCGATGCGCGCACGGATCGTGTGGGACGTTCCCTTGAACGCCAGCGGATCGTACTCCACGGTGACGCCCCCGAAGGGCACAGGGAAACTTACCCCCGCGTGGGGGCTGTAGACCATGGTGGCGAGCACCCGGTCATCCACCTGGATGATAAGGTGTTGAAACCGCGGCGCCGCACTGATGACGATGGTATCGCCCGGCTGATATGCCGCGCTGTAGGTGAACTCGACCTCGCGCGCGCCAGTCTTATGGGCGAGCGCGGTCCCAGCCGCGTTGTTGACTTGCACGGTCAGCGTGGGAGGCGGCGGGGTGCTTGGAACGGCGTTGGTCGACGTGCCGTCGGCCATGGCCGGCACGCCGCTCCACGCCAGGCCGCAGCAGAGGACAAAAAGAGAGAAACGCACCAGACCATGATTACAGTAAATGCCGCGTTGGCGGTACGGGAAAGTGCGCATGCCTGGGCTCGCAGCACCGGCGATGCGACGAGGTCAGCAGACCTTCTCTAACCAAGCCAGCAGGTTGTGGATCACGTCGTTGCGATTGGTTTCGTGGAGGAGTTCATGACGGGCTCCCGGATAGACATGGTGGGTGACTTGAACGCCGGCGGCACGAAATTGGGTTACCAATTTGTTCGCGCCGCGATCCGGCCCGCAGACGGGATCGCGCTCCCCGACGAGCACGCAAACGGGCAGATGAACCGGCGGGGATGGAAGTCCGATGGCCAGCGTTCCGAGCACCTCCCGCCAAACTTGGACAGAGGGCGGAAACCCGCAGAGCGGATCGGCGATGTACCGGTCGACCGCCACCGCGTCCCGCGAAAGCCAATCGAAGTCGGTGCGGTTGGGCGAGAAGCGCCGGTTAAAGGCGCCGAAGGTGAGCGCGCGGAGGAGACCGCTGTGGCCCCGTGGTCCGAGCCGCAGGCTTTCCATTGCCGCCAGCGCCGCCCCGGCACGGGCGAGCCAGCGCGATTCGCGATAGGTTCCCATGAGGACGAGCCCGCTTAGATTTTCGCCGTGCGCGCCGGCAAATTGCTGGGCGAGGAAGGCGCCCATCGAATGACCGAGCAGCACGATGGGCACACCGGGGAAATCGGCGGCGACGCGCTCGCGCACGGTGCCAAGATCGGCCACAACGGCTTTCCAATCCGCGCCGAAATAGCCAAGCTCGCCTTGCCGGCGGGCCGTCTGGCCATGCCCGCGATGATCCTGGGCGTAGACGGCGAAACCTGCCGCGTTCAAGGCAAGCGCCAAGCCCTCGTAGCGGCCCCCGTGCTCGCACATGCCGTGCGCCACTTGGACGACACCGCGGGGTTGGTCCGCCGGCTTCCAGCCATGAACGACGAGCTGAGCTCCATCTGCGGCCCGCAGCGCGAAGCTCGTTCGATCAGCCATCTTGACGCCTTGGCGGCCGCCGTTCGACGAGCCATCGCAGCGCACGAGGCGCTGCGATGGGGTGCGTCGGGTTACGAGTTGAGGTCGTCCTTCTTGGCCTTCGTCTTGCGGGTCTTAAGCGGCTTGTCGCCGGTGCCTTCTTCCTGCTTGGCCTGCTCGGCCTTTTCGGCGGCATGGGTCTCCGGCTGGGCGTCGACGACGTAATCCACCCATTCCAGGAAGGCGATGGGGGCACTGTCGCTCTGGCGCGGCCCGAGCTTGATGATGCGGGTGTAGCCGCCCTTGCGGTCCTTGAAGCCGGGCGC
>CAZZYY010000040.1:0-19013 GCA_964658475.1 uncultured Candidatus Methylacidiphilales bacterium | reverse complement strand
GTGGACCCATTTCCACCAACCGGCCACGGGCACGACCGCCGGCGGCACGGCGGGAGGAGCCGGCGGGCACGGCGGGAGGAGCCAGCAGGCGCGCGTGGTCACGGCGGTGGCCACACGCACCGACATTCCGATCTACGTCACCGGCCTGGGTGCGGTCACGCCGCTCAATACGGTGACGGTGCAAAGCCGGGTGAACGGCCAGCTGATGAAGGTGCTCTTCACCGAGGGCCAGATGGTGAAGGCGGGCGACCTGCTTGAGCAGATCGACGCGCGGCCCTTTGTCGCGCAGGTCGAGCAATTGCAGGCGCAGAAGGAGCACGACGAGGCGCTGCTGGAGAACGCGATGATCGACCTGAACCGCTACCAGGCGCTCTGGAAACAGGACTCGATCCCGCAGCAGACGCTGGCGACGCAGGAGTCGCTGGTGAAGCAGGACCAGGGCACGGTCGACAGCGACCAAGCGCAGATCGACGCCGCGCAACTGAACATCACCTACAGCAACATCACCTCGCCGATCGACGGCCGGGTGGGCCTGCGGCTGGTGGATGTGGGCAACTACGTGCAGTCGACCGCGAGCAGCGGGCTGGTGGTCATCACGCAGATCCAGCCCATCACCGTGATCTTTACCATTCCGGAGGACAGCATTGCCTCGGTGGTCGCGGCCATGAAGCTGGACGCGCAACCGCCAGTGGACGCCTACACCCGTGGCGGCTTCACGCAAAAGCTGGCCACCGGCAACCTGCTGACGATCGACAACCAGATCGATCCGACCACAGGCACGGTCAAGTTGCGCGCCAGCTTCCCGAACCTCGACAACGCCCTTTTCCCGAACCAGTTCGTCAACGCCCGCATGCTGGTGGACACGAAAAAGAACGTGATCACCGTGCCGGTCGCGGCGGTGCAGCACGGGACGAACAACAGCACCTTCGTCTACACGCTGGATACACAGGCCAACACGGTGCATCTGCAAAACGTGACGACCGGCGCGACCTCCTTCGACGGGTCCACCGAGGAAATCACGCAGGGCGTGAATGAAAACGATACGGTGGTGACCGATGGCGTGGACAAGCTTTCCGACGGCTCCAAGGTGATCGTGGCCAAGCCGGACGACGGCTCCGCCGGCGCGGCCGACGGCACGAGCACGACCGATTCCTCCTCCGCGGCGTCCGCCGATGCCAGCGGCTCCGGCAGCACCGGCCAGCACCATCATCATAAGAAGAAGCCCTCGAGCGGCGACACCAACGCCGCCCCGGCGCCATGAGTCCTTCCCGGACGTTCATCCTTCGTCCGATTGCCACCACGCTGTTCATGGCGGCGATCCTGCTCGCCGGCATCGTTGGCTATCAGACGCTGCCCATCTCGGCCCTGCCGGAGGTGGATTACCCGACGATGCAGATCGTCACCTTTTATCCCGGCGCCAGCCCGGAGGTGATGGCCTCCTCCGTCACCGCCCCGCTGGAACGCCAGTTCGGCCAGGTGCCCGGCCTGCAGCAGATGACCTCGACCAGCTCGGACGGCAGCTCGGTCATCACCCTGCAGTTCAACCTTTCGCTCGACATCGACATCGCGGAGCAGGAGGTGCAGCAGGCGATCAACGCCTCGGGCACTTACCTGCCGGCCGACCTGCCGAACCCGCCCATCTACAGCAAGACGAACCCGGCCGACGCGCCGATCATGACGCTGGCCCTCACCTCCGATACCGTGCCGCTGTCGCAGATCGAGGATCTCGCCGACACGCGGCTGGCGCAGAAAATCTCGCAGGTTTCCGGTGTTGGTCTGGTCAGCATCAATGGCGGTCAGAAGCCGGCCGTGCGCATCCAGGCGAATCCGACGGCGCTGTCGAGCTACGGGATCAATCTCGAGGACATCCGGAACGCGATCTCGGCGGCGAACGTGAACCAGGCCAAGGGCAGCTTCGACGGCCCCGCGCAGGCCTACCAGATCGGCGCGAACGACCAACTGCTCAACAGCAAGGATTACGCGAACCTGATCGTGGCCTACAAAAACAACGGGCCGGTCCGGCTCTCCGACGTGGCCAAGGTGGAGGACGCGACGGAGAACAACCTGCAGGCCGCGTGGGCCAACCTCGACCCCGCCCGGGAGCTGAAACAGGCGATCATTCTCAACATCCAGCGGCAACCGGGCGCGAACATCATCGAGGTGGTGGACCGGATCACCGCCCTGCTGCCCAAGCTGCGGCAGTCGATGCCGGGCACGGTAAAGATCCAGACGATCAGCGACCGGACTGGGACCATTCGTGCATCGGTGGCTGATGTGAAGTTCGAGCTGATGCTCACCGTCTGCCTAGTGATTGCTGTGATCTTCGTCTTCCTGCGCAATTTGGCGGCTACCTTCGTTGCCGCCTTGGCCGTCCCGCTGTCGCTCGTTGGCACCTGCGCGGCGATGTATTTCTTCGGCTTCTCCATTAACAATCTCACGCTGATGGCCGCGACAATCTCGACCGGCTTCGTCGTCGATGACGCGATCGTGATGATCGAGAACATTATCCGCTATGTAGAAATGGGTGAGCGCCCGCTTGATGCAGCGCTTAAAGGCGCCGGACAAATCGGATTTACCATCGTGGCGCTAACCATCTCACTCATCGCGGTGCTCATCCCGCTGCTTTTCATGAGCGACATCGTGGGACGGCTGTTCCGCGAATTTGCCGTGACGCTGAGTTTCACCATTCTCATCAGCGCGCTCGTTTCGCTTACCCTCACACCGATGCTTGCGGCGCGCATGGACGTCATTGACGGGATAATTAAATGGTTTCTTTCCTGGATCATTCCTCGGCGCTGGCTGAACGGAGGCCGTCTTTATCAGATGTCAGAAGACGCCTTCAATGGCGTGATCGCCTTCTACGGCGACACGCTGCGGCTGGTCCTGCGCGTGCAGCCGCTGATCCTGCTCGTGGCGCTGGGCACGCTTGTGCTCACGCTTTTCCTCTACACGGTGATCCCCAAGGGGCTCTTCCCCATCCAGGACACCGGCCAGATCCAGGGCATCTCGGAGGCCGACCAGAGCATCTCCTTCCCGGCCATGGCCGACCGTCAGCAGGCGCTGGCGCGGGCCATCCTGCAGGACGATGCGGTGGAAAGTATCTCGTCCTTCATCGGCGTGGATGGCACGAACGTGACGCTGAATGACGGCCGCATCCAGATCAACCTGAAGCCGCTGGCGCAGCGGCATATTGGCGCGAGCGACCTGATCAATCGCCTGCAGAACGAGCTCGCGGACGTGCCGGGCATTACCCTTTACATGCAGCCGGTGCAGGACCTGACCGTGGACGACCGGGTGAGCAAGACCCAATATCAATACACGCTGGAAGACCCGAACCCGGCGGAGCTGGACGATTGGGTGCCCAAGTTCGTCGACAAGCTGCGTCAGGCGCCGCAGCTCGCGGACGTGGCCAGCGACCAGCAGAACGGCGGCCTGCGCGCGAACCTGACGCTGGACCGCGACACGGCGTCGCGCCTCGGGCTGACCACCTCGGCGATCGACAACACGCTTTACGATGCGTTCGGGCAGCGGCAGGTCTCCATCATCTTCACGCAGCTCAACCAGTATCACGTCATCCTGGAGGTCGACCCCTCGTACCAGCAGAACCCGTCGAGCCTGCAAAGCATCTTCATCACGCCCTCGGGCAACACGTCGGCTTCGGCCACGGCGAGTTCCTCCAGCGGCGGACCGAGCTTCGTGGCCGGCGCGACGACGGCGTCGAACACCATTGCCACCACGGCCACCAGCGCAAACGCCTCGCCCGCCGCCGCGCCCGTTCCCTCGCCGCTGGCGACCTTCACGCACTGGAACACGCAGTCCGGCCCGCTGACGGTGAATCATCAGGGCCAGTTCCCGGTCGTGACCGTTTCCTTCAATCTGGGCTCGGGCTACTCGCTGAGCGACGCGGTTTCGGCCATCGACCAGGCGAAGAAGGACCTGCAGATGCCCAAGAGCATCGAGGTCGCGTTTCAGGGCGCGACGCAGGCCTTCCAGAATTCACTGACGAGCGAGCCGCTGCTCATCCTGGCCGCGCTGGTCACGGTCTACATTATCCTCGGCGTGCTCTACGAGAGCTTCATCCACCCGATCACGATTCTTTCCACGCTGCCCTCGGCAGGGTTGGGCGCGCTGCTGGCGCTGATTGTTTTCCACAACGACCTGAACGTGATCGCGCTGATCGGCATCATCCTGCTCATCGGCATTGTGCAGAAGAACGCAATCATGATGGTCGACTTCGCGCTCTCCGCGGAGCGCGAGCAGGGGCTCACGCCGGAGGAGGCGATCTACCAGGCGTGCCTGCTTCGTTTCCGGCCGATCCTCATGACGACCCTCGCCGCCATGTTCGGCGGCCTGCCGCTGGCGCTCGGTTCGGGCACCGGCTCGGAACTGCGCCGGCCGCTCGGCATCGCGATCGTGGGCGGGTTGATCGTCAGCCAGCTTCTCACCCTTTACACCACGCCCGTGATTTACCTCGCCTTCAGCCACATCGGCCGGTGGTGGAGCGGCCGGCGCGGCGGACGGCGCAACGAGGCGCTGGCTCCGGAACATGAGCCGATTCCCGGCGATGCCGCACCCGTCGATGACGCCGCCCATCCGCTGCCGGAGCCGGCGGGAGCCGAGGCATGAGCATCTCCTCGCCGTTCATCAAGCGGCCGATCGGCACGATGTTGCTGACGGCGTTCATCACGCTGGCGGGCGGACTCGCCTTTTACCTGCTGCCCGTCTCGCCGTTGCCGCAGGTGGATTATCCCACCATCTCAGTGAACGCCGGCCTGCCCGGCGCGAGCCCGCAGACCATGGCGGCGGCGGTGGCCACGCCGCTGGAACGCCAGTTTGGCCGCATCGCGGGCCTCACGGAGATGACCTCGCAGAGCAACCTGGGCACGACCAGCATCACGCTGCAATTCGACCTCAGCCGCGACATCGACGGCGCGGCGCGCGACGTCGAGGCGGCGATCAATGCCGCGCGCGGCAACCTGCCCACCGACCTGCCAAGCAATCCCAGTTACCGCAAGGTCAACCCGGCCGACTCGCCGATCATGATCATTGCGCTCACCTCGGACACCTACAGCAAGGGCCAGATGTACGACGCGGCCTCCACCGTGCTGGCGCAAAAGCTCTCGCAGTTCCAGGGCGTGGGCCAGGTGAGCGTGGGCGGAAGCTCCCTGCCTTCCGTGCGCGTGGAACTCAATCCGCTCGCGTTGAATAAATACGGCATCGGGCTTGAGCAGGTGCGCACCGCGCTTTCCGGCGCCAACGCCAACCTGCCGAAAGGCCACTTCGCCGACGCGCGGCACACCTACACGATCCAGGACAACGACCAGCTCTTCAAGGCGGTCGATTACGGACCGTTGATCGTCACCTACCAGAACGGCGCGGCGGTGCGCGTGCGCGACGTGGCGCAGGTCACCGATTCCGTGGCCGATATCCGCAATGCCGGATTTGCCAACGGCAAGCCGTCCGTCCTTCTCATCATCTCCCGCCAGCCGGGCGCCAACATCATCAGCACAGTGGACAAGATCCGCGCCGCGCTGCCCCAGTTGCAGGCGGAAATCCCCGCCGGGATCAAGCTCACCACCATGGTGGACCAGACGACGACGATTCGCGCCTCAGTCAGCGACGTGGAGCGCACGCTGGTCATCGCCATCTGCCTCGTCATCCTGGTCGTGTTTATTTTCCTGCGCGATTTTCGCACCATGCTCATCCCCGGCATCGCGGTGCCGGTGTCGCTCATCGGCACCTTCGGGGTCATGTACCTGCTCGGGTACTCGCTCGACAATCTCTCGCTCATGGCGCTGACCATCTCGACCGGCTTCGTGGTCGACGACGCCATCGTGGTGGTGGAAAACATCACGCGCTACCTCGAGCAGGGCATGCGTCCGATCGACGCGGCGTTGAAAGGCTCGGCGGAGATCGGCTTCACCGTGCTGTCGATCAGCGTCTCCCTCATCGCGGTCTTCACGCCGATCCTGCTCATGGGCGGGCTGATCGGCCGGCTCTTCCGCGAGTTCGCGGTCACGCTCTCGGTGGCGATCCTGATCTCGATGGTGATCTCGCTCACCACCACGCCGATGATGTGTGCCCTCCTGCTGCGGCCGGAACGCGAGCACACGCGCGGGCGGATTTTCCGCGCTTCGGAGACGGTCTTCGACTGGTGCCTGGCGCGGTACGAAAGCTCGCTCTCCGTGGTGCTGCGCCACCCGCTCTTCACGCTGCTGGTGCTCTTCGGCGTCATCGCGCTGAACATCGTTCTCTTCTTCATCGTGCCAACGGGGCTTTTTCCCCAGCAGGACACCGGACGCATCCAGGGCAACGCGCTGGCCGACCAGTCCACGTCGTTCCAATCGATGGAGCCGCGCATGCAGCAGATGCTCAAGATCGTCGGCCAAGATCCGGCCGTGGCCAACGTCGTCGGCTTCACCGGCGGCGGCGGCGGAACGGCCACCAACTCGGGTCGGATGTTCGTCGCTCTCAAGCCGCTCGGCGGAGGTCCCGGCCAGCGCAAGGATACCGCCGACCAGGTGATCACCCGCCTGCGACCGAAGCTGGCACGCATTCCGGGCGCGACGCTCTTTCTGCAAGCGGCGCAGGATTTGCGCGCGGGCGGACGTATGGGGAACGCCCAGTACCAGTACACCCTGCAGGGCGATGACTACAACGAGGTCCTGGAATGGGGTCCGAAGATGGTCAACGCGCTGAAGAAAAACCCGGCGCTGACCGACGTGAATTCCGACCAGCAGGACAAGGGGCTGCAGGCCATGCTGACCTACGACCGCGACACGGCGGCGCGTTTCGGCATCACTTCGCAACTGCTCGACAACACGCTCTACGACGCCTTTGGCCAGCGGCCGGTCTCCGTCATGTACACCGCGCTCAACCAGTACCAGGTGATCATGGAAGCGGCGCCGCAATATTGGGAGACGCCGGAAGGGCTGAAGGATATTTACGTGAAGTCCGCCAATGGCGGCGAGGTGCCGCTGAGTGCGCTGGCCCATTATGTGCCCACCACCGCGCCGCTCTCGATCAACCACCAGGGCCAATTCCCGTGCGTGACCCTTTCCTTCAACATGGCCCCGGGCAAGTCGCTCAGCGACGCGGTCACCGCGATCAACCAGGCCGGCCAGCAGATCGGGCTGCCCGCGGACATCCTCGGCGGGTTTCAGGGCACGGCCCTGGTGTATCAGCAATCGCTGGGCACGGAGCCGCTGCTGATCGGCGCGGCGCTGCTCGCCGTCTACATTGTGCTCGGGATCCTGTATGAGAGCTTCATCCATCCCATCACCATCCTGAGCACGATTCCCTCCGCCACTGTCGGCGCGCTCCTCGCCCTGCTGCTGACGCGCACGGAACTGAGCCTGATCGCCATGATCGGCATCATCCTGCTCATCGGCATTGTGAAGAAGAACGCGATCATGATGATCGACTTCGCCCTGAACGCGGAGCGCAACGAGGGCAAGAACGCGCACGAGGCGATCTTCGAGGCGTGCAGCCTCCGGTTTCGGCCGATCATGATGACCACGCTGGCGGCCATGTTCGGCGCGGTGCCGCTGGCCTTTGATTTTGCCACGGGCGGAGAGTTGCGCCGGCCGCTCGGCATCACCATCATCGGCGGCCTGCTCATGAGCCAACTCCTCACCCTCTATACCACGCCGGTGGTCTACCTCTACTGGGAGCGGCTGGCGCAATGGTTCCGGGGTGGCCGCGAGGCCCGGCCTGTGGCAACGCGCCCCGCCCCCGTCGCCGAACCTGTTCCGCAACTCGCATGAAAACGCTCGCGCGCATTTTCCTGGCTTCCACCGCGGCCTCGCTCCTGGGCGGCTGCGAGGTGGGTCCCGATTACGTTGCCCCGCCGCCCGCGCCCGTGCCCGCGCACTACAAGGACATGGGCAACTGGAAACCGGCCCATCCGCAGGACGCGGTGGTGCGCGGCCGCTGGTGGGAAATTTATCACGACCGCCAGCTGAATGCGCTGGAGGAGAAGGTGAACATCAACAACCAGAACGTGCTCGAGGCCGAGGCCAACTTCCGGGAAGCGGCCGCCGCGGTGAAGGTCGAGAGAGCCTCGCTCTTTCCGACGGTGACGACCGACCCATCGATCACCTACTCGCAAACCCAGCCGCTCTTTCACGTGAGCGGGAACTCCGGGACCGGCGGTACCGGCGCGGCCACCGGAACCGGCGGCGGTGGAGGCGGCAGCATTTCACCGACGGGCGTCTACAATGCGCCGTTACAGGTGACCTACCTGGTCGACATCTGGGGCCAGGTGCGGCGCGCCGTCGAGAACAGCTCGGCCAATGCGCAGGCCCTTTTCGCTGCGCTGGAAAACGCGCGCCTTTCCTATCAGGGGACGCTGGCGCAGGACTACTTCACCCTCCGCGGACTCGACGCCGAGGCGAAGCTGCTCAACGACACGGTCGTCTCTTACCAGAAATATCTCGTTCTGACCCAGAACCGCTACAACAGCGGCATCGCATCGCGGGGTGACGTCGCCGCGGCGCAGACGCAGCTGGATCAGACCCGCGCGCAGCTCATCGACCTCGGCGTGACGCGCGCCCAGTACTCGGACGCCATCGCCACGCTCATCGGCGTGCCCGCTTCCAACTTCAGCCTCGGCGATGCGCCGCTCGACAGCGAGCCGCCGCGCGTTCCGGCTGGTCTGCCTTCCACGCTGCTGGAGCGCCGGCCCGACATCGCGGAGGCGGAACGGAACATGGCCGCAGCCAACGCCGAGATCGGCGTGCAGGTGGCAGGCTACTATCCGCAGCTCACGCTCAGCGGCTCGGCTGGACTGGACGAGATGGCGCTTGCGCAGGTCTTCTCCGGCCCGAACTTTCTTTGGTCCGCCGGGCCGGCCGTGGCGCAGACCATCTTCGACGCGGGCCGCACACACGGGTTGGTGCAGGAAGCCACGGAAACCTTCAACAGCACGGTGGCCGCCTACCGGCAAACGGTGTTGACCGCCTTCCAACAGATCGAGGATGCGCTGGCCGGCCTGCGCCTGCTGGAGAGCGAGGGCGCGGTGCAGGATGCGGCGGTGAGCGGCGCGCAAAAGTCGCTGGATGTGACGACCAATCTCTACCAGCAAGGGGTCGACGACTACCTGCAGGTGATCACCGCACAGGCCATCCTGCTCAGCGATCAGGTCACCGCGGTGAACATCCGCACGCGGCGCATGACCACCAGCGTCATGCTGGTGGAGGCGCTGGGCGGCGGCTGGAGCACCGAGCAACTGGCCTCGCGCGCCGACGTCTCCGATGTCCCGCAAGCCCAGCGCGCCATCGATCGCGCCAAGCAGCCCCCGGCGCCCGCGATGCTCGCACCCGCGGCGCAGTTGCGGCACTGATTCGTTTTCCCGTCAGGTAACGACGTCCGCGCGTGACTTTCGCTTGACGAGTCAATCTCTGTGGTAGCGGGCTCTCCGAGCGCCGGAGCGAGCAACGCGAGCGGAATGGAAAAGCGAAGCGCTTTTGGGACTACGAACGTTCCTTGTCCTGACGACTGAACAGGTCGCTACGCGGCCACGGCGCTCGGAGAGCGCCGGCTACCTGACCGAGCGCAGGACAAACCTGCGCAGGGGTTGGCATGGCCCAAAGCCGCAGCGGCAGTGGAATCGATCGCGAAGGCGAGGAAGGCGTTGACGGTCAATTGTAGCGGCGGTCTATGACCGCCGGCGCGCATCGGTCATTTCCTGTCGGCGGGCATAGACCGCCGCTACAATCGGAAGAACGCATTCCGCTCGCGTGGCTCGCTCCGGGATCGGGCCGATCCCGGCTACCGGCCGAGCGCGGCTCGCAAGCAGCCCCGATCTTTTCTACAGAGCAGCGCTCAGTCTAGCCTGCGCAATTGCGGCGGCGACGCTCCTATTCAACTCGCCGGCCGTTTTTCGAAGACGGCCAGGTACTCCTCCGCGCAGCGATCGACCGTGAACGATTGCGCCAGCTGCTGCCCCGCCTTGGCCACGCGGATGCGAAACGCGTCGTTTTCCATCAGCCGGATCGCGCCGTGCGCCAGATGGATGGCCGAAGACAGCGTGACGATCACGGCATGCTCATTATCGACGACGAAGTCACTGCCGATCCCGGTATGCGTGGTGACGCACGCCATGCCGAACGCCATCGCCTCGATCGGCGCGAGCCCGAAGCCCTCGGAAAGCGACGGGAAAAGGAAGATGCTGTGCGCGTTGTACTCCCGCACCTGCGCGGCCGTGTCGATGCGCGGCAGGATGCGAAGAGACCCGCGCAGCTCCGGGTCGAAGCAGGCGAGGACCTCGTCGGCCTTGGTCGCCGTGCCGCCCAGCGTGAGCGTTGCCTTGGGGAAGCGCTGCTTGATTAGCCTGAACGCGCGGTTGACGTAGAAGTTGCCCTTGCGCTCGCGCCACGAGCCGAACCAGAGGAGCGACATGGGGTCGCGGTCCTCCGGCGGCGTGGTCACCTGCATGGCGGCCTCGAGCCCCGGATGCAACGCGGAGGGAACCTGATAGATCGGCGCGGAACCGGCCTCGGCCTCGCCGAGCCGGGCGCGTTCGTCCTCGATGAAATCCTGGTCGCGCCAGTTCTGCGCGGCGATGGCGTCGGCGTACTTCGCACCCTTTGCATCCCAGCCAATGGGAAAGCGGCCCTTGATGGCCATGAACCAGGGCGAAAGCTTCACGTGCCCGCGCAGCCGCTCGGTGATCACCGCGAGGTGATCGAAGTAGGTTAGGCCGTGGATCTGGTGAATGAGAAACGGCCGCGGCCCGGTGCGTTCGCGCAGCTTCTTGAAGATGCGCCAGGCCATGCCGTTGGAGCAGAAGACGACGTCGTAGCCCTGCGTCGCCTCGTCATACAGCCGCCAGTAAACGAACTCCGGCAAGGCCAGGCGCAGGGCAAAGTAGTTGAGGAACTTCGGCACGCGGAGATCCTCGTAGTGGAAGACCTTGACCTCGTGCCCTTTTTTCCGCAGCGCGGCGGAAAGCATGTGATAGAGCCGCGAGGCGCCGGCGTTCTCGTCGTTCCTGGCGTGGGAAATGAGCAGGATCTTCACGTCGTGAAAGGGAGCGCGCCAGCTTTACGAGCCTACTCGTAAACGCGCCACGTCTGCACGCCGTTCGGCTCGAACCGGAACTCGAGCACCTGTCCGCCGACCTCGTTGAGTGTCTTGGTCACCTTGTGCCGGCTGTGGAACGGAACGTAGAGCAGCAGGTAGCCGCCGCCGCCCGCGCCGAGCAGCTTGCCGCCCACCGCGCCGGCCTTCCGCGCGGCGTCGTAAAGCTCGTCGACGAACGGCGTGGTGATGCCGGTGGCGGTCATCTTCTTTTGCACCCAGCCCTCGTGCAGCAACTCGCCAAAACGGTTGAGGTCGCCGAGCATCAGCGCGCGCTTGAGGTCGAGCGCCAGCGCCTTGATCTGGTGCATGGCGTCGATCGCACTGACGTTCTTCGCCTCGAAATTACTGATCTGCGCCTTGATCAGGTTTTGCGATTCGCGGACGCTTTTCGTGTAGCACAGCAGCAGGCTGTACTCGAGCTCCTGGACGAGGAACGGGCTCAGCCGCAGCGGCGTGACCACGTTTTCCTGGCCGAGGAACTCGATGAAGTTGAAGCCTCCGAAGGCGGCGGCGTATTGATCCTGCCGGCCCCCCTTGATGCCGATCTCGTTTCGCTCGATGTCGTAGGCCAGCTCAGCCATGCCGTAGGGCGTCAGCGCAACGCCCATGAGCTCGCGAAAGAGGCCGATGAGCGTAACGGTAAACGTGGACGAGCTGCCCAGCCCGGAACCCGGTGGCGCGTCGCCATGGACGTAGAGCTCGAACCCGCGGTCGCGCAGCTTGTGCGCGCCGAAGCGGCGGAAGACGCCCTTGGCCAAATCCATTTGACCGTTGTAATCGAAGTCCTTCTCCTCGCGATAATGGATGATGCTGTCGTAGTCCAGCGTGCGCACGTGCAGGCCTGGCTCCGCGCACGGCGTGAGGGTCGCGTAGATATAGAGTGTGGCCGTGGCGCTGATGACGCATCCGCCGAACTCATCCGCGTAAGGCGAGACGTCGGTCCCGCCGCCCCCGAAGCTGAGTCGCAGCGGCGTGCGCGCGCGGACGGATTTGACGTCCTTGACGAAGGTGGATAGGTCGGCGGTCACAAATAAAGTTCCTGCGAATGAACTAGCAATAGCTGTTCCAGTTCTAGACGCTGCGGTCTGCTTCGCAAGCGACAAGCTCATGGCAAAGAGGCGCTTGGGAGCTGAAAACTGTTCTGTCTTGCCTTTGCGCCGCGACATCGGCGACTGTCACGCGCAATGGCGCTGTCTGCAATCACCGCATTCATCCTCTGTGGCGGGTTGGGAACCCGACTCCGTTCCGTGGTGAGCGACGTTCCCAAGTCCATGGCGAAGATCGGCGCGCGGCCGTTTCTTGAAATTCAACTCTTGCAACTGCGCTCGCAAGGCGTGCGGCGCGTGGTCTTGGGCACAGGTTACCTTGGCGAGCAGATTGAGTCCTATTTTGGCGACGGGGCCAAACTCGGGCTGGCGATCAGCTACTCGCGCGAAACCGAACCGCTCGGCACGGGCGGCGCGATTCGCCTGGCGCTGGACCAGCTTTCCAGCCCGGCCCTGATCCTGAACGGCGATTCATACTGCCAATGCGACCTCCCCGCCATGGCACGGTTCTACGAAGAGCGCGGCGCCGACTTCGTCATGGCCGTGCGCGAGATCGAGAACGCCAGCCGCTACGGACGCGTGCGGGTTGAGGAGGCGGACCGCCTGGGCGGTTTCGAGGAGAAGAGCGGGGCCGATCTGCCCGGGCTGATCAACACCGGGATTTACCTGTGCGACCGTGAAATCATCGCGGGCATTCCATCCGGCCGGGCCGTGTCCTTTGAGCGGGAAACGATCCCCGCCGCACTCGCGCGGCCCTGCCATGTCTTCCGCACCTCCGGCCTCTTCATCGACATCGGCGTGCCGGACGATTATCAGCGCGCGCAAACGCTGCTGGCGATCGATTGATTTACGGACCGCCCCGGCCTAGGCTGAACCCGCTCGTCATGAACCCGCACCTTACGAACCTTTTCGACCGCCGGCCCGAACTGCAGGCCTGTCACGAGCAGATCGACGAGGTTTTCCACGCGATGTGCCGCTCACTGCGCGGCGGGGGCAAGCTGCTCATGTGCGGCAATGGCGGCAGCGCGGCCGACGCGGAGCATTGGACCGGCGAGTTGCTGAAGGGCTTTTGCTCCAAGCGCCCGCTCTCCGCAGCGGAGAAGGAGAAACTGCCGGCCGACATGCGCGACAAGCTGCAGGGCGGCATCCCCGCGATTCCACTAACCGGCTTCACGGCACTGACCACGGCGTTCAACAACGATGTCGATCCGCACCTCACCTTCGCCCAGTTGGTCTGGGCGCTGGGCCGGCCGGGCGACGTGCTGGTGGGAATCAGCACCTCCGGCAACGCGGCCAACATCGGCTCGGCTATGAAGGCAGCCGAGGCGCGCGGGCTGGTGCGCATCGGACTGACCGGCCAGAGCGGCGGCAAGCTGCTTCCGCTCACCGACCTCTGCATCCGCGTGCCCGCCACCGAGACCTTCCGCGTGCAGGAGCTGCACCTGCCTGTTTACCACTGTCTGAGCCTGATGCTGGAAGACGAATTTTTCCCGAGCATCTAGCCGCGTCGATTGTTTCCTCGCGCGCGGTCCCCCGAGATCGCAATCGGTCGCGGCTACCGGATCGCCTTGTGATCCGCCCGGTCCAGGCTTTCCAGCCAGGGCCAGAGGAGCGAATAGACCATGACGTAGAGGAAGCAGCCCATGGGGACGAGGAAGGCCATGCGCATCGAGAACACGTCTGCAAGATGACCCATGAGTATAGGCATGATCGCGCCGCCGACGATGGCCATGACGATCAGCGAGGAGCCGAGCTTGGTGTGATCGCCCAGCCCGCGGATGCCGAGGGCGAAGATGGTCGGGTACATGATCGACATGAAGAAATTGACGAAGAAGAGCGACCAGACGGAAACCCAGCCGACATGGAAGGCGACAATGCTCATGAGGATCGTGTTGCAAAGGCCAAAGAACGCCAGCGTGGCCGAGGCCGAGCAAACGCTCAGCACACCGCTGCCCACCATGCGGCCGAGCAGGAAGATCAGGATGCCGCCCGCGAACGCCTTGGAGCCGCCCAGATCGGTCAAGTGATGGACATCTGTCGTGCCGGGAGCCAGAAAGGTCCAGCCCGAGGGCAAAGAATCGCAGAGCCACTTCGGCAGGTTGGGCATATCCGGACCCGTGACGTAACCGATGAAGAAGGCCCAGATGCCGACCTGCGCCGCCACGTAAAAGAACTGCGCGGCCACGGCGAGGGTGAAATGCCAGCGGCCGAGGAGTGGCCGGGATGCGACCTGGGCGCCGCGAACGCGTTCGATCGATTCGTCCTCCGCCTGAACATCCGGCAGGTCCGATTTCACAAAGAAGAAGAAAAGCACCAGGACGATGACCGCGATGCAGAGATAGGGAAGGAAGAGTGTGTTGTTGCTGCGGTTCGCCTCGCCCGTGGAGGAAAGGACAAAGGCGCCGGCCACGAGCGGGCCGAAAAAGACGCCGAGGGCGTTGAAGGTTTGCGCGACGTTGATGCGGGTGGGGCCCGCCTCCGCCGGCCCGAGCACCGTGGTGTAGGGGTTCGCGATCGTCTCGAGAATCGCCAGGCCCGCCGCGAGGATGAACAAGCCGACGAGAAAGCCGACATACGTGCCGATGAAGGTGGCCGGGACGAACCAAAAAGCGCCCGCAGCAATGAAAGCCAGGCCGATGAGAATACCGCCCTTGTACCCGAATCGCCGCGCGAGCAGACCCGACGGAATGGCCATGACGAAATAGCCGATGAAGTTGGCAAACTGGACGAAGCCCGATTCGGTATTGCTGATGTGGAGCGAGTTCTTGAAATGCTTGTTCAGCACGTCAATCATCCCGTTGCAGAAGCCCCAGAGGAAAAAGAGCGAACTGACGAGGGCGAAGGTGACGATGTAGTTCTTGCCGTTCGCGCCGACAAACATTTTCTTGAAGGAATTCATGATTCGTTTTTCCAGAGCCGATGTTTAGCTGGCCACTTGCCGCGGATCTTGAGCTTTAATCGACATCGTCAGCAAAGGCTTTCAAGAGATGCGGGGTTGCGAACTTAGGCGCCACGGCGCTGAATTGTCACGGACAAATCGTAATCCTCGGCAGAGGCAAGGCTTCTCCATTTTCAGGTCGACAGGACTGCGTCGGGATCGCGAAACTCTTTTCGCTCAGATGCCTACACTGCCCCTTTCCGCCGCGCGATTTTTGACACGCTTAACTGTCTGCAGCGCGCTAATGGCATTTGTGGGAGCGGCCACCGACGGGCGCGCGGTGACTTTGCCAACGATCTTCGGCGATCACATGGTCCTGCAGGCGGGGAAGACGGCCCCGGTTTGGGGCATGGGCAGGCCGGGCGAGAAAATCATGGTGAGTTTTGCCGGGCAGCAGAAGCCGTCCACCGTCGGCGCGGACGGCCGCTGGGAGGCCGACCTTGATCCCCTCGCCGTCTCCGCGCAGCCGCAACAACTGACCGTTGCCGGCGACAACACGGTGACGATTCAGGACGTGCTGGTCGGCGAGGTCTGGCTTTGTTCCGGCCAATCCAACATGGAAAAGCCGGTGGGCACGCAGGAGGGGCAACTCCCCACGCTTAATTATCAGGAGGAACTAAAGGCGGCCGATTACCCGCAGATCCGGCTCCTAAAGGTGGCCAAGGCGCAAGCGGCGACTTCGGGCGGCGACATCAAAGGGGCATGGACCCCGTGCAGCCCCGCGTCCCTGGACCAGATCAAGTTTTCCGCGGCGGGCTATTTCTTCGCGCGGAAACTTTTCCACGAGCTGAACGTGCCGATTGGCGTGATCGATTCCAGCTTCGGCGGCACGCGCATCGAGCTCTGGATTTCGCCGCAGGGCTTCGCCTCCATGCCTTCACTCAAGGATTTTGCGCAGGCCGCCACGACGCCCGACGCCAGGGTCAACGACACCGATGTCTCCACCTGCTATCGGGGCATGATCGAGCCGCTGGAACCCTTCGCGCTGCGCGGCGTGCTTTGGTATCAGGGCGAGGCCAACGTCTACTTCGATTACGGCACACACTACGCCGACAAGATGAGCGCGTTGGTCAACGGCTGGCGCTCGGGCTTTCGCGGCCAGCTGCCCTTCTACTACGTCCAGATCGCACCCATGCTTTATCATCTCTGGCGCCCCGAGAAAGTGGTCTCGCCCCAAGCCGAGCCGCTCATTTGGGAAGCGCAAACGGAATCGCTGCGGATTCCGCATAGCGGCATGGTCGTGATCACCGATTTGGTAGACGACCTGTTCAACATCCATCCCGTAGACAAGAAGGATGTGGGCGAGCGACTGGCCGCCTGGGCGCTGGCGAACGATTATGGCCGGAAGGGGCTGGAACTTTCCGGGCCGATGTTCAAGGACATGGAGGTGAAGGGCAACGACGCCATCCTCCATTTCGACCATATCGGCGGCGGTCTGGTGGCCAAGGACGGCAAGCCGCTCAACTGGTTCGATGTGGCGGGCGACGAAGGTCCGTTTTATCCTGGGATCGCGACGATCCAGGGGGACACGGTGGTGGTCTCGAGCCCCAAGGTGGCGTCGCCGGGGCGGATCCATTTCGCCTGGGACGAAGGCGCGCGCGCTAATTTGTTCAATCAGGCGGGGTTGCCCGCCGTGCCGTTCCGCACGGAGCGTGGGAGGTAGGCAGCTGGTAGCCGACGCTGGGACAGCGGCGGTCACCCTGCCGGCGTGTAGGTGGTCACCGATTGGGAGACCCGCAAGAAGGCGACGCCTTACTTCCCAAACCGCGCCGGAATCTGATCTCCGATCAGCCCGAGATTCTCCTGCGCCGAGAGGCCGAAACCCACCGCCGCGTTGGTCGTGACCCCGAACTCATCCACCGGGCTTAGTACGGTCGGACCAGTCACGTGCGTCACCGTGATGGGCTCCGGCAGCACCTTCATGCCCGCGCCCGCGGCGCTGAAAAACTCGGTCCAGGCCCGGTCGGCCAGCGCAGGATCGTGCAGCTTCCACGCGGCGTAGGCGGTCAGTCGCGAGTGGGCCTGCGTCAGGTTCAACTTGCCGAATTCGGTGGGGAATTTTGGGCCGAAGACCTTGCGCTTTGTATCGAGATCGGTGTTGTAGTACTTGCAGTAGTCGAGCCAGCTCTTCTCGAACTCCGGCACGTCGAGCAACTGGATCAGCTCCGCGTTGACCTCGAAGCCACCGAACGACGCGGTGAGCGGCGACATATAGAAATCGTCGTCGCGCCGCACGAACTTCCCAGTGGCGGGATAGTAGCCGCCGCCGGCCGACATCCAGCCGTGCGGCAGGGCGGCGATGCTCTTCATCCCGGTGAGAAGCCGGTCGCGCCATTGGACGTCGCCCGTGCGTTCCCACTCGGTCAGCCAGGCGGAGGCGATGGAGGTCCACTCCACGCCGGAGAGGAAGTTCATCGGGTACGACTTGCCCGCGACAGTCGACATCTTCACCGAAACCTTGCGCTCGACGGGAACCTGGCCCGCGGTCACGTCGGCGTGGAGCTCCTCGCGCATGAGATCGCCGATGCGCTCATCGGCGGTCAGGTAATAGATAATGCGCAGGTTTTCGGCCGTGCTGATGCGAAGCTGCTTCGAGCCGTCGCCCCAGGGCACCACGTTGTGTCGCGAGCCCAGGCCGGCAAAACGGCCCAGGTGATAGACGTCCACCTCGCCCGTGTGCCGGATCATGTTCTCGGCCAGCCGGAAGATGTCGGCGCGCCCGCTGCGCAGGAACGCATAAGAAAGCCAGACATCCACGCCCTGCTCGCTGTTGTCCCAGGCGTATCCCCCGATGTCGTAGCGCCAGACGTGGCGGTCCGGGTCATACCGGTGCATGATGTTGCCGTAGTACCAGAAGCCGTACCAGTGCCGCTGGGCGATTTGCTTCTCGTAGAAATCGATGAGGAAATCGAGCTGGTCCTCGATGTGCGCGGCGATCGGATTCGAGCGGTCGATTACGTTCCAGATCGAGCCGCCGAAGACCTCCGCGTCTTTGTAATCCTGCGGCCGGCAGGCGAGCTGCGGCGAAGTGCGCAGCGTGTCCGCCAGGGCGGCAACGTCGGAATTCGAGGGCGTAGCTTGCAGCGCCCAGAGCGTGAACTCGCTGGTGCGCGCGATGCCATGGGCGGAGGCGAAGCCGGGCTCGTAATCCTCGTAGGTCATTTTCGCGCCTTCGTTCTCGGTCGCGAACGTGGTCATGCCGAGGTCGTCGTGATAGCCGCGCAAGTCCATGGCGCGCGCGTCGGGCGACCAGAGCCAGGCGGTGACTTCTGCGCTGGAGCCGGCGGTGTGGCGGATGTCGAGCTGCGCCGGATAGCTTTGCCAAAAATTGCGGATGCCGAAGGCCATGCCGCCGCTGATGCCGCCAACGTAACCGAGACCCGCCGCGCGCGAACCGGTCGCGCTGTGGATCCACGTGTTGCCGGGATTGGTCCGCTTCCGGATTTCAAAGGCGTCGGAGCTGAGCTGCGCGAGCGTGAAATCGCCCCAGGCAGGGATGTACTTGAGATGCGTGGGCACGGCTGGCTTCCACGTGTCGAGCGGCGGCACCGGCTGGCCCGCAAACTGGGCCGCGCGCACCGCGGCGCCCGGATCGGTCTGCAGGCCGGTGAGTCCGCGCACCGCTTCGGCCCACACGCCGTTGTCCGCGCCGGCGAAGCGCACGTGGCGATTGTAAAGTTCGTCGGGCAGCGGAACCGAAAAGCGCAGGCCCAGACCGCTGATGAAGTCCTTGTTCTGATTGCCATCGAAAACGATGGTGTGCATGACGCGCACCGACTCGCCGCCCGCGTAGAAATAGAACCGCACGACGAAGGGCAGCCACTCGCGTCCGTTCGCGCCGGCATGCCGGCCGGTGATCTTGATCACGGCGCGAATCGGCCCCTTTTGCTCCACCGTGACGGCGGCGATCTTGCCGAGAAAAGTCTCGTGCGTGATGTCGATCG
>CAZZYY010000039.1:13820-19248 GCA_964658475.1 uncultured Candidatus Methylacidiphilales bacterium | reverse complement strand
CGCTCGGAGAGCGCCGGCTACCTGTTGTCTCGGCCAGCATCCTGCCCCTGGCGAGAGAGCTTTAGCTGTCGTCCAGCAATCGGATCGATCCCGGCGAGAATGAAAGTCCGATGCTCGAGATTTCTACCGAACACGGCCGCTACGATTGCATTACTCCATCAACTCGTACGCCAGCGCGCTCAGCGCGAAGAACGCCGCCGTCTCTGCGCGCAAAATGATCTTTCCCAGCGACACCGGCGCGAAGCCCGCCGAGCGCGCCGCGCCGATTTCCGCTGGCGTGAAATCGCCTTCCGGGCCAACCATGATCACGATCGGCGTGCCCGGCTTGAGATGCGGCAACGTCTCGCGCAGCACCGCCTTCAACGGCTTGGCCTCGTGCTGCAGCGATGCGATCAGCTTCACCGCGCCTTTCGGCAGGGCCGCCATGAACTCGCCCGGCTTCTGCGGCGCGTGAACTTTCGGCAGCCAGTTCTGGCCGCATTGCTTCGCCGCCTCGATCGTCAGCTTCCGCCACTTATCCAGCTTCGCGTCGCTCTTCTCGTCGTCGACCTGCACCACGCTGTGATCTGACTGCAGCGGCGCGATCGCCGCCACGCCGAGCTCCGTCGCCTTCTGCAAGATCAGCTCCATCGACGTCTTCTTCGTCAGCGCCTGCGCCAGCCAGATCGGGTGCGGGGGACGCGGCGCGGTTGCCTTGGCCAGGATCTCGAATTTCACCTCGTCTTTCCCGATCGCGGTGATGCGCGCCTTGGCCTCCACCCCCTCGCCGTTGAAGACGGAAAGCAGGTCGCCCGCTTTTTGCCGCATCACATCGCTGCAGTGGTGGGCCTGCTCGGGATCGAGCACGCCTCGGTCGAGCGCGGGGGCGTAGTAGCGTTTCATGTCCAGAGATCCTTCACCTTCTGGAAGAACGAACTCTCTTCCGGATGCGTTTCGTCGTCGCAGCTGTCGGCGAACGCCTGCAGCTTGTGCTTCTGGTCGAGATTCAGCCGGGTCGGCACCTCGACATAAAGCTTCACGTGCAGATCGCCCACGCCGCGCCCATGAACCTCCGGCAGCCCCTTGCCTTTCAGGCGGAATACCTTTCCGGTCGGCGTACCGGGCGGGACCTTGAGCGCGGCGCTGCCCTCCAGCGTGGGCACCTTGATCTCGCCGCCCAGGGCCGCCTTCACAAACGAGATGGGCACGGTGCAGAACAGGTCGCGTCCCTCGCGCTCGAAGATTTCGTGCGGCTCGACATGCAGCACCACGTAAAGGTCGCCTGGAGGGCCGCCGCGCGCGCCACCCTCCCCCTGACCGGTGGAACGCAATCGCGTGCCATCCTCGACGCCCGCGGGAATCTTGATCTTGATCTTGCTGCTCTGTTCCACGCGCCCGTCGCCGCGGCAGGCGCGGCACGGCTTCTCGATCACCTGGCCCGCGCCGCGGCACTTCGGGCAGGTCTGCGCAATGTTGAAAAAACCGCGCGTGACCGCAACCTGGCCGTGCCCCGCGCAGGTCGGGCAGGTCGTCACCTTGCTGCCCGGTTCCGCGCCCGATCCGTGGCAGGTGTCGCAGGTCTGGAGCTTCGCAATGTCGATCTCCTTCTCCACCCCGCGCGCCGCCTCGGTAAAGCTGATGCGGAGGTCGTAGCGCAGATCGGCGCCGCGACCGCGTCCACCGCGTTCCCCGCCATCCTGCGCGAAGGCCTCCTCAAAGATGCTGCCAAAAATCCCGCCCCCTCCCCCGCGCCCGCCGCCGAACACCTCGCGGAAGACCTCGAAAGGATCGTGCATCCCGCCGCCGAAGCCGCCCGCCCCGCCCATACCGCCGCCGCCCGGCGAAAAAGCCTGGTGGCCAAACCGATCGTAGGCCGCGCGCTTGTCCGGATTGCTCAGCACCTCGTAGGCTTCGCCGAGCTCCTTGAACCGGTCCTCCGCCGTCTTGTCGCCCGGGTTCTTGTCCGGATGAAATTTCACCGCCAGCTTGCGGTAGGCTTTCTTGATCGTCTCACCGTCCGCGCTGCGCTCGACCGCCAGCACCTCGTAGTAGTCCCGCTTTGTCGTCGCCATTAGTCCTTCGTCTCCGGCGTGCGCGCCACGAACACCGACGCGGGCCGCAGCAGGCGGTCCTTCAGCTTGTAGCCCTTGCGGGTCTGCATCATTACATGGCCCTCGGGATGTTCCGTGGAATCCTGGTGCCCGAGCGCCTCGTGCCGATGCGGATCAAATGGCTGTCCCACCGCGTCGACCGGTTCCACACCCGCGTCGCGCAAGACCTGCTGGAACTGCGCCAGCACCATCTCGAAGCCTTGCGCAATCGCCTTGGCGTCGGTGGCCGATTTCGCCGCCTGCATGCCCATCTCAAAATTGTCCAACACGGGCAGCAGCTTCTCCAGCAGCGCCTCGCTCGCGTAACGCACCGCGTCCTCTTTCTCGCGCAGGATGCGCTTGCGCGAGTTGTCCCACTCCGCCTGCCCGCGCAGGAGCTTGTCCTTCAACTCGGCGACTTCGGACTGCAACTTCTCTTCCGCGCTTTGTTCGGGCGCGGGCGTACCGGGGAATTCGTCACCCGGCAAAACTTCATCTAATTTCTTCTCTTCGTTCATGGTTCATTCAGATCGCTGCACGGCTGCAAGGGTGATGTCGTCGTTCTGCGGATGCCCGCTGCTGAAACGCTGCACGCGTTCGATGATGGCCGTCACCAAATGGTCGACCCCCGCGGGGCCCGCGGTCTGCAGGCAATCCCTCAGCTGGTCCTGGCCAAATTCGTTTCCTTCGTCATCGAGCGCTTCGTTGATCCCGTCCGTGTAGGCCACGAGGGTATCTCGCGGTTCAAGGGCCAGTGTAACATCCCGGATCACTTCGTCAAAGGTATCGCCGGGGTCGATGCCCAGCGCCATCCCGGGCGACTCGATCACCTCCGTATGCTGGGTGGCCGCGCGCCAAAGCAGCGGCGTCTCGTGCCCCGCGCGCGCCAGCGTGATGGTTCCCGACCGGTTCAAGACGAGGTAGAGCATGGTGATAAACATGTCCTCGCGAATGTCGGGATAAAGCTGCCGATTCAACTCGCCCAGGACCAGGGCCGGCGACATGCGGCCCGGCGCCACGCTCCGCAGCACGCTCCGGCACATGGTCATGACCAGCGAGGCCGGCACGCCCTTCCCGCTCACATCCGCGACCGCCACGCCCCAGTTATCCTCATCCACCCGGATGAAATCGAAGTAGTCGCCGCTGACCTGCTGGGCCGGAATGTTGAGGGCCGCGCAGTGGAAACCCGCCATGGTCGGCGCGACTGAGGGCAGCAGCACACGCTGGATTTCCCGTGCCACCTCGATCTCATGATCGAGCCGCTTCTTGTCGCTCAGCTGCTCGTAGACACGCGCATACTCCAACGAGTACGCCGCCTGGTCGGCCACCGATTGAACCACGTCGAAATCCGCCGGCGTGAACGCCTCCCGCTCCTCGGGATTGGCAACCGCCAGCACCCCCAGCTGCTCCTCGCGATAATGCAGCGGAACGGCGATGTAGCTATGCGTCTGGAGATTGCCTTGGCGGAACCAGGGAAACCGCTCATCCAGGTCTGCGTTCTCCACCAGAACAGCCGCGTTGCTGCGCGCCACCTGCGAAATCACGGTGGGCATGTCACGTCCAATCGCCTCCAGCCGCAGAAAGGCCTCCAGATCCTCCGCGCGGTTGGCAAGCTGGTCAGCCACCACGTTGTCAACCTTGAGCGCGGGCGGGAAGAACCCGCTGACCACCGCCGCGCGCAGCGAATCGTGGGTCTGATTCCACAGGTACACCGCACCCCCGCGGGCGGTCGTCACCTTGCGCGCACAGTTGACGATGATTCGCAGCAGGTGCTCGCGGTCGATCTCCTCCGTGAATGCCTCGCCGAGATCATGGATGAACTCGTAGATGACCTTCTTTTCCTGCTGCAATCCGCTGACTTCATGCCGCAGCCGGCGCTCCGTCAGCCGATGGGCGCGGAACCGCTGCTGGATAAAGAAAATGACAGCCCCAAGCAGGGCCGCTCCCAGCACCGAATAGAAAAGCGTGTGGACCAAGCGCCCGAATCGTCAGGGAAAGACTGACTTTCAGCAAGCCAGTCCTGCGATGATCGGCGGGCTGCATCCCGCCAGGGCACAACATGCCAAGGCCCGCCTAGACCGAGTTCGCGACCCCAAGATCCTCGCGCAGAAACTCCACCACATCCTTGAACTTCGGGACATTGCGCGGGTCAAACTCCATCAGCGCCTCGTGCGCCTCCAGAATGGTCGGGCCTGCCTCGGCCTTGGATTGGACAGGGCATTCAAGAGCCTGCAGCTTTTGATCGGCCACCCCATTCAGGTCGACCCGCTTGGCATCGATGTTGATGAGCCGGTCCAGCCCGAGGTTCTTCAGTAGTTCCACGTTGCGCGGACTCGCATTCAGGATGTGGAGAAGACCGTTACCAGCCGACTTCAACTTGAGGCCCAAGCCTAGGAGAATTCCGAGGAACGTGCTGTCGAGGTAAGTACAGGCATCCAAGTCGATCACGAACCGATCGACATGGTCTTTCAGTAATTGCAGATAGAAGGTTTTGAGACAGCCGGAGTTCTGAAAGGAACCGCGTCCCACAACCTTGACGAATCCCAAGTTGGCGCTACGCGCCACCAAAATCTTCGACGTCTCCACTGCAACGAAACTATAGGTCGGAGCGTGAGAAGGTCAATGTTACGAATGTAATAACCTGTTAATGAATTAGTTGGAGGATTGACTTTCCCGTCTTCGCCATCCTTGTCTGCCCTCACTCTTCCGCTAGGCTCGGGCGAATGAAACTCGTGCTCGCCATCACCGGAGCGAGCGGCTCACTTTATGCACAGCGTTTTCTCGACCTTTTGGTCAACGACCCGACCGGCCCGCATGAAATCCACGTCGCGCTCAGCTCGCACGCCCGCGAAGTCGCCGCGGCGGAAATCGGCCAACTGAACTTTCCCGCCGGCGTGCAGGTCCACGGCGACGCCTCCATGCAGGTGCCCTTCGTCAGCGGCTCGGCGAAGTTCGACGCCATGGTGATCATGCCCTGCTCGATGGGCACGGTCGGCCGCATCGCCCACGGCTACTCCGACAGTGTCATCACCCGTGCCGCCGACGTCTTCCTCAAGGAAAAGCGCAAGCTCATCGTCGTCCCGCGCGAAACGCCCTGGAACCTCATCCAAGCCCGCAACATCGTTACGCTTCTCGAAGCCGGCGCCGAGGTGATCCCCGCCATCCCCTCCTTCTACCACCGCCCCGAAACCGTCCTCGACGTCGTCGACACCGTCCTCGCCCGCGTGCTCGACCACCTCGGCCTCCAACATCCCGGCGCCAGGCGCTGGATGGCGGAAGAAGAGAAAGACGAAGTAGAAGGTCCGAAGAGATGAATGCGCCTCGCTTTCTTCCTGTAGCGGCGGTCTATGACCGCCGAC
>CAZZYY010000039.1:0-13810 GCA_964658475.1 uncultured Candidatus Methylacidiphilales bacterium | reverse complement strand
CGGTCGGAATAGAAACGTATTCGCAACCGACCGGCTTCGGCAGGTAGCCGGGATCGGCCCGAGCCCGGAGCGAGCAACGCGAGAGGAATGCCTTTGTCCCCTCGTTCCCAAGTTGTCCTTGGGAACGTCCGCGTGCATTCGACGGCTTGAGCCGTCGCGCATGTACAAGAGTGTTTTGCCCGCCGAAGCCGCGGAAGAGGCTCAATGCACCGCATTCCAGATCGAGCGAAAATCCCACACTGCTCGCTAGCACGGCCCGGCGGGTCAACAGGCTCGGCAGGTAGCCGGGATCGGCCCGATCCCGGAGCGAGCAACGCGAGCGGAATGCCTTCCCAGCCCGATCTCTGCCGCTCCTGCGGCCATCCGCCGCCCCCTACTTCCGATTAATCACGCCGACTTCCACCCGCCGATTCTTCGCGTAAGCCTCTTCCGTATCCGCATCGACCGCCGGCCGGTCCGAACCATAGCTGTTCGTATAAAGATTCGCCGGCGGCAGACCCAGCCCTGCCAGATATTCGCGCACCGCCAGCGCCCGCCGCTCGCCCAGCGCCCGATTGTATTCCGGCGTCCCGCGCTTGTCCGCATGCCCGGCCAGGAACAAACTGCGCCCGGGATTCTGGTCCATCCACTGCTTCACCGCGTCCAGCTTCGACCGCTCGCTCGGGGGAATGGTCGACTTGTCGAACTCGAAGTAAACCGTGCTGTTGGCCAGGATGCTGTAGTCGACATCCGTGTCCGGATTGATCCCGGCCGGGCGCTGATTCTCGTCGATACCACCGGCGCCGCCACCATTCGCCCCGTTCATATCAACCGTGTCGCCAGCGTTAGTGGGCAGGCTGCCCGAGCCCTGATCGCCGTAAACATCGGAGCCCTTCTTGTCATCGTCGCAAGCGGTGAGGGCGAGGGTGAGCGCGGCAACCAGCGGGGCCAAGTACGTGATTTTCATGGGCAATTTTGGAAGTCGTTAGGGTGGCGAGGGGGTGACGGAAACGCGAGTGCTAATTGAATCAGGACCGATGAGTTGAAATAGAATCAGGAAATTCCCCCGTTTCAGCGCGACACCGTCGGCTCCGACCCACCCGCCGGCACGGGAATGCCGATGCTCTTCCCCGTCACCGTATCGAGCAGCTCCAGGCTGTGCCCGTTGTTGTAAACCAAGTGGCGCGAGTCGCGCGTCCAGGCCGGGTTCTCGCCGCCGCCTTGCGTCACCAGCTTCGCCGTCCGGTACGCCATATTGTAGACGCCGATCTGGAACACGCCGCCGATGCGCGTGGTAAAGGCAATCAGCTTCCCGTCGCTGCTCCAGTCCGGCTTCGTGCAGTAGCTATTGCCCGTCACCAGGTGGTCCCATTGCCCGATGCCGCCCGAGGTGGAAATATACAATTGTGGCGACCCATGATCGTCCGAGCAAAAGACCAACTGGCCCCCATCCGGCGACCAGCTCGGCGAAGTCTCCGAACCCCGCGTGCTCGTGATCCGCGTCGGTTCCCCGCCGCCCACCGGGATGGTGTAAATCTCCGGGTTGCCGTCCTTGCTCAGCGTCAGCGCCAGCGTGTCGCCGCTCGGCGAGAAGTTCGGCCCGGAATTGATCCCGGGAAAATATGCGACCCGGTTGCGCGAGCCGTTGGCCAGGTCGATCACGTAAACATCCGGGTAGCCGCTCTTGTACGACGTGTACGCCAGGTGCGAGCCGTCGCGGCTCAGCGCCGGGCTCGCGCAAATCACGCCGTCGTGCGTGATCGGCCGGCAGCCGTAGCCGTCGATATCGCCGTACCAAAGCTCCTTGCCGCTCACGTAGGCCAGCTTGCTCGAGGCGAAACCCGGCAGCCCGGTGATCGCCTTCGTGATCGCGTCCGCGAACTGGTGCACCCCGGCCCGGCCGCCGCTAAAGCTCTGGCTGAAAAGCGCCTGCCCGGAATGCTTGTCCGTCAGCGTGCCGCTCACGCTGCCCGTGTCCGCCGTGCCCGTCGCCACATACTGCCCGCCCGCGGTGCTGGGCAGCAACATGCCGGTGCGCCGCAGGTCATTCGCCAGCACTTGCGACGCCATCGCCGCGCCGCTCCCGCCCAGCGAGATGCCCACCGTCGGCAGCGCGCCGACCACCACCTGCACCTGCGCGCGCAAGGCGCCGAGCGAGAGAACCAGGACGAGAAGAGCCGAGACCAAACGGAGTGTCGCGCGGGCGGAGATCGATTTCACAGGAGGATTATTGCTGGCGAAGATTGAAGGTGATGGAGATATCAGGCGGGCAGCCATCGGGCAAGGGTTGAAGCGTGTAGCCCATGCTGCGCGCCGCCTCCAGCGCCGATTGGTCCCACGCCGGATTGTTCGACGAACGCAAGAGTTTCACCAGCTCCGGCGGCACGCGGCCATCGCGGTCCACATGGATCTGCACGATCGGATCCGCCGCCGTCTCGTCCACCGCGTTCGGCACCGTCCACTTGTTCATCACCTGGTCGTGGATCGCCTGATAGAAGTCCGAGTAATCGCTCTGCTTCACGTGCTGGGCGCCGTTGATCCCCGTTCGATCCGCCTTCTCCGTGCCCGAATCCTTGAACTGGTCGCCCAGCTTTTGCGCGACCTCCTCCTTGCTCAGCCCTTGCGTCTCCTCGCTCGTGGCAGCTTCCGTGTCGGCCTTGTGCGCCGGCTTCTTTGGGTGGGCTTTCGGCTTCGGCTTGGGCACCGGCGGCTGATTTGTGTCCGGCGCATCGGCTAGCGTCAGGTCCACCTTCACCTTCGGCGGCGCGGGCGGCTTCGGCTTCGGTTTTGGCTTGGGCGGAACAGCCTGGATCGGGGCAACGGGCCGGAGCAGCAGCGGCGGCTTCGGCGCAGGCGGCTGGACGTTCTGCACCTTCGGCTTTGGCGGCGCGGGCGTCGGCTCAGCCTCCGCCTTCGACGGCGCGGGCAGGGTGGGCGCGATCTTCGGCGCGGAAGCCGGCCCCGGCTCGCCCTTCACCGTCTCACCCTGCGGCATCAGCGAGATGAACTCCGGCGGCGGCTGCGAGCGCCCGTGAAAGAAGAACGCCAGGATGATAAAAACGATGACGTGCAGCAGCGCGACAATCCCGAACCAGCGCCAGAAATGACTGTCCGGATTCTCGTTGACCTCGTCCTCTTCCGGCCACACGGGCGTCCGGCGCAGGTTGAGCTGGACCGGCTTCTTCGCGGCGGGACGGCGCGCGCGAGGCTTTCCGGCAGGCGGGTTCATGAACGCACCGTATCATAGCGGAGCAGGCTGGACCTCTTCCAGCAGCTTATCGTCGGCATGGACGAGATGTAAGACGGTGCCACGAAGCAGTGTTGGAACGGCCGCTTGAGCCAGCGGGCCGAGACCCCCCCAGGTAGCCGGCGCTCTCCGAGCGCCGGTCAGTCGCGAACCCGTGTCCGACGCGGACCAGCGCTTGGAGATCGCCAACCACCTGACCCAAGCACCGACCCCCCAAGCAATCGCCGCCACAGAACCCCCTACCACCCCACCATCACCCGCCGATGCCTCTCATACGTTGCCACCTCGCGAATCCCCAACTTCCGCAACATCGGCTCCAGCCGATCATAATGCTCCGCCAACTGCGCATGACTATGCGCATCGCTCGCCAGCGTAAACGGAATCCCGATCTCCTGCGCCAGCCGGATCAAATCCAGATGCGGATACTGCTCGTTCACCGGCTTGCGCCAGCCCGCCGTGCTGATCTCAATCGCCAGCCCCTCGCGCTTGATCCGCTGCAGGATCGGCTCGAAGTACGGCCGCAGCCCGCCCAGCTTCGGCTTCCACACGCCGTGGATCTTGATCAGGTCCAGGTGCGCCAGACAGTCGATCCCGCCGCGATCCAGCATCCCGCCCAGCTCCGCCAAATATTGCGCGCAGTCCGCCTCGATGTCGCGCCCGGCGAACTCGTCCTTGCGCGTCACCTGGTCGAACATCTCCGTTTCCGGCGCCAGGTAATGCGCGCTGCCCAGCACGAAATCCAGCCGCTCCCAATTCTTCTCCACCCACGCCCGCCCCGCCGCACCCGTTTCCGGGTCGTTATCCAGCTCGATCCCCGCGAGGAACTTCACGTCGGGATTCACCTCCCGCAGCCGCTCGATCTGGTCGAAATCGACCCCGTCCCTGTACCGATCATGATCGGTAAACGCGACCTGCTTCAGCCCCTTCGCCCGCGCCGCGTCCGCCCACGGCTGAAGCAGCTCGGGCGTATACGGCCGCACGCTGTGGGCCTGCGGGTGGTTGTGATAATCAATGGGCAGCGGCATGGGCAGCCTCCGAGACCAGCGTGGCGGGCGGCGGGTCGATCTTCATCCCCGGCTTGATTCCGTTCAAGTCGAACCAGTGCAGATTCGCCTCGATCGCGTAGGCCACCTGGTCGCTGTCGCTCACCGTGTGCGTCAAATCGAGCGCCTTCATGTCGTGCAGTTCCAGGATAGTGCCGTTCTTGTCCAGGAACGCGACGGAAAGCGGAATATAGGTGTTCTCCATCCAGAACACCGCGCGCTGCACCGGCAGGACAAAGAGCATCCCTGCGTTGTCCGGCATCGTGCGGCGGTACATCAGGCCGATTTCCCCCTGCGCCGCCGTGGACGCAATCTCCGCCTGCAGCGTCGCCTTGCCGATATGGATGGGCACCGCCGGCAGCGCCTGCGGCTGGCCGTTGTTGACGACCTCCTGCGCCCGCAGCGGCAGCAGCGCCAGCACGGCCACCAAAAAGGGAAGAAAACGATTCATCACGAGCCCTTATTCATACCGCAACGCGCGCGCCGGCGCGAGCCGCGCCGCATTCGCCGCCGGCAGGAGCGAGGCCAGCAAACAAACCAGCACCGCGCTGATCGCCACCACCACGACAAAGACCGGATTGATCACCGCCGGAATATCGGTCGGCCCGTACACGCTCGGACTGAACACCTGGACGCCGAAACGCTGCAGCAGGAATTCGCGAAACGGATTGCGATAATGCAGCACCAGCAACCCCAGGATCGTCCCGCTGATCGACCCGACCACGCCCACCACAAAACTGTGCAGCAGGAACACGCCGCACACCTGCAGATCGTTTGCCCCCAGCGCCTTCATCAGCCCGATCTCGCGCGACTTCTGCACCGTGATCGTGATCAACGTGCTGCACAGACCGAAGGCCGCGACGATCATCACCATGAAAAGGATAAAAGTCATCACCACCCGCTCCGTCGCCAGCGCGGTGAGAAAATCGCGGTTCTGGTCCATCCACGTCTCCGCCACCAGCGGCTGCGGCAGCACCAGGTTCAGCTCGTCGCGCACCGCCGTGACCTGCGACAGGTCCTTCACCCGCACGGCGATTTCCTGCACGCCATCGCCCAGCCCGTAGATGTGCTGCGCCATTTCCATCGACACGAGCAGGAAATCGTTGTCGAAGGCATAGTGGCCGGTCTGGAAGACCCCGCGCACCGTCGGCTCGTCCGGCATCACGCGAACGAACGGCTTGCCCGGCGCCACGTGCTGCTGCGCCAGGAAGCTCTGCGCCACCGCCCCGCCCAGGATGATGATCTTGTCGCCTGGGAACACCCGGTTGCGCGCGCCCCACTCGCGGCCGATCACCGTCGAATCGCCGCGCAGCTCGTACTGCCCGCCCAGCAGGAATTTCGCCAGCGGCAGGACCGGGTCGTTCGGATCCAGCGGCGCGCTCGTGATGTAGCCAAAGGCCATCCGCGGCGATTCGCTGGAGTCGTTGTCCGGATCGCCGCCGATCTCCACCAGCACCGGCCCGCGCACCACCCCCGCCGCCGCCGTCACGCCCGGCTGCTTGTCGATCAACGTCACCAGCTTGTCCGCGTCGTAGATCGGGTTCGGCGAGGAAACCGTGATCGGCGCGTTAAAGCCGATGATCTTCTCCTCGAACTTCTGCCGAAAGCCCGTCATCACCGACAGCACGACAATCAGCACCATGACCGCAATGGCCACCCCCGCAAACGAGAGCACCGTGATGATCGAGACAAACGTGCGCCGCGGCCGCAGATAACGCAGCGCCAGCGAAAGTTCCACCGGAACAGGCATGCGCCGAACCTAGCGCCCGCTCTCCAAGTGGCAAGAAGCCGCCCGCGCCCACCATACCCAGTGGTAGCCCGGGCTCTCCAAGCACCGAAGCCGCAGCAGCGGCGTCATCGGCGCGCCCACTAACCTCCGAAGGTAGCCGGCATCGGCCCGATGCCGGAGGGAGCGCAGCGACCGGAATGCCTTCCTGCCTCCCTCAGCCCGTTCGTCCAAACCCGCCCACCGCAGCAGAAGACAACTCGCCCCGCCGGTAGTACCCTACAACCCATGTCGATGCGGCTTGATCTTTACGAGATCGCCACCGGCGGCTTCGGTCGCCTGGCCACCATGGCCCGCCCGGCCGGCGATGCCTGGCTGTCGGAAGAAATGGCGGAGCTCGCCCGGGCCGGCGTCACCGATCTCGTCAGCCATCTCGGCGAGTACGAAGCCTTCGCCCTCGGCCTCGCCGACGAAGCCACTGCCGCCCGGGCCGCCGGCCTCCGGTTTCACTGGTTCCCCATCGCCGACGGCGCGCTGCCCAGGCAACCAAAGTTCAACGCCTTTATCGACACCCTCGTTCCCGTGGTGGAGCACGGCGGTTTCCTCGTCGTGCATTGCCGCGGCGGCATCGGCCGTTCCTCCATCACCGCCGCCGCCATTCTCATCCGCCTGGGCTCGGCGCCCGCCGATGCCATCAGGGCTATTGCCGCCGCCCGCGGCTTTCCCGTGCCCGACACCATGGAGCAGTACGATTTCGTGATGAGCCTCGGGCGCAGCCCACGTTTTTGATCGTTTGTAAACCACCCTACTGCCCCTTGATCTCGCGCACGTTCATCAATGCGTTCCGGCAACATTTTATGAGATTTCCGTACAACTATTCATTGACTTAAGGTTTCAGCGGATGAATGATGGCGGACATGGAAACGATCGATCAGAACACGCATCTGGCCGAGGAACTCGCTGAAATTGCCACGCAATTGCAACGCTCCTTCCTCGTGGAACTCTCAACGGAAGTTAATCGGGGCAATATTTCAATTCCCCAGTACACGCTGCTCGGTTTCCTTAACCAGGCCTCGGGCCTCAACATGTCGCAGCTCGCAGAGTTGATGCGCCACACCACCCCGGCCACCACCGGCCTTGTCGAGCGCCTCGTTGAAGCCGGCCTCATCGAACGTTTTAGTCACCCCAAGGACCGCCGCCAGGTCCTCGTCCGCATCACCGACAAGGGCCGCGAACTCGTGGAAGGCCTCAAGCGCGGCATCGTGCGGAACCTGCAGGAGATCTTCAAGGAGCTCAGCCAGGAAGACGTCGAGGCCTGGCTGCGGATCTATCGCACGATCATCCGCCGCAGCACCCAGCAGCTCGCCGCCAAGTCCTAGCCCGGCCCGTTTCCAGTTCGATTCGCGATTTCCCAGGCGCGTCTTCCTGATCGAAGGCGCGCCTTTCGCGTTTTAACCTCAGGCCATGGAAGTCGAGACATTCCCCGCCCTGCGCCTCCCCCGCCTGCGGCACGGGTTCACCACCCGCAGTCGCGGCGACCTCGCTCAGCTTGAGGACGAGATGAAGGCCTCCTACCGCGAGGCCGGATTCCCCATCGACCGCGCCGCCTCGGGAGAGCAGCCCCATGGCAACCGCATCGCCGCGGTGGAAGCCCCCGGCCGCGTCCCGGGCGTCGATGCGCTCTCCACCGCCACGCCCAACCTGCCGCTCCTCGTGCGCGTTGCCGATTGTGGCCCCGTCTATTTCTTCGATCCCGTCCGACGCGTCATCGCGGTCGCCCATTCCGGCCGCAAGGGCACCGAAGGCAACATCGTCGGTGAAACCATCGCCCATCTCGCGCGCGTGCACGGTTCCCACCCTGCCGACCTGATCGTCCAGCTGGGCCCCTGCATTCGCCCGCCCCACTACGAAGTCGATTTCGCCGCCGAGATCGCCCGCCAAGCCGCCGCCGCCGGCGTGAAGCGCTACCACGATTCCGCCGTCTGCACCGCCTGCGACCTCGCCCGCTATTACTCCTACCGCGCGGAAAAAGGGAAGACCGGCCGCATGTGGGGCGCCCTCATGCTCGAGTAAATTTGCACCGCTCCCGCGTGAAATCCTGTTCCCCACGCCCTGATTGCTTTATTGTCCTTTTATGAAACGGTTGATTTGGGGTCTGGGCGCGACGCTGCTGGCGGGAACTCAAGCCCTCGCCCAATCCACCTCGATTCAGGTCCTTGAGCAGGATCTCCAACAGGCCAAGACGCAGCACGATGCGGCCAGTTCGCAACAGATGGTCGACTTCGTCAACGCGCTCGACGCCGCCAGCCAAAACCCGAACACCGCGCTCGATCTTTATCAGAAGGCGGGCGGGGAATTGCCCGACCCCACGCCCATCAACAAGCACTACGCCTACGAGACGCCCTCGGAAAAGGCCCAGCGCGAGGCCCTGGACCAGCAGAACCTCACCACCTTTGCCACCGTCGCGCAGGTCCATTGCGGGTTGATGAAAAACGCCGCCCTGCTCGCCTCCAAGCCGCTGGATCCCAAGGTGAACGCCGACTGGATCGAGTGGCTGAAAAATGCCGCCACGCTTTATCCCCAGCTCGCGGGCAGGCTTCCGCTCAAGAACGCAACGATGAAGGACTCGGTCATCGCCCGGTACTTCGGGTTCCATGGCTGGGGCGCGTCGGAACAGGGGACCTGGTCCATTCAGCAACTACCCGCGCTTTACCGGCAGTTTGTGCTCGACCCGCTGCGCAACCCGCCCGGTCCCGGCACCCTCGACGCCTGGAACACCTACATCACCATGGTCCGGGCCGACGATCCCGACCCCAACCACTTCGCCCAGACCACCGAGCCCGCGCTCGATTTCGACCGCGCGGCCGATGACTTCGCCATCCGGCCCACCATGGACAAGCTCCAGCTCGTCGACCAGATCATCAAGGCCAACCCGATGAATGACCACATGGACAACTGGATCACCCGCGCGCAGCAGATGATCGCGCGTTACACCGGCGGCGCCACCCACAGCCCCCTGCCGGGCGCCACGCCTGGCTCGAGCGACTCCAGCACCTACGGCTCGAACCCCGGCGCCACGCCCGGCACCGCCTCCAGCGGCACGACCGCCCCCACCCCCACCGCCTCGCCCGGGGCGACCTCGTCGGGCACCACCGCCCCCACGCCCACCGCCTCCCCGGGCATCACCCCGGCCGGCACCGGCGCGCCCCTGCCAGTGGCCTCCCCCGGCATCACCCCGTCGGGCTCCGCCGGGACCCTGCCCACCGCCTCGCCCGGAATCACCTCCTCCGGCGGCACCGCGCCGTTGCCCACTGCCAGCCCCGGCACCCCCAGTTCCGGCGGAGGGTCGCCCACCCCCACCGCCACCCCGTAAGCCCCAGGTAAACCCGTCCCCCAGGTAGCCGGCGATCTCCGAGCGCCGGTCAGTTGCGAATACGTTTCCTCAAGCCCGTCGCAGGGCAAAATGCTCACCTCAAGCTTTGCTTTCCAAAGTCGATCTCAAGCCGTCTCTCGTCCGCGTGAACCGCGTCCCCTAAAATAGCTGTCGGCCTTCCGCTCGACCTCTACCTCTCCTTCCACTCCCCATAACTCAGCCGCTTGATCTCAAACCGGTCACGTGTGCGCGTGTAGCCCCCGCCACCGCCCTGCAGCCGCCCAATCAGGTGCATCTCGTTCGTGTGGATACGCAGCGTCTTCGCATCGATGAACTCGTCCCGCACGTGCGCGACCAGCAGCTCGCCCATCAAAATCTGGTTCCCACCCACCAGCAGCGTCTGCACCTCCCGCGCCTCAAAGCTGGCTGGCGAGACCGCCAGCCGCGGCGGCCGCACCACGCTCGAGGGCTCCGTCGCCAGCTTTAGCACCTCCACCTCGCTCATGCCCGTCGGGAAATCGGTCGCGCACAGGTTCATCAGCTCCGCGTTCTCCTCCGTCACGAGATTGACCACGAACTCGCGCGAGCGTCGCACATTGGCCAGCGTGTCCTTCGGCCGTCCATCGTCGCGCCGCCCGATGCCCAGCACGCAGAGTGGCGGATTCTCGCCCATCAGCTGGAAATAACTGAACGGCGCCGCATTCACGCCGCCGTCCTCGTTCAGCGTCGTGATCCACGCGATCGGCCGCGGCACCACCAGGCTCGAGGTGATGTGGTACCGCTGCGCGGGGCTCAGCTCGGCCAGGGTGATCTGCATGGCGGAATCAAAACGGCGCGCTCGCCGGTTGCGGCCGGTCCAGATCGCCCGCCAACGGCTCGTACAGCGTCTGCGCCAGCCCGCCCGGCGCGCTCCGCGTGATCGTATAGACGCGGTTGTGGCTCGGCGTCGCATGCACAAAAATCGAAGTCCCATCGGTCAGCCGGAACTCCGTCAGCGCAAAGCCGCTGATCGTCTCCGCATCCGGACGCCCCAGGATATGCTCGAGCCGCGCAAAGCTCCCATGCTCATGCCAGCCCCGCAGCAAAGGCACCACCACCCGCGCATCCCGCGAGGGCAGGGGATTCGCCCGCGCCGCCAGCGAGAAAACTAACCCCAGCAAGAGAGTCGCAAGCAGCTTCATCACCCCGCAAAGGTTCACCTCGATGCCCCTGTTGTCCAGTCGCAAGCCTCAACTGGAGCGCCGCTTCAGCCGTCGCGCCAGCGGGCCGGGCATGAGCCGACGCAACAGGTAGCCGGCGCTCTCCGAGCGCCGGTCCGCGTAGAACACGCGTCCGCAACCGCCCGGCGCTCGGAAAGCGCCAACTACCTGACCAAGCGCCGATCCAACCTCCGAAGGTAGCCGGCATCGGCCCGATGCCGGAGCCGCAGCAGCGGCGGAATCGGCCCGGAAAAAGCAGAACGGCATCCCGCTCGCGCGCTTCCACTCGTCCCCAAGTTGCACTTGGGAACGCACCGTGCATTCGACGGCTTGAGCCGTCGCGTCGGAGAGCAAGATTCGCGAGTGCTGAACGCTCTCTCAGGCCGCGTCATCCTAGGGCAGCACAGTGAAGGCGAAGGATGACCGTCCATGCCACTGTGCTCTGCCTTGTCTCCGCCCCCATCCCACGCCATCATCCCCCATGCCCCTGGTCCTGACCCGCCGCCTGCGGCCGATGCACGGGCTCATCGATCTTGTGCCGGTGGTCACCGTCGTCCTGCTCCTGCTCCTCTTCTTCCTGCTCAGCTCCTCCTTCGTCCTCCAGCCCGGCATCAAGGTCGAGCCGCCGCGCAGCGCCATCTGGGAGGGCACACCCTCCAGCCGCCTCGTCGTCGCCGTCACCATGCTGCCCGCGCAGACCGACACCAACGGCCTCACCGCCGCGCCGCGTCCCGTCATGTATTTCAACGACCAGATCGTCACGCTCGACAGCCTTGGCCGCCAGCTCGACGCCCTGCCCATCGGGCGCGAGGAACGCTCGCTCATCCTCAAGGCCGACAAGGACGTCCCGCTCAACGTCGTCACCGACGTCATGAACACCGCGTTCGCCCATCGCATCCGCTCCGTGCACGTGGCCACCACGCCGGTCAACCCCTAGGCGCGCGATGGCCGATCTCGTCTCCACCCCGCCCACGCCGCACGATGTGGTGCACACCACCCTCGCGCGGGTGCACGACTGGATCGACGAGGTGCCCAGGCGGCAGCGGCGCCTTGGCAAGTTCATCCTCGGCGCGGCGCTCATCCACATCGCCGCCTTCTTCTTCATCCTCATCGACAACCCGCGGCCGGAAATCCGCCACGACATCCACACCGAGGTCACGCTGGACGGCGCGCCGGGCGCCGCGCTGGTCTCGCCCGACAACGCCTTTTGGGACCAGATCACCGATCCGCGCCTCCACATCCTCCCGCAGCCCTCCGCGCCCTCCCGCATCGTGTGGGTCGATCCCCTTAGCGCCATCCACCTGCACACCCGCCCCGTCGCCCTGCCGCCGCCTGCGGAGATCGCCAGCTTTCCCTTCCTGAACCAGCCGCTGCCCTCGCTGCGCGAACGCGTCCGCGCCGCGCTTCAGCCCGCCCGCCAGCCCTTCATCTATCACGAAAACGCGCCCCCGCTTGCCCGGGCCACCACCTGGCAGTGGGGCGAGGTCCTCGCCGCCCGCGCGCCCGCCGGCGTGCCGCCGCTGCCCGCGCCCGTCTCGGACATGGAACTCAATCCCACCCGGCTGCGCGTCGCCGTCACGCCGGAAGGCACCGTCAGCGACGTCGTGCTCGACCAAAGCTCGCAGCGGCCCGAGCTCGACCAGCAGGCCATCTACGCCGCGCAGAAAGTCCGCTTCCAGCCGGTCAACCAGCCCGGCATCGCCTGGGGCCTGGTCACCATCGCCTGGTATTACACGCCCAAGCCGCAGGAAGTCGCGCCGCCCCCCGCGCCGCTCGCGCCGTGAAGCTCTCGCTCTCCCATTTTTTTGACCTCTACGTCACGGTTTGCCTTGCCGTCCTGCTCCTGACGTGGTTGATTTTTCTACGGACTCGCCGCCGTTCGCAAATGGACGCGCGGCGTTTTTTCATTTGTGGGTATTGCCAGAGCGCCTTTCCCGAGCGGGTGCCGTATCAGCGGCCCCGTTGTCCGCGGTGCGGGGCGATCTATGAAGGTGAAAAGGAGTAGTCATTATGGGAATGTGGATCGGACGTAATCGCAAGGCGCGGGTCACCTACGGCTTTGACGAAATCGCGCTCGTGCCGGGCGAGGTGACTATCAACCCGAACGAGGTCGACACCAAGTTCCTCATCCCACGCCCCAACGGGCAGGAGCCGCTCGAGCTCAAGATCCCCATCATCGCCAGCGCGATGGACGGCGTCACCAACGTCCGCTTCTGCCACGAAATGGCGCGGCTCGGCGGCCTCGGCGTCGTCAACCTCGAGGGCGTGCAGACCCGTTACGACGATCCCGAGGACGTCCTCGCGCAGATCGCCAAGGCCGACAAGAACACCGTCACCGAGCTCATCCAGAAACTCTACCTCCCGCCCATCAAGGAAGAGCTCATCGCCAGGCGCGTGCAGGAACTGCGCAAGGGCGGCGGCATCGTCGGCGTCTCCTCCATCCCGCAAAAGGCCGAGCGGTTCGCCGCCATTGCGCAGGAAGCCGGCGCGGACCTCTTCTTCGTCCAGTCCACCGTCTCCACCGTTCGCCACATCTCGAGCGAGTACAAGTCGCTCGACCTCGCCTCCTTCTGCCGCAACAGCCGGATTCCCATCATCATCGGCAACGCCGTCACCTACAGTGTCGTGCTCGAGCTCATGCAAAACGGCGTCTCCGGCGTCCTCATCGGCGTTGGTCCCGGTGCCGCCTGCACCTCGCGCGGCGTGCTCGGCCTCGGCGTGCCCCAGGTCACCGCCACCGTCGATTGCGCCGCCGCGCGCGACGCCTATTTCAAGAAGACCGGCAAGTACGTCCCCATCATCACCGACGGCGGCATGTCCAAGGGCGGCGACGTCTGCAAGGCGCTGGCCTGCGGCTCCGACGCCGTCATGGTCGGCTCCGCCTTCGCCCGCGCCGAGGAGGCGCCCGGCGGCGGCAACCACTGGGGCATGGCCACCCCGCACGCCAACCTGCCGCGCGGCACCCGCGTGCACGTCGGCGTCACCGGCTCGCTCAAGCAAATCCTCTTCGGCCCCGCCACTGTCGACGACGGCTCGCAAAACCTCGTCGGCGCCATCGCCACCTGCATGGGCAACGTCGGCGCCTCCACGATCAAGGAATTCCAGGAAACCGAGATTATCATCGCCCCCTCCATCAAAACCGAAGGCAAGCTCTTCCAGACCGTCCAAGGCGTGGGAATGGGCACGCGGTAACGAAAGCCGCTCGGCCCTGCAGCGGCGGGCTCCGATTGTAGCGGCGGTCTA
>CAZZYY010000038.1:0-19339 GCA_964658475.1 uncultured Candidatus Methylacidiphilales bacterium | reverse complement strand
GTCCTTCGCCATGCGGGTGGCATCGCCACAGACGTAGAAATAGGCGCCGTCCTGCAGCCATTTCCAGAATTCCGCGCCGTTCTCGTGCATGCGATTCTGGACGTAGATTTTCTCCGCCTGGTCGCGCGAGAAGGCCAGGTCGAACTTCGTCAACACGCCCTTGCGCTGCATCTCCGCGAACTCCGCCTCGTAGAGGAAGTCGCTGGCGCGTTTCTGGTCGCCGAAGAAAAGCCAGTTCTTGCCCGTTGCGCCGGTGGCCATGCGGTCCTCGAGGAACGCACGGAACGGCGCGATGCCCGTGCCGGGTCCCACCATGATCATGGCGGCATCCGGCGGCGGCATATGGAAATGCTTCGTCGGCTGGATGTAGACAGGCACGTCGTCCACGTTCAGCGGCTGGCCGTGCCCCAGGTAGCCGGAAGCAATGCCGTACTTGGCCCGGCCGTGCGTATGATAATGGACCACCGCGACCGTGAGATGGACCTCGCCGGGATGGGCCTTGGGCGACGAGGCGATGGAGTACAGCCGCGGCGCGATCTTGTTGATCAGCGGCATGAACTCGGCCAGCGAGAAGGTAGCCGGGTACTCGACCAGCACGTCGGTGTAGTCGCGGGTGAAAACGTAGTCGTCAAAGGCTTCCTCGTTGGCCACGATCTCGCCCAGCTGCTTCTTCTTTTCGCCCTCAGGCTGGCGCTCGAGCACCGCCTTGACGAACTTCTTGCTCACGCGATTGAGGATGAAGCCGTGGATCAGCGCCTCGCGCAGCGGCACCGCTCCGGTCGGCTGGTCCACCAACGTGTCCGGCGCCAGGCCGAGGTGGGGAAGCAGGTCGTCCACCGTCTGTTCGAAGTTACGAGGCACGACACCGAGCGAGTCGCCCGGCACGTAATTGATGCCGCTATCGCCCAGGTTGACCACAATGTGGCGGGTATCCTTGGCCGAGCCTTCCCCATTCAGCGAGTAGTTGGCGGTGATGCGCGCCTTGAAGGGGTTGGCGCGGTTGTAGACGGATGGGGCGGTGGGCGTCGTGCTCAATTCAATTTTTCGGGTTAAACGCCGATGATTAAAGCGCAGTGTCCCCGGTTGTCGAGGGGGCACTTGCAACCTTCGCCGCCGAGAAGACGGCGCCGATCCGAAGAAACTAGGCGACCGCGACCTGGCGCTGCGTCTTGGCCTTGCGGCTGGCTTCCCGCCGGCCGCGCACCAGTTTGCTTTTGCGATGACGCAGCTGCTCCGCCAGGCGATGGGTCACCTCGTCGATCGCCCGGTAAAGCGTGTGGCCGTGGTCCTCCGCGTGCAAATCGGGGCCCCGCATCGCGAGATGGACCTTGACCACGAAGGCATGCTTCTCAGCCTTGGTATCGTCATGCCACAGCGCCAGGTGCGCACCGATGAGATCAAGCCCGAAATGCTCCAGGCTTTCGATCTTTTGCGCCACGTAGGAATGGATCGCCGGGCTCAGTTTCACATGACGAGGACTGATGTGGATTTGCATAGGTCAAAATTTACGCCTCGGGCCTGAGGCTGTAAATGCCTCTTCTTTTCTCTTTCTCTTGGAATGCGTCCGGGAACGGCCCCCGGCCCGGGCTTGTCAGCAATCCTGCGGCTTGATAAGTAGGAGCCCCGATGAAGCCGCTATTCTTTGCTTTTCTTCTGATGACCATCGTCATTCCGCTGCGCGCGGACGACTGGCTGGCCAACGGCGACTTCAGCGGCGGCAAGGATCACTGGTACGGCCAGGCCAAATGGCCGGAGGACTTCGCGGCCGCCGATCCCTTCACCCCGGCCGATCCCCTCACGTCCAAGGGAATGATCATTCCCCTCAAATCGTCCAGCTGGGTGGCCGCGTTCCAGGACTTCAAGGGCAAGACGCCCACGGCCATCCTGAGGATCACCTACGTGGTCGCCCCCAACACGAGCTTCTCCACGCGGCCCGAGGATTACCGGAACATGCCGGACAAGATCGGTTGGGATTCGTGGGCGCCGTTCAACACGCCGCCTGGCTCGTTCGTCGTCTTCATCTCGGAGCTGGCGCAGGCCCACGGCCGTTACTACTTGGTTCACCCCAAGACGAGCAATCCCGGCGAGCAGCATTTCCAGGCACCCGTCAACAGCATGACGCCGTGGAGCCAGAAGACGATTGCCCTGGCCTTCCCACCGGGTGAAGGAACCGTCGTCGTCCATAAGGTAAGCCTGGTCGATCCCGGCACCCCGTAGAGCCGCACCCCACCTTCTGCCTCCATGAAGTTCCTTTTCTTCTTCGCCTTCCTCGCGAGCGCCGTCCTCAGCCTGCGCGCCGACGACTGGCTGGAAAACGAGTACTTTCTCAGCGGCAAGGACCACTGGTACGGGCAGGTGCAATGGCCGGAGGATTTCGCGGCGGCCGATCCATTCACGACGGCCGACCCCTTAACCGCGAAGGGAATGATCGCCGCGCTCAAGCCTTCCCATTGGGTGAGCGCGTTTCAGGATTTCAAGGGCAAGGGTGGCGATGCGGTCCTGACGATCACCTACGTCGTCGCCCCAAACACCAGCTTCTCCAAGAAGCCGGAGGATTATCAAAACACGCCCGACAAGATCGGCTGGGATGCCTGGCCCTCCTACAGCACGCCCATCGGCTCGTTCGTCGTCCTCATCGGCGATCCCTCGCAATACTATTTCAATTTCTATCCGGTGACGCCCAAGATGAATAAAACCGGCACCCAGACCTTCACCATGAAGCTCTCGGGGCTGGCGCCTTGGACGAGCAAGTCGATCGCCATCTCGTTCCCGCCGGGTCAGGGAACGGTCGTGGTGCACAAGGTGGCGCTCGTGACACCGGGCGAGGCTCAATAGGCAGGCTTGACGGCCTGTTTGCGGAGGGCTAGCGTTCCTCCGTGCGCATGACCTTTTTTCTCTCCGACTTCGCCACGGCGGCGGCCTCGGGTGCGCTCATTCGAATTATCTAGTTCGCGCGGCGTTGTCTCTCCGCGCGCTTCGGGTTAATCTCCGCGCTTCCCGCGCGGGCAGCCGTCTCGCTCTATGTCCACCTCATCCCACATCACCCTTTACGACACCACGCTCCGCGACGGCGCGCAGGGGGAAGGCATACACTTTTCGCTTGCCGACAAGCTGCGCCTGGCGCAGCGGCTGGACGATTTCGGCATGCACTACATCGAGGGTGGCTGGCCGGGCTCCAACGAGAAGGACATCGAGTTCTTCCGCGAGGCGCGCAAGCTGAAGTTCAAGCACGCCCGCCTGGCCGCCTTTGGCAGCACCCGCCGCGCGGATACCAAGGTGGAGGATGACAAGCAGGTCGCGCTGCTGCTGGAGGCCGGCACGCCGGTGGTCACCCTCGTTTGCAAGACGTCCACGCTGCACGTGACCGAAATCCTGCGCACCACGCTGGAGGAAAACCTGGCCATGATCCGCGATACCATCGCCTATCTGGTCAAGCAGGGCCGGGAGGTGATTTTCGACGGCGAGCACACGTTTGACGGCTATAAGCTGGCGGCCTTGGAAAAAGGAGAGAATTACACGGGGCAATGCTATGCTGCCGCCGCCGAAGCCGGCGCGTCCTATCTCGTCATGTGCGACACCAATGGCGGATCGATGCCGTCCGAGATTTCGCAGATCGCCAATCAGCTTGCGCACCGCCTCGCACTCGCAGGTTTTAAATCGGCCAAGCTCGGCATCCACACCCACGACGATTGCGGCCTCGCCGTGGCCAACGCGCTTGCAGGTATCGAAGCCGGCGCGCTGCAGGTGCAGGGCACGATCAACGGTTACGGCGAGCGCACCGGCAACTGCAACCTGATCACCACCATCGCCAACCTGCAACTCAAGCTGGGCCATCGCGTGCTCAGCGACGAGAAGCTGGCCGAGCTGCGCGACCTTTCGCTTTTTGTCGACGAGGTGGCCAACCAGCGGCCGAGCGGCCGGGCGCCCTTCGTTGGCAGCGCCGCCTTCGCGCACAAGGGCGGCATCCACGTCAATGCCGTGAACAAGCTCGCCGCGAGCTACGAACACATCCGCCCCGAGCTGGTCGGCAATAGCCAGCGCGTGCTCGTTGGCGAGCTCGCCGGCCGCGCCAACGTCATGCTCAAGGCGCGGACGCTCGGGCTGCAGCTGGGCGAGAAAAGTCCCGAGGCCCTGCAGGTGCTGGAGGAGATCAAGCGGCTCGAAAACAACGGCTACGAGTTCGAGGCGGCCGACGCCTCCTTTGAACTGCTCGTGCGCAAGACGCTCGGCACCTACACCCCGTTCTTCGAGCTGGGCGAGTACCACGTCTCCATCCGCAAGGACAACGAGGCGAACAAGGACACCTGCGAGGCGACGATCAAGCTGACAGCGAAGGGCGAGACGGTGCACGAGGTGGCCGAGGGCGACGGCCCCGTCAATGCCCTGGACGCCGCGTTGCGCAAGGCGCTCGTGCGGTTTTATCCCCAGCTGGCGAGCATGGTGCTGGTGGACTACAAGGTGCGGATCATCGACAGCACGCACGGCACGGCGGCCAAGACCCGCGTCTTCATCGAATCGACGAATGGCGATACGAGCTGGGCCACGGTCGGCGTCTCCACCGATATCCTGGAAGCGTCCTGGCTGGCCCTGCGCGACAGCGTGGAGTTTGCGTTGATGCAGATGCAGTCGCAATCCAAGCTCCTGCAATCGATCACAGAGGCGCTGCTGGAAACGGTCGAAAAGGCGACCGCCTCCAGCGCCGAGCTGGCCCGTTTGCTGGACGAAGGCCGCTTTCGCCGGCCCGACCTGGGATCGCTACACCACGCGCTCTTGAAATCGCTGACGCAGGAGACGCTGACCAACGATCAACTCGCCCGCTTGCTGCGGAATCCCAAGCTTCACGAACCCGACTCGGCCGCGCTGAAGGAATGCCTCGCCGCGATCGTGGCGAAGCTCTCCTTCTCGCAGGAGGATTTCGACCGTTGGGCGAAGGATCTCGAGCCGCAGAAGTTCAACCTCAGCTCGCTGAGCGACGCGCTTTCGCGCTCGATCACCAAGGCCGCGTTTTCCAGCGAGGAATTCGAGCGGTTGTTTCAGAACGGCGAAAAATCGGCGTAGTCTCGCTCGAGACGCCGCGTTAAATGCTCCTCATTCCAGTCCGTAAGCAACTTTGAGCTTCTGTGACAAAGCCCGGCGGCGAACTGTGCCGATGGAACCCCGTTTCCGCCCAACGTAGCTTTTATCGATTTGAAAGATTGGAAGCACACGGACTCTCGAGAGATGATCCAGCCCATCGGCTCCGTTCAACATCATGTCGTACCGGCCCGGCTGATAACCAGGCCGCACCGTGGTGACGATCAGGACATTTACCTGCTTGATGTCCGGATTCGAAGCGACCTCCGTCGGCGATAAAATCACCGCGGGATGAGGACCGATGGGGTGATCGAAGACGAAGTCGAAAATGTCCCACTGCTGCATCGGACTGACCAGTCTAGCGCACCTTCGCGTTCATCTGGGCGATGATTCGGCCGAACAGATTCATTTCGGCAACGTCTTTACGGCTGAGCCCTTTGATCCTCACCTTGGGGGAAATCCTTTTTTTGGGCGTTCGCTTTTTTAAGGCTGCGCCCTTGGGCTTGAAGTTGATCACGCCGCCAACATACGACCAAGGGACAAATTCTCAATCCTCGAAGTCGCGCTTCAATCCGCATGCGCCGCGCGCCACTCGCGCAGCTTCGCGTTGGCTTGGCTGACGAAGGAGTCCATGTCGTCGCCGCGCAGGAGATAACGGCCGTCCGCAGTCTCGATCATGATGGCGTGGAGCGGGTCGCCCTCGACGCCAAGGTACTCGCCGGACAGGCCAGGTTTGAGCAGGTTCCAGCTGGTGATGATCTCTTCTGCCAGATTGAGTTTCTTGAGCTCGCCCTGGATCGCGCCGTAGGGGATGAGTTTGCTTTCCTCGACATAGGGGCCGGGACCCTTGGCCGCGCCGGAGACGTAAATTCCTTCAGGATCGAGCGAGTACATGGGATGTACTTAGCGCTTTTTCCGCGCGGCGTCATCAGCGCTTCGGCGAAAGGCGCGGAAGCGCATGCAAAGCTTCACGGGAAGGCGCAAGATCAGGGGCAGCCTCCGGGCCGCCATCTCTAAAAAGTCACCGTCGTGCGCACGCCGAGCACCACCGCATTGGGCAGCGCGGCGGATCCGCCCGGGTGGATCAGGATCTGCAGGTCGGGCTGCACGGTCCACCATTTCGCCAGCTGCGCGAAGTAAGTCACCTCGACGTTCGCCTCGTAGTCCGGCACGGCCAGCGAGGTGCCGCTCAACTGGTTGGAATCGACCACCGTTCCCGCGGCCGCGGGACCGATGCTGCCGTACGCGGTGGCGACGCCGATCAAGTCCGACGGCCGGCCGGGAATCACACCGTCGAAGGTGACGCCGCCGTCGATGTAGTAATTAAAGATGCTCCGGTTGCCCTCGGCCGAGCCGCCCCGCGTGAAGAGGTTGATGGTCTGTGGCTGGTCCGCGTTGGACTTGTCCTGCCACACCGTTTGGTCGGCCACAAAATAGAAGCCATAGTTCCCGTCCACCGCCGCGGGGTGGCCGTCGCTGGCGGGTGAGCCGAGCGGCTGGCCCTGGTCGTCGTTGCGCAAACTGGCAAAGGTGCCTGTGTCGAGCCAGCCGCCGATCTTGTACGTGCCGGGCAGCCCGGTGGCCTTGTCGCTCTGGTTCAGGTTGTAGACCAGTTCGTCGATGTTGAAGATGCCGTCGCCACCCGAGGTATAGAACTCCGCGCCGGAGTTGTCGTAACGCGATCCCGGCGAGCGGTTCGGGTTGGGGTCGCCGATGCGGTCCGGCGCCGGATCGGCGGAAAAAACGCCGGCCCGGAACGTCCATTCGTCGGAAGGAGAAATCTGCAGGCGCCCGCCCAGCGCGGCATAGGGGAAGTTCGGCGCCGTCGTGTTGTTGCCCAGGATGGCCGGCCAGCCGTAGGTGCTGTTCAGGAAATTGGCCGCACCCGTGCTGATGAAAAACTCGGTGTCCGCACCCAGCTGCCCGACGCGCAACGAGACCTTGCCGTCCGCGAAGTGCTGCTCGTAATACAGCTCATAAAGCAGCAGCGTGTCGTAGGCGTCGATGTCACTGACGCGGAAGAGATCGTTCGTGTCGTTATCGGTCAGGCTGTTGCCCATCGGGAAATAGGAGCTGGCGTGGAAAATTCCGTCCCACCCCGCCATCTTCGTCAGGTCGATGGTGAGCTCGAGATCGAGCAGACCCTCGTAGATCACGCCTTGATGCGCGCCACCGGTCGGGTTGCCGAAGGTCTCCGCGGAGTAGATGGGCGTGAGCTTGAACCCTTCATCCTCCAGCTTCGAGCGCTCTCCCCAGAAGTCGCCGAGCAGGTAGGTCTGGTTGAAGAACGGAGGAACGGAGCTCGGCGACGCGGTTGGCGCGCTCATGGGCCCCGGCAGCTGCGGCGCCTGGCCGCGCCCGGGGAGGGCCCATCCCAGCAGGCAGATCGCCACGGCCAACCCCGTCTGCGTTCGCACCCGCCACGCTGCGAGGAAGCCCGCCGTCTGGAATTTCATGCGGACGATACAAGCGGAATGGTGTCGCGAGCGCTAACGGGCGGTTGCCAAGAGTTGGCGTTGCGATGCATAGCGTCCGGTCGAAATCTGCTCAGACGCCCTTGTCGCCGAAGTGCAGCACCTGGACCTTTTGTAGCGTGACGTGGCCGCTGGTCAGCATCTCATTCAGTACCGGGAGAAAGGCGCTCACCATCGCCTCGCTTTCAAAGATTTCGATGACCACCGGCAGGTTCATGGAAAGATCAAGAATCTTGGCGGTATGCAGGCGGCTGCTCCGTCCGTAACCCATCGGCCCGCGCAGGACGGTGGCACCGGCAAGGCCCATTTCCCGCGCTCGCATGACAATGGCCTCGTACATCGGCTTGTGCTCCCACTTGGCCGCCTCGGTCAGGTAAATCCTTAGCAGCACGGCATCCCCTGGTTTTTCCATGATCTTATTTCTTCAGCCCCAGCGCGCAGACGTGCCCCAGCCAGACCGCGACCAGGCATCCCACATTCGATCCGACGATATTCGCCCCGGCGTTCAGCCATTGGCGCTCCTGCAACAGCTGCAGGGTTTGCAGGCTGAAGGAGGAGAAGGTGGTGTAGCCACCGCAGATGCCGATGGTGACGAAGGCCCGCATTTCTCGAACCACCATGACCGAGCCGTCCGTATCCGTCAGTGTGGCGAAAAAGCCAATGATGAAGGACCCGGTGATGTTGATGAGCAGCGTGCCGAAGGGAAAGGATTCCCCGTAATGGTTCGCCACGAGACTCGAAAGGCAGAATCGACCCAACGTCCCAATCGCGCCGCCCAGTGCCACCCACACGTAAATCATAGTCCTCCTGTTTGCCAGTTTCTCAAACAGGAGTCATCAGCACCGGGGCGATCCCGGGCGGTTCTCCCTCGCGGGAAGGCAAACTCCATTGCCTGAAGAGATCGTATTTCGTGTTACCTGGAGGGTCAAGATGGAGCTTGGGCTTGGGAGTCCGGAGCAGCATGCCGTGCCTTGGCACGCACCATGCCGTTTGGGGAGACATGGGGAATGTCGAGTACCACGAAACCGTGTCGGTACTCCGCGATCCCGCCATTTTCCAAGGCCGCCGAAACTGCTCCCTCCGGCCTTGGCGGCTGGCCGTTCTCGTTGCCACCGGGCTTGTCGCTGCGTTGTTTTGCGGTTCCCTCGTCCTGGCGCAAAATCCATCTTCTTCAGAGCTAAAATCTACAAAGCAGATCGAAGCTTCCGCTTCTGTTCATCACCCGCGTACCGCGCGGGACGAGGATGTGCCTCTCATCTTCCTGACCATCATCGGACTTGGCGCATTGACCCTGGCCCATACGCGTCCGACTCCGGCCAGTTCCGGGCCGGCCGGCTCTTTCTGCGCAGGCAAAAACGAGCCGACCGGGAAAGACTTGCCGGAACCCGCGGCGGTACCCATGGGCCTTGCCGCGCGTTAGGTCGCGGCGTGGTTGCGGGCCAGCATCATGACGATGTCGTTGGCTTCCAGCCGATAGTTTCCCTCGGGATGCTGAATCAGCGAACCGTCCGATTTCTTGATCCCGAGCACCAACCGGTCCGCCTCCACGCCCACCAGCAACTGCTTGACCGTTTTGCGGTCGTCCACCCCGTCCGGCACGATCGGATGTTCGATGATGTCGACGCCCAGTTCCTGCAGGCCGCTGCGCAGAAGCTTGTTCGAGTCCTTGAGCAGGCTGCCGAGCGAGGGGTGCGTGATGCTGTTGGCGATCTGCATCCCGCCGACGAACGCGGGCAGGATGATCTCGTTCGCTCCGGCCTGGCGCAGCTTCTTCTCGGTGGCGGGATCCTCCGCGCGCGCGATGATGCGCAGGTCCGGCCGCATGTTCCGCGCGGTGAGCGTGATGAAGACGTTCACCATGTCGCTCGGCAGCACAGTGGCCAGCACCGCCGCCCGCTCGATGTGCGCCTCGTTCATCGTTTCCTCCGAGCCGGCGTCGCCGATCAGCGCCTGAAAATGGTGGCTGTGCGCCAGCGCCACCCGCTCCGCATTGTTGTCGACAATGAGGAACGGGAAGCTGGCCGCCTTCAGCTCGCGCGCCAGCGTCTGCCCGATGCGCCCGTAGCCGCAGATGATGGCGTGCCCCGTGATCTCCTCGATGTCCCGTGATTTGCGATGTTCTTCCATGGCTTTTCCTATTTCCCCTTCGGTGATGAACTGCACAAGCGAGCCGACGAAATAGACCTTGCTCGCGTCCCCCGCAATGATGATGGTGATGGTGATGACCCGCAGCGCGGCGGTGGTGACCGGCTCGACCTCCTCGTACCCGACCGAAAAGACGGTGATGATCACCATGTAAAAGGCGTCGGCCAGCTTCCAGCCTTCCAGCCAGTAGGCGAGCGAGCCAAGGCAGATGACGGTGAGAAAGCAGAGCGCCCCGATGTACAGGCCGTGCATCGACTTGCGCAAGAGCAGCGATTCCTTATCCTGGGCCACGCCGCCCCACCGCACGCGCCATGCCACACGTGACGGCCGCAAGAGCGATTCGGAGGAGGCGATCTACGTCCCTCGACAAGCCGGGAAAAACGGGCTTTGCTCTGGCTGCCGATGAACATCAGCGTCCTGCAGCATGCGGAGGCGGAAGGCCCGGGTGAGATCGAAGCCTGGGCGCACAAGCGTTTTCATCATGTGGCCATCACGCGGCTCTGGCTGAACGAGCCCCTGCCCGTCTGGAGCAGCTTCGACCTGCTCGTGGTCATGGGCGGCGAGATGAACATCTACCAGTACCGCGACTGGCCGTGGCTTAAGCCGGAGCGTGAGCTGATCGAGGTCTCGCTGGCCGCGGGCAAGCCAGTGGTGGGCATTTGCCTTGGTGCGCAGCTCATCGCCGATGCGCTCGGCTGCCGCGTGGCGCAGAACCCGCAATTCGAGTTGGGCTGGCACCCGGTGACGTGGACGCCCGAGGCCCGCGTCTTCTGCCCGGAGCTTGGCGCCACCTCCACCGTCCTGCACTGGCACGGCGACACCTTCGAGCTGCCGCCGGGCGCAACCCGGCTTGCGTTTTCCGACGCGTGTCCCGAGCAGGGCTTCGTCATCCCGGGCAAATGCCTCGCGCTTCAGTTCCATCCCGAGGTCGACGCGGAGCACGCGGCCGAGTTCATCCAGACGCAAAATCGCTGGCCGGAAGGCCCTTACGTCCAAAGCCCCGAGGAGATCGTGGCACACGCGGAGACGTTTCAACCGGCCATGCGCGCCTTGCTTTTCGCGCTGCTCGATCGCTTTTGCGCGAAGCAGTGATCGGGAGTCCTCTGTCTCGAGCGGCGGCCGATTGCGTGATCCCCGCGTGTACAATCGGGGTGGCATGCCCTCCGTTGTAGCGGCGGTCCATGACTGCCGACGCATTGCGTCAGCAGGCAGGGCATGGGTGGTCACCACCTGCGGCCGGGCGACAACAGGTAGCCGGCGCTCTCCGAGCGCGGGTTCGAGTCGAACACGCGTCCGCAACTGACCCCGGCTACCTGACCGAGCGCAGGACAAACCCTTCGCAGGTGGCGGAATCGAACCGAAGCCGGAGCCGTAGCAGGGGCGGGATCGGTCTGAGGAAAAGGCAGGAAAGCATTCTGCTCGCGTTGCTCGCTCCGGCATCGGGCCGAGCCGGCTACCGGCTGAGCGCTGCGGCGTACTAGGTCCCGACAGAGGGCCTGCGCCGGCGGTCGTAGACCGCCGCTACAATTTTGCGTTTTTAGATCTGACCGTCTACCCGCCCTTGAGAGGGATCGATCCCTCCACGCCGGTGGGCGCGATGGCGTCCGCTTTCATCACCGGGTCTGGCGCGGCCGGCTCGTCGAGCAAGCCCTTCTTGCGCAGTTGCGCCTCCATGGCGAGGTCCATGACCAGGTCGGCCAGGGCCTGCGTGCCTTCATCCAGCTTGGCGTTGGCCGCCTGGAGCTCGGCGACATTCTCGCTCTCCAGCGCCTGCTCCACGCCGTGCATCAGCGCTTCAATCTCCTTCACTTCTGCCGGGACGATGAGCGCGCCGACCTGCGCCAGGGCCTTGCGCGTGGCACCGAGCATGTCGCCGCTCTTGCGCTTGGTTTCGATCCACTGCCGCTGCGCGATGTCGTCGAAGGCGTGTTCGACCGATTCCGCCACCATCCTTTCCACATCCTCGTCCCGCACGTCGACCGCGCTTTTGAGCTGCACGATCTTTTGATGGCCCGTCTTCACGTCGCGCGCCAGCACGCCGAGGATGCCGTTCGCATCGATCTCAAACTGCACGCCAACGCGCGGCACGCCCTTCGGCGCCGGCTCGAATTCGAGGTCGAACTGGCCGAGCGACCAGTTGTCCTTGGCCAGCTCGCGCTCGCCCTGCAGCACCTGGATCTTCATCGACTTTTGGTTGTCGACCGCGGTGGTGAAGAGCTCGCCCGCCTTCGTGGGAATCGTCGTGTTCCGGGGAATGATCACGTTCATCAAGCCACCGAACGTCTCGATCCCGAGCGACAGCGGCGTGACATCGAGCAGCACCATGTTCTGCACCCCGCCTTCGAGAATGCCGGCCTGGATGGTCGCGCCCAGCGCCACCGCCTCATCCGGATTCGCCTTCGTGTTCGGCTCGCGCCCGAAAATCTCCTGCACCAGCGCGCGCACCATGGGCATGCGGGTCTGCCCGCCGACGAGGATCACGTCATCGAGATCGGACGGCTTCAGCTTCGCGTCGCTGAGGGAGCGCAGGCAATGCCCGCGCGTTTTCTGCACGATGGGCCGGGCCAGGAGCTCGAGCTGCTCCCGCGTGACCACGGTGGAAAAACTTTGCTCGCCCTTGGCGAAAGGAATTTCCACGCGCGTTTCCGTCTCGCTCGACAGGCGAATCTTCGCGTTCTCCGCCTCCTCGTGCAGGCGGGCGACCAAACCGGCGTCGATGTTGGTCTTCAGCTCCGCGGCAAGGCGGCGGCCCAGCTCGTCGGTCAGCGCCGCATCGATGTCGTCGCCGCCGAGCCGCGTGTTGCCGTTGGTGGCCAGCACCTGAAAGACGCCCTCGTTCAACTCGAGGATCGAGATGTCGAACGTGCCGCCACCGAGATCGTAGACCGCGATCCTCGATTTCTCTTTTAGCCGATCCAGCCCGTAGGCCAGCGCCGCAGCCGTTGGTTCGTTGACGATCCGCGCCACCTCCAGCCCTGCCAGCCGACCGGCTTCCTTGGTGGCGTTGCGCTGCGCATCGTTGAAGTAGGCGGGCACGGTGATGACCGCGCGCGTAACGGCTTCGCCCAGCGACCGCTCCACGTCGGCCTTTAGCTTCTTGAGCACCTCGGCCGAAATCTCCTCCGGCAACCAGGCACGGCCCGGCAGCTCCACCCGTACCGGCTCGGTTCCCCGGCCGGCAATCGGGTAGCTGACGATCATCTCCTCCTGCGAAAGCTCGCTGCCGCGCCGGCCCATGAAGCGCTTGATCGAGGAGACCGTCTCGCGCGGCTTCAGCCCGCGGACCCGCTTCGCCGCCGCGCCGACGAGTGGCGCCTCGCCGCCGCCGGGAAAATGGACCACGCTGGGGGTCAACCGGCGGCCCTCCGCATCGGCAATCAGCACCGGAAAGCCGGCATCCATCACGCCCACGAGGGAATTGGTGGTGCCCAGGTCGATGCCGACGATTTTGCCCATACAAGAGAATAGCCTGCCGGCGGACGAGGTGTCAAAGTGAGGGCACCTCAGGAGAGATTCATCAACCAAGTTCACTGGCATGAGACTAACGCGCCTCCTCTCCTTCTTCCCTTTTCTTCTCCTGGGCCTGCTCCTCACCGGCTGCACCGGCGGCCAGCGCCCGCTCGTCATCGGCATGGAGCTCAACTACCCGCCCTTCGAGATGACCGACGCGAACGGCAATCCCACCGGGGTGGGCGTCGATCTCGCGCACGCGCTGGCGGCCTACCTCCATCGCGACATCGAAATCCAGAACATGCCGTTCGAGGGCCTGATCCCCGCGCTTAAGACGGGCCGCATCGACCTTATCATTTCCTCGATGACCGCGACGGACGAGCGCCGGGAATCGATCGACTTCTCCGATCCCTATCTTTCCACCGGGCTGGCCATCCTCGTCCAGAAGAACAGCCCCATCCAGGGCGTCGCGGACCTCGACAAGCCCGGCGTCAACGTTGTGGTCAAGACGGGCACTACCAGCGCGACCTACGCGCGCGATCACCTGCAGCATGCCAACGTGCTCGTCTTTCCGGAGGATTCCACCTGCGCGCTCGAAGTCATCCAAGGCAAGGCGGACGCGTTCATCTACGACCAAATGTCGATCTATCAGTTCGCGAAGAAGCATCCCGAAAGCACGCGAGGATTGCTCGCGCCTTTCCAGCACGAGTCATGGGCCATCGGGATCCGCAAGGGCAATTCCGCCCTGGAAACGCAGGTGAATGCCTTCCTTCAGGATTTTCGCGCGCACCATGGCTTCGATGCCCTGGGCGACAAGTACCTGAGGGCGGACAAGGAAGCCTTTCGCAAGATGGGCTTTCCGTTCTACTTCTAGGGTCAGTCCGCGCCTGCCTCGACACGCCCCGCGCTGACCCGTACGCTTTCGACCGCGGGCTTGTAGCTCAATGGTTAGAGCAGGGGACTCATAATCCCTTGGTTGCGGGTTCGAATCCCGCCGGGCCCACTCTCCTGCCGCCCGGTCCAGACGGTAGACCAGAGGGCCTTTAGCGAATGCCGTCCAGAAGTGAGTAGAGATGCGCCGCCGACGCCGGCTTCGGCACCTTCCCGCTCAGGATATCGCGGACATAGATCCCGTCGCCGTAAGCTTCCTGGTTGCAGTCGTCGTCCACCTGCACCGAAGTCCCGCCGAGCGTCGCGCCGCCGTAAAGCCCGCCGGTGTCTTTATAGATGATCATCGAGTGGCGCCGCAGCTGGTCGGTCGACTCGCCCTCGCGCGCGGTGTCGGCGCCCGCCGTACCCGTGGCCTGCGCGTCAAACGCTACCTTGCCCGGGCTGGTGAACATACGGACGGCAGCGTCGCTGTTAAGGACGATGATATAGCGAATGGTTGTGTATCCGATCTGTGCCCCGATCGTGCCTCCGCTGGTCGTGAACGCCACCGGCGCCGACCAGGTCGGCCGGGCGTCGCCCAGGTAATGCAACAGCACGATCCCCTCGCCCCCCTGTCCGCCGATGCCCAATCCCGCCTTTGTGATTGTGCCGATGGCCACCCCGCGCGCGTGCGCCAGCAGTTCGGTGGGTATCGGGTCAACCGAGCCCTGCCGTTCCGCCACGATATGCGTCGCGGTGCGGATACGCTGGTGAAGATCGTCGGCCTGGACCACGGCGGGCGCAAAGGTGAAAAGGGCAAGCAGGCAAAGGGCGAAAAATTTCATGCGTCTGACAAGTGTGCGGCCCCTTCGTCGAATGGAAAGCCCGTTGTTTATGTTCGGGCGTCCACGTCGGCCGCTGGGAACCTTCGGCCTACCAAAGCTTACTTTTAGGAAATATCTGCCGTAACACGACCGTTTCCCTGGCGGGATGAGGCCGACTCAAAATGTTGATCGAATGTCTAAGATTCTATTTACGAGTCGCTTGCGCTCGGCCAAAGATCGTTTTTCCCGCTGAACTCTACATCGCGGTTTGCCGTTTGCTCCTTGGCATGCACATGAAGTTGATCCTTATCGCCTTCGCATCGCTCCTCGTTTCTTTTTCGATCGGCCATGCCACGACGGGCGGTTTCTCCCACGCCTCGAGCAGCTTGATTCCGAGCCCAGGTTCCCATCGTGACAACGTGCCGAAGATGGCGCGTCTTTCTCCCGACGTTCAGTTTGCTCAACTTGAAGCGCCGGACCATGCCTCGATCTTCTCGACCCTTGTGCTCACGCTCGTCGTCGTCTCCGTCATCACGTTCCGCCTTGTAGGTCTCAATCGTGCCCGCGCCATGGCCGATCACGAGCGCGACACCTATCGGGGCAAGGCGCAGATGTTCCGCTCGCTGCACGAGGAGCGGACGGACCGCGAGTAGCTCAAACCAGCAGGGAGCTGCGGCCCACCTGCCGTCGCGCGGCAAAGAACTCGATCAGGGCCGCGCGAATTTCCACCTCGTGCCACGTCCGCCGGTTGTCCGGATCGGCAGCCAGCCGGCCCACGGTCAGCAATCGCTGCCCGCCCGATTGGGCGTCATAGGAATTAAGCGCCACGCGGTAACGCGCTTTTCCCGACAGGGGGGAGCCGTCTGCGGCCAGAAGATCGCGCACCAGCCCGCTCGCCGGATCGAAGACCGGCCTGAGGCCCATGGCGTTCCGGACATCGCGCGGACCTGCCAGGTCGCGGACGAAGGCGAGCAATCCTTCGCGGGTCAGGTCGAGCGTCACAATATTGTTTTCGTAGGGCAGCAAGGCCCAGGCGTCCGCGACCGTCTTGGGTCCGGCGGCCCACGGCGTGGCGCCTTCGAAGAGGCCATGCACCACCGCGTCGACTTCCACGCCGCGCAAGCGCAGGGCGGCGCGCATCGCGCTGGCGATCAGTCGCTCCAAATCGCTTGGTGCACCAAAGGAACCCACGTCATTGAACGGCTCGGTCAATGTCCCCATCGCCTGCGCCATGACCGCAGCCGCATCGTCCAGCACAGGCCGGGCAAGATGGAGCACGAGCGGATCGGGCATCACCGTATGGTTCATCTCCACCGTGACCGCCTCACGCCGCACCAACTGCCGCGAGTTTCGGTCGAAGACAAGATCGAGCTTGCCGGCATGGATTCCGAAATGATCCGCCTGGGTGTATAGGACGTTGTTGATGATCTCGCCCGGATGGTTCTGGTGCGTGTGGCCGCCGAGACAGGCCGTGAGCTGGGGAAACGCCTGCGTGAGAGCGCCCACGCGATTGGCAAAGTCGTCCCGGCGCGTCAGGCCCATGTGGCCGGTCACGATGACCGCATCCGGCTTTTGCGCGGTCACCTCCGGCATTACGCGCTGGAGGGTCTCGATCGGATCGAGCACATCGAAGCCGCTGCAATCCTCGGGTGGCAGCCAGGACGACAGGCCCGGCGTGGTCAATCCCACGAAGGCGAGGCGGAAGCCGGCCACCTCCTTTACAAAGTACGGTTGCAGCCGGCTTTCGCCCGCGGCCATCCGGCTGTTGGCGGAAAGCACGGGCATGACCGAGGCCTGCATCGCGCCTTGCAGCACCTTCATGCCCCAATCGAAATCGTGGTTGCCCACCACCCAACCGTCGTACCCCAGCGCATTGAGCAGCCGGATCATGGCCAATCCGTGGGTGGACAGCCCCTCTTCGGTGCCCTGGTAGACGTCGCCGATGTCGATCAGCGCGGCGTTCGCGTTTTCTCCCAGCCACTGGCGAATTTGCGTGGCGCAACGGGCCAGGCCGCCCAGGTCGGGCCGGCCGGAATAGTCGGTCGTCGGCAGGATGTGCCCGTGCAGGTCAGTGGTATGCAGGACGGAAACTGTCACCAATTCCGGCTGATCCGCCAGGAGCATCCGCGGCGCGGCGGCAAACAGTGCGCCCTGGCCCAGCGTTTGCAAAAAACGTCGTCGCGAAAATCGCGGCGCGTGCACCTGCATGCGCCCGAGGCTAAGCCGCCCTCGCGGACAAGTCGAGGTTCCGGGCGGGCCGTCCCGACCGGGCTCCGGCGAGATCGCGCTCTTTGACATTGCGGGCCCGGAGCTTCAGTTTGTCGGAAGAGAACGGTCGATCAATCCAAGTCGAAACCAGCGCCGTCTTGACTCAGCACGTGAAGAACCTCACCGTTTGCTACCTGCCCGCGCAGTGGCGGGCGCTCGATGACACGGCGCGGCGCGATGCGGCGTGCGTCGTGATCGACGTCATTCGGGCAACGACCACGATCGCCGCCGCGCTCCATGCCGGCGCCACGGGCATCCGGCCGGTCGCCAGCGTGGCCGAGGCCGAATCGCTCAAGGCCGCCGATCCCCGGCGCCTGCTCGCAGGCGAGCGCCATGGGCTGGCCCTGCCCGGCTTCGATTTGGGCAACTCGCCGCGCGCGGTGACGCCTGAGAATGTCGGCGGGCGCGAGCTCATCCTGACCACCACCAACGGCACCCAGGCGCTGGCCGCCTGCGCTGGTGCTCGTGCCGTCCTCACCTGCGCCTTCGTCAATCTCAGCGCCACCGCCGAACGGCTGCGCGAGATCGGGCCGCCTTGGATCATCTTGTGCGCCGGGTTCGAGGGCCGTTTCGGGCTGGATGACGCCGTCGTGGCAGGCGCGCTGGCCGAGGCGCTGAATGAAGAGAGCCCGTTCCGGCATCTCTATCGCTCGGTTCGCCACCATCTGCCGGCGATGCTGCTCGGAAGCCAGGCCGGACAGGAGCTGCGCAAAATCGGCCTGGGGGACGACATTCCCGTTTGCGCCACGATCGACTCGCTGACCGTGGTGCCGACGTTAGCCACGGATGGCCTCTTGCGCAGCTAGCTCAATTCCCAGCCACCGCGGCACCACTTGCAGAGCCCAATGCCATCTTCGACTTGGGATGGGTCTGGTTATAATTCTCCTTAAACCAGGCGTCGTATTTCGCCTGGCTTTCCACCACCAGTTCGCCGCGCATGGCGGAGTGGCCGCTGCCGCAAAGCTGGGCGCAGACGATCTCGTAGGTGCCTTCCTTGATCGGCTTGAACCAGAGCGGGATGACAGAGCCGGGAATCGCATCCTGCGCCGAGCGCATGTTGGGAATACAGAAATCGTGAATCACGTCCTTCGACATCACGTCGACGATGGCCGGCTTGTTCACCGGCAGGTGCATCTCGTTACGGGTGGTCAGGTCGTCGGCACCGTCCGGATCGTTCTTGTCCAGTCCGAGCGGATTCGCCGCGGTGACATACTCCGGGTTGCGTTTGCCAAACTTGCTGTCCGCGCCGGTGTACTGGAAATTCCAGAGGAACTGCTCGCCCACCGCGCGCAGATGCGTCACGTCGGGCCCAGTCGGAAACTGGTCGGTCCGCAAGGACCAGAGAGGCGTGGCAAAGGAAAGCAGAATGACCACCTCGAAGACGGCGATGCCGCCCTCGACCTTGCTGGGGAAATGGGTCGCCGCGCCGGCATAGAGCGCCTTGGGCTGCTTGCTTTGCCGGAACCGCACGAGCATGTAGGCATAGAACGAGCCCCAGGTCATGAAGAGCAGGAGCATGAACCAGAAGAGCATCTCCAGCATCGTGTCGATGGCATACCCGTGCTCGGAGGCATTGGGCGCAATGTCGAGCGCCTCGATCAAGACGGCGAAAGTCGGAGTCATGAAGCGTCGGGCAGCGCGTCCGGGGGCGCGGATTCGTCCTCGGCGAGGAGTTCGCTGTAATCAGGCAGCGGATTCTTCGCGCGCCAGTTGAAGTAGCAGCCGGCGGCAAAAAGCCCGCCCAGCATGATGAACATGATGATGGTCATGGCGATGATGCCCCAGTTGGCAGCGTTGCCCATCTTGCTGCCGGCATTGGCGTTGTAGCAGGCGGCGCAGGCGGAGGCCGGCAGGGTGGCCAGCGATGTCAGCAGGCCAAGCGAGAGGATCGGAACCAGGATTTTTTTCATGGCGATCAATGCAGGATGATTTTGCGGGTGCGCTTGAGGAAATGGATTTCGTAGAAAACGAGGCCGATGGCGATGAGGACGCAGGCCGCGCCGGCCAGCGTGTAGGGCAGGTTGCCAGCCACGCTGGGGTCGAAGAAACACCAGCCGGCAAAGACCAGCGCCACGGCCATGGCCGCGAAGATGATGATCTGGTGCACGAAGCGGATGGACATGTCAGTGGGCGTGGGTGGTCTTGGCGTCGGAGCGGATCTCGATCGGATCGCCGATGCCCGGGATGGTGGAATCCCACCAGGAGAGGAAGACCATGCCGGCAAAAAAAAGTGCG
>CAZZYY010000037.1:15683-20289 GCA_964658475.1 uncultured Candidatus Methylacidiphilales bacterium | reverse complement strand
GTCCCTCGAGTTTCTCATGGGCCGGCTTTTCTCCAACAGCCTCTACAGCGCGAATCTCTTCAAGGAAACGGAAGAGGCGCTGACCGAGCTTGGCCTCTCGATCCACGAACTGCGCGGCGAGGAGTACGACATGGGCCTCGGCAACGGCGGCCTCGGCCGTCTCGCCGCCTGCTTCCTCGATTCGCTCGCCACGCTCGATTACCCAGCCATCGGCTACGGCATCCATTACGAGTTCGGTCTCTTTCGCCAGGAGTTCAACAAGGGCGCGCAGGTGGAGCATCCCGACGACTGGATGCGCTACGGCACGCCGTGGGAGATCGTACGCCCGGAATTCAGCCAGGCCGTCGAGCTTTACGGCAATGTGGAAAACGTTTTCGACGACCGGGGCAACTACGTCCCGCGCTGGGTCAACACCAAGAAGATCCTCGGCATTCCCTACGACATTCCCATCCCGGGCTACGGCACCAACACGGTCAACTTCCTGCGCCTCTGGGAATCCCGGCCCTACGAGAAGATCAATCTCGAGGCCTTCAACCGCGGCGGCTACAGCGAGGCGCTGGCGGAAAAGACCAAGAGCGAAACCGTCTCGAAGGTCCTTTACCCGAATGACAAGAGCGAGGCCGGCAAGGAGCTGCGTCTTATCCAGCAGTACTTTTTCGTCTCCTGCTCGCTGCGCGACATCATGCGCCGTTTCCACAAGCACCAGCACGCCTGGAGCGAGTTCCCCGATAAGGTCGCCATCCAGCTCAACGACACCCACCCCGCCATGGCGGTGCTGGAGCTCATGCGCATCCTCCACGACGAGGAAGGTCTGCCCTGGGACGAGGCCTGGGGTATCGTCACCCGCACGCTCGCCTACACCAACCACACCCTGCTGCCCGAGGCGCTGGAGAAGTGGAGCGTCGCGCTCTTCCAGCACGTCATCCCGCGGCACCTGCAGCTCGTGTACGAGATCAACCGCCGCCTGCTCGAGGCGGTCGAGGCCGCTTATCCCGGCGACGACCAGAAGAAGCGCAGCATGTCCCTCATCGAGGAGGGCGGCGGCCAGATGGTCCGCATGGCGAACCTCGCCGTGGTCGGCAGCCATTCCGTCAACGGCGTCGCGGCGCTGCATACCGAGCTGCTCAAGGCCAACCTGCTGCACGATTTCGATGTCTTCTATCCCGGCAAGTTCAACAACAAGACCAACGGCATCACCCCACGCCGCTGGCTGCAGGCTGCTAACCCGCGCCTCACCGAGTTGATCGCCTCCAAGATCGGCGACGGCTTCATCAAGAACCTCGACGAGCTGCGCCGGCTTGAGCAGTGGGCGGACGATCCCGAGTTCCAGGCCGCGTTCATGGCCATCAAGCACGCGAACAAGGTCGACCTCGCCGCGCTCATCCAGCGCGAATGCGGCGTCACCGTCAGTCCCGACTCGCTCTTCGACGTGCAGATCAAGCGGCTGCACGAGTACAAGCGGCAGCACCTCAACCTGCTCCACATCGTCGCGCTCTACCGGCGCATCCTGCAGAACCCGGAGCTGGACATCCAGCCGCGCACGTTCCTCTTCGCCGCCAAGGCCGCGCCGGGCTACGACCTCGCGAAGACGATCATCAAGGCAATCAACTGCGTCGGCGCGAAGATCAACAGCGACCCGCGCGTGCACGACAAGCTCAAGGTCGTCTTCCTGCCCAACTATCGCGTCTCGCTCGCCCAGCGCATCATCCCGGCCGCCGATCTGTCCGAGCAGATTTCCACCGCGGGCAAGGAGGCCTCCGGCACGGGCAACATGAAGCTCGCGCTCAACGGCGCGCTCACCATCGGTACGCTCGACGGCGCCAACGTCGAGATCCTCGAGGAGGTCGGCCCGGAGAACATCTTCATCTTCGGCATGACCGTCGACGAGGTCCACGCCCTGCTCGCCCGCGGCTACAATCCCATGGACTACTACCTCGCCGACGAGGAAATCCGCGCCTGCGTGGATTGGGTTGGCTCCAACTACTTCACGCCGGATGAGCCGGGCGTGCTCAGCTCCCTGCAGCACACCTTCACCCAGGGCGGCGATCCGTATCTCTGCCTGGCCGACTTCCGCGCTTACAGCGACGCGCAGCAAAAGGTCGACGCCGCCTATCGCGAGAAATCCCACTGGGCGAAGATGGCCATCCTCAACACCGCGCGCGTCGGCAAGTTCTCCAGCGACCGCACTATCCACGAGTACGCCCGCGAAATCTGGAACCTCCCGCAGGTGCCGGTCTAGAACCTGTCGCCACTCAATAACAAAAGTCTGGAGCCCCAACGCGGCGCCCGAAGGCAGGCCAACGGACTGGTTGCGCGATGACGGTGAAGAGGCGTGCGAGCGCCGCGACGAATCAGGCGGTGGTGCGTCCTTCGACTGCCGCAGCGCGGTCCCGCCCGTTGGCCAGCGCCGTTCCTAGAGTATATTAATATATGGTGCACATGATGGAAGCCTGATACTCTTCAGGTCCATGCGAGCTTACTCCTTGGATTTGCGGGTGCGGGTGATGAAGGCTTACGACGAGAAGAAGTGGACGGTCGGGCAGATCGCCGAGCGCTTCAAAGTCGGCGAATGGTGGGTGCACAAGCTCAAGCGCCAGCGCAAGGCCGGCGGCGGCTTGGGCCCGCGCAAGGGCAAGGTGGGCCAGCCTCGGCGCTTCGACGCGGAGGCGATCAACCGGCTGACCCGGTATGTGGACCGGCACCCCGACGCGACGCTGGAGCGCATCCACGAGAAGGTCGGAGTGAACTGCACGCTCGTCACCATCCACCACACGCTGCGGCGACTGGGCTACCGCTATAAAAAAAACGCTGCGTGCCAGCGAACAAGATCGCGCTGACATTGCCGGGAAGAGGAAGCTTTGGCAGGCCGTGCAGAAGCAGTGGCCGGCCGATCGGCTGGTCTTCATCGACGGAGTCCTCGGCCAAGACCAACATGACCCGGCTGCGGGGCCGGGTGCGCGGCGGCCAGAGGCTGCACGACCACGCTCCCGGCGGACACTGGCGCACTCTTACCATGCTCGGCTCCATCCGACTCGACGGGCTCACCAGTTGCCTGGTCATCGAGGGAGCCACCGACGGCGATGTCTTCCGAAAATATATCCCGCCAAGTGCTCAGCCCCACCCTGCGGCGCGGCGACATCGTCATCTGCGACAACCTGGCCGCGCACCGCGACGCCGAAGCGGAAAAGCTCATCCAAGCTCGCGGCGCCGAGCTACGCTTCCTACCCGCCTACAGCCCCGACCTCAATCCCATCGAAATGATGTGGAGCAAGGTTAAAGCCCACCCGCGCCAAGCCAAGGCCCGCACCGATCCCGACCTGCTCGCCGCCATCGGCCAGGCCCTCCAGACCGTCTCACCTTCCGACGCGCAAGGCTTCTTTCGTCAGGCCGGATACATGTGCACTATATGCTAAAATGCTCTAGATCGTTTCCAACTACATTGTCGCAGTCGTCACCTTGGAGAGCTGCGGCAAATGGATTGGAATGGGCCGCGGACGCCGTCCGCGCGTCGGCCAGTGCGCTCTCCGCGCGCTGGTCTGAGTCGAACACCCGTCCGCCACCGACCGGCGCTCGGAGAGCGCCGGCTACCTGACTGAAGGGCCGGCCAGTGCCCCTCCTAGTTCTCCCGCTGGAGTAGATAGTCCGCGATTGCGGAGAGCGCATGGGCGTTCTTTCCAAAGGGCCGGAGCGCCGCGCGGGCGCGGGCGGTCAGCCGGTCGGCTTCCTTCTTCGCCTTTTCCAGCCCGAGCAGCGCCGGGTACGTCGCCTTTTTGGCGGCGAGGTCCTTGCCCGCGCTCTTGCCGAGTTTTTCCGTCGTCTGCGTCACGTCGAGGATGTCGTCGATTACTTGGAACGCCAGGCCCAGGCTGAGGCCGAACTCGGTCAGCCCCGCTAGTTCCCGCGGCGTTGCGTTGGCCGACATCGCGCCGAGCCGAATGGAGCTCGTAATCAGCGCCGCCGTCTTGTTCTCGTGGATGTATTGGAGGTCCGAAAGCTTCAGCTTTTTGCCCTCGCCCTCCAAGTCCGCCACCTGGCCCGCCACCAGCGCCTGGCTGCCCGAAGCATGGGCCAGCTCGCGCACGAGCGCGGCGGTCCCATGGCGCGGCGCCGGCTTCGCATTGGCCACCATCTCAAAGGCAATGGTCAAAAGCGCATCGCCCGCCAGGATGGCGATGCCCTCGCCATAGACCTTGTGCGACGTCGGCTTGCCCCGGCGAAAATCGTCGTTGTCCATCGACGGCAGATCGTCATGAATGAGCGAGTAGGTGTGGATACACTCCACCGCGCAGGCGAGGGGCAGCGCGGCCTCGCTCCGGCCCCCAATCGCTTCCGCCGCCGCCAGGCAAATGACCGGGCGCAGCCTCTTCCCACCGGCAAAGATGCTGTACCGCATCGCCTCGTGGATGGTCTTGGGGCGCGTCTTGGCGGAGGGAAGCAGGCGGTCCATCGCAGTATCGACCTGCGTCTGGCGGGAGGCCCAGTAACGGGAAAAATCCATGCTGGGTTATGCAAACCGTGCCGCGATTTGGCAATCACGTTTGTCGCCTTCCAAGGATTGCGAGTCGGCGCTTAGTCAGGTGGTCTGCACTCAGTCAGGTAGCCGGGG
>CAZZYY010000037.1:1239-15673 GCA_964658475.1 uncultured Candidatus Methylacidiphilales bacterium | reverse complement strand
GGCGCTCTCCGAGCGCCGGTCGGCTGCGGATACGTTTTCTACGCGGACCGACGCTCGGAGAGCGCCGGCTACCTGTTTCTCCCAGTCCCATTCGTTCCCAGGTTGCACTTGGGAACTGCGAAGATCCCCTGCAGCGACCTCTACGCCTCGAACGACTTGCCGCAGCCGCACGTGGCCTTGGCATTGGGATTCGTGATGCGGAACCCCGCGCCGGAAAGCCCGTCCTTGTAATCGATCACCGAGCCCGCCAGGTAAATCAGCGCCCGGCCTTCCACAAAAAGCGGCGAGCCATGCGAAATAAACTCCTCGTCGCCATCCTTCCGCGGGGCCAGTTCCATGGCGTAGGACATCCCGGAGCAGCCGCCCGTCTCGACGTAGATGCGCAACGCCTTGTGCTCGGGGTTGTCGCCCAGGATATCGGCAATCTGCCGGGCCGCGGACTCGGTCAGGGAAACGGCCGGAAGGGTCGCGTGGTTATCGGCGGGCAGGGTTGTCATGGAGAAAACGTAAAATGGAAGCAGACGCTGTCAAGGAGCGCCGGAACAGAGCGTTAAACCAAGGCAACGCCCGTACATCGATTGCCGTGCGCGCGGTCGGCTCCGACGGTCTTATGCTGGCGAAGATACCGCCAGCTGGCGCGGTGCTTGACGATCCAGTCGAGCAGCGCCTTCTCGAAACCGATGTCGTGTCCCACCTTTTCGCTCTCGATCCACTTGTGGCGGAGAATCTCCTCACGCTCGGCGAGAAACTCCTGATAGAGAGCTGACTTCTGAAAGTTATCGGGAGATGGAACGGAAGAATCCGCCATAGGGTTATTGGAAATAGTAGAGGCGAAGTAGGCCAAAGGTGTCAATGCGTTAAGTTACGACTCTTGGACGATTAAATGTCCGGCATGCTTCAAACCGGGCAGGTCTTCCGGATGGCGTCAGCGGCGGATCGGAAGATGCGTGCCGTCGGGCTGTCCGGCTCGCGCTGGGCCAGCGGCACGCCCATGTCGCCCGCCTCGCGCAGGCTCATTTCCAGCGGCACCTGGGCCAGCAGCGGCACCTGGAGCCGCGCCGCCTCGCGCTCTCCGCCGCCCGAGCCGAAGATGTCGTAGCGATGCCCATCGCCCGGGCAGAGGAAGTAGCTCATGTTCTCGATCAGCCCCAGGATCGGCACGTTGACCTTCGCGAACATGCTGGCCGCCTTGCGCGCATCAATCAGCGCCACCTCCTGCGGCGTGGTGACGATCACGGCCCCGCTTAGCGCGACCGTCTGCACGATCGTCAGCTGGATGTCTCCCGTGCCCGGCGGCAGGTCGAGAATCAGGTAATCGAGCTCGCCCCAGTTCACGCTGCGCAGGAACTGCTGCGTGTAGCGTGTGACCATCGGTCCGCGCAGGATCGCGGGCGTGGCGTCGTCGAGCAGGAAACCCATGCTCATGAGCACGATCTCGTAGCGCCGGATGGGATCGATCTTCCCCGCCTCGTCCGAGGTCGGCCGCTGGTGCGTGCCGAACATCAGTCCCATGCTCGGGCCGTACAGGTCGCAATCGCACAGGCCGACGCGCGTCGTCTTCGTCTCCCCGCGCAGCGCGATGGCGAGGTTGGCCGCCACGGTCGATTTGCCCACACCGCCCTTGCCGCTGGCCACCGCGATCACATGCTTCACGCCTTCGATGCGGGTCTGCGGCAGCCCGCCGGCCTCCGCCTGCATCGCCTTGGTGGCCGGCGCGCTCACGTCGAGCTGCACCGCCGCCTCGCTCACGCCCGGGATCGCCTCGATCACCGCGACGACGTTTTCCTCGATCACCTTCGGGATATTCGGATCGGCCGTGGTCAGCACCAGCCGCAGCGACACTCGCGCGCCCTCGATGGCCACATCCTTGACCAGCCCAAAGGAGACGATATCGCGCGAGTAGCCGGGATACTTCACACCGCGCAAGCGGTCGAGGATGAGCTCGGGGGTGAGGGGAGTGGACATGTTAAACGATTTGATCGTACTCAGCGTGGGTGCCAATCCATATCCAGATCATCTCCCCATCCTCGCGGTATCCGACCGCACGATAATAAAGACCAACGCGAACCGACCAAGTGCCCTTGGCCAGAGGCTTAAAGTGAAGCGAGGGATGAGAGGGATTCAATTGCCAAAGCTTGAAGCATTTGTCGGCCAGTTTTTGAACCTCGACCGGCAGCGATTCATACCGGTCCCAGAAGGACCGATGGCATCTCGATTTCAAGGGAAGTCCATCAACTCGCCAGCCGCCTTGGCCCGTTTGGCCTCTTCAACCAGACGGTCAAACTTGCCGGCTTTCGCATCAACCACCATCTGATCATCCCACGCCTTTGCCACGAATTCCTCGAACCAGAGCGACAATTCGCCCAGTTCCTTCGGATCAAGCTTCTGGATGGCCGATTGAATCTCAGGCATCGTGCTCATGGCAGCATTTTCATTCAAACAGGCGTCGTGGTCAATGCGCCGGCTTGCCGGACAGGTCCGCCGCGTGCTGGGTAAACGACTTCCCGCGGCCGGTCGGCGCGATGACGGAGTCGATCACGCCTTCCTCGAATTCCTTCCACATGGGCGACATGTCGCGCAGCTTCTTCACGATCTGCGGGAACTTCTCGATCACGTAATCGACGTCCTCGTTCGTGTTGTCCTTGCCCAGGCTCATGATGATGTTGCCCTGCGCGAGTGCATGGTCGAGGTGGATGGCGGAAAGCACGTGCGAGACCTTGAGCGACTTGCTCACGCAGCTCGACCCGCTGGCCACCGCGATCCCGGAATGGTCGAGCAGGAGGAGCTGGCCCTCGCCCTCGATGAACTCCGTGCTCAGATTGAGCTGCGTGCAGACCCGGTCGGGCCCGGGCAGGGGACCGTTCAGTTTCAGGTAATCGATGGTGGAAAAGAGACCGTCGTAGAGCCGTTTCTGCAGCGCGCTCACGTGCGCGATCCGCTGCGGCATTTCCCGCAGCGCCACCTCCGCCGCCACGCCTGCCCCGATGATCGCCGGGACGTTTTCCGTGCCCGCGCGCCGGCCGTTTTCCTGCACGCCGCCATGAATCAGGCTGGTGATGCGCGCCTTGCGGTTGCGATAAAGCACGCCCACGCCCTTCGGCCCGTAAAAGCGGTGCGGGCTGAAGCTGAGCAGATGAACCCCGAGCTCCTGCACGTCGATCGGCAGCCAGCCCGCCGCCGCGAGCGCATCGCAATAGAGCGACACATTCTTCTCCGCGCAAATCCGCCCGATTTCCCGGATCGGCTGGATCGTGCCGATGTCGTGGTTCACGAGATGGACGCAGACGAGCAGCGTCTTATCGGTGATCGCGGCGCGCACGTCCTCCGGCTTGATCCGGCCCACCGCATCGACCGGCACCTGCGTGACCTCAAAGCCGTGCTTGGTCATGAACTCGATCGAGTTGAGCACCGACGGATGCTCCGTCGCCGCGACGACGAAATGGTTTCCCTTGCGCTTGCTGTTGGCCTCCGCGAAACCCTTGATCGCCAAGTTCGCCGACTCCGTCCCGCCCGAGGTGATGATCAGGTCGTCCGGCGACTCCGCGTTGATCAGCGCCGCCAGCTGCCCGCGCGCCGTGGCCAACCCCTCGCGCACCTGCAGGCCGAAGCGATGCAGGCTCGAGGGCGCGCCATAAATCTCCGTGAGATACGGCACCATCGCCTCCACAGCCTCCCGCAGCATCGGCGTGGTCGTCTGGTGATCGAGATAGACGGAACGTTTATCCATGGGAGTGAGTATAGTGCCGATTGGGAAGCTTGTCATCAATGGTAGCCGCCCGCTTTCCGCCGCGCGATGGCGCAGCGTCTTTGAGGCCTATGACTCCAGACTCTTGGTTTGTTATTCTGTTACCCAACTCTGGTTCCCGGTCTCTGCTCCCCGGCTCCCGTTCCCCTCGTTCCCAAGTTGCACTTGGGAACGCCCTAATCGGCGACAGCTAAGCTGTCCTCTCTCAACGCCACGGATCGCACCGCATCACCGGGTCCGCGCCCACCAGCCATTCATGCGCCGGGGAATAGCGCCAATGCTCTGCCGCCGCCACCAACCCACGCGCCACGGGATTGCATGCAGATAATCCAGCTTTTGCTCCATCATCCTGTCGTCCGCGATGGCCTGGGGATGAAATCCCTCCTGCCAGAATTGATGATCGCTCTCCACCTTGTGCCTCGCGCGCAGGTACGCGAACTGGTTGAGCAGCCAATCGCACTTTTCCCCCTCCAGCATTTCAAATAACCGCCGCGCCGTATGCCGTTTGAAATCGGTCATCACTCGCGACAGATCGTCTGCGGCGACGATCGCGTGCAGATGGTTTTCCATGATGACCCAGCCATAGATCGTTAGCCCCTTGTGCTCACGGCAGAATTTGAGCGACTCGACCAGTACATCGCACCGGGATGCTTTGGTAAAGACCGGGAGCCAACCAACCACGGTGCTGGTGATGAAGTGAGCCGCGCCGGGTTCGTGCGCGCCGTACCTGCTCCGCATGAGCGATGATGATCAAGGGACGATTTTCTCGGCAAGGGATTATCCTGCTTTCGGGGGACAGCTCAGCTGTCTCCGATTAGCGCGTTCCCAAGTGCAACTTGGGAACGAGGGGAAGAGGACGCTACCCGGAAACAAAAAGGGCCGCCACGTGGCGGCCCTTCTTGCGGAGATTAGCCGATCCTCAGGCAGCCACCGCAGCCGACTTCTCGGCCGTGCTCTGCTTCGCCTCGTAATCCTCGATCGCGGCCTTGAGCGCTTCCTCGGCCAGCACCGAACAGTGAATCTTCACCGGGGGTAGACCACCCAGCGCGTCGACCACTTCCTGATTGCTGAAATTCTTGGCCTCCTCCAGCGTCCGGCCCTTGATCAGCTCGGTCGCCATGCTCGAGCTGGCGATCGCGCTGCCGCAGCCGAAGGTTTTGAACCGTGCGTCCTCGATCTTGCCGTCCCGAATCTTGAGCGAAATCTTCATGATGTCGCCGCAAGCCGCCGCGCCGACTTCGCCGACCCCGTCCGCCGCTTCCACGTCACCCATGTTGCGAGGGTTGAGGAAGTGGTCCATGACCGTGTCGTTATAAAGCGTGTATTCTTTCTTTTCCATGTGCGTATCTCCTAGGCGTAGATTACTCCCTTACACAACCATGTAAAGGGGTTTGGGGCAGACACGGAACTTCGGAGCCACGCCCTGATCGCCGCGTCAATCCAGCAGCGTGAACTGGCACTTGTACAGCCCGCTCACCCGCTCCATCTCGCGCTGCACCCGCACGCCGAGGATGTTCTCGATCAGTGAATTTTCCAGCTGGGTGAGGATGCGGAACTGGTCGGCAATGGCCAGCACGGGCGAGTTGTACTCGATGATCTGGTGGCGCTGCAGGTCGGGGTTGAAGTAGTACTCGCTCATGTACCCTTCCTGGTCGCGGATGGAGGCGAAGCTGCGGGCGCGTTCCTCCAGCGTGGTGCCGGTGACGCGAGCCTGAATCTTGACCGTGTGGTTCTGGTAAATCTGGTAGAGGATCTTCTCCGGCGCGGCGGGGCCATACACCTGCTCCAGGCTGGTGAGGATGTCCCGGGTAAAGTTGGTATGCTCGGACGGAAAGAACTCCTGCGCCGACGGCGTCAGGCGATAGGCCTTCTCCGGCCGGCCCATGCCCTTTGGCCGGCGCCACGTGTCGAGGTAGCCATCCTTCTCCAGCGCGACGCAATGCTGCTTCACGCCCATGTAGGAGAGATTGATGCGCTCGCAGAGTTGCGAGACCGAAAGACCCTGACTGCGCTTGATCTCAGCCAAGATAAGGTACTTTTGGCTTTTCGCGAGTTTGCGCAGGAGCTTGCTCTTCATAAGTTGCTGAAATGGCGAGCTTTTGGGTCTTTTTTACCGATACTTGGAAATCGGCAGGAAATCCAGCCTACTTAGCCGATTTCACGGCGGCAAGCCTTTTTACCTTGGCACAGCAAATTTCTTACTCCCGAGCTCATTTAATTGTAATAACGTGTTCTCCAATAAGTTCCGTCAGCTTGCCACAGGAAGCCTGGCCGCTCCGTAATCAGCTTTCGGGCCAAGTGCGGAGCCAAGCTTTGACATTCTGGAAAACACCTTGGAAGCTTCCCAGGTGACAACTTATCGCATCCTTGCCGCCGATGGCGTTTCGCCTAAGGGCGTTGCCGTGCTATCCGAAAATCCCGGGTTTGAAGTGTCGATCAGCGGCGGCCTCAAGGAGGACGAATTGATCGCCAGGATCGGCGAGCTCGATGCGCTCGTCGTCCGCAGCCAGACCAAGGTGACGGCCAAGGCCCTCGCCGCGGCCAAGCGGCTCAAGGTCATCGGCCGCGCCGGCGTCGGAGTGGACAACGTGGACGTCGCCGCCGCCACCGAGCGCGGCATCGTGGTCATGAACACCCCCGGCGGCAACACCATCTCCACGGCCGAGCACACCTTCTCCCTGCTCCTCTCGCTCGCGCGCAAGATCCCGCAGGCGCACGCCTCCATGGTCGCGGGCAAGTGGGACCGCAAATCCTTCGAGGGTACCGAGCTCAACGGCAAGACCCTCGGCATCGTCGGCATGGGCCGGATCGGCGGCGAGGTCGCGCGGCGCGCCATCGCCTTCGGGATGAACGTCATCGCCTACGATCCCTACCTCGTGCAGAGCCGCGCCCGTTCCCTGCAGGTGGAGCTGGCCGACGACCTGCCCGCTTTGCTCACCGTGGCCGATTTTATCACCGTCCACATGCCGCTCACGTCGGAGACAAACAAGATCCTCAACACGGCCGCGCTCGCCCAGTGCAAGAAAGGCGTCCGCATCATCAACTGCGCCCGCGGCGGCCTGGTGGAGGAAGCCGCGCTGCTCGACGCGCTCAAAAGCGGCCAGGTCGGCGGCGCCGCGCTCGATGTCTACGAGAAGGAGCCGCCCGCGGAGGATTCCCCCTTCCGTTCCATGCCCAACGTCGTGCTCACGCCGCATCTTGGCGCGTCAACTTCGGAAGCGCAGGAAGGCGTCGGCATCGAGATCGCGCAGGCCATCTCGGAGTACCTGCTGCGTGGCGTGATCAACAACGCCGTCAACGTTCCGAACGTGGACGTGCGCACGCTGGAGGCGCTCCGCCCCTACCTCGGCGTCGGCGAGAAGCTCGGCCGCCTGCTGGCGCAGATCGCCCCCTGCGGCCTTGAGACGCTGGAGATCAAGTACACCGGCAAGGTCAGCGAGGCGGAGACCGTCCCCGTCACCCGCGCCGTGCTCAAGGGCCTGCTCGGCCAGACTAGCGAAGGCGTGATCAACGAGGTCAACGCCCCCAAGGTCGCCGCGAATCTCGGCCTCAAGGTCAGCGAGCTCCGGCAAAGCGAGGGCGGCGACTTCACCGACCTCATCACCGTCACAGCGGCCAAGGGCAGCGAAACCTTCGAGGTGGCCGCCACCGTCTTTGCCGGGCGCACCCGCATCGTCCGCATCAACGGCCGCAATCTCGAAGCCAACCCGGAAGGTGTCCTCCTCTTCGTCGAGAACCAAGACCGCCCCGGCATGCTCGGCGCCATCGGCTCCCTCTTGGCCAAGCACCAGATCAACATCGCCAACATGTCCCTCGGCCGCGGCGAGACAGGCGGCCACGCCCTCAGCATCTACAACCTCGACAGCCGCCCCAACGAAGCCGCGGTGAAAGACATCGAGGCGGTCGAAGGCATCGTCTCGGTGAAGACGGCGCAGTTGTAGAAGCCTTCGACTTAAACTTTGGACGGCGGGGCGCATGAACCTTTTACGGCATCTCCCGCAGGGGGTGGGGACCTGTATCTGGCACTGATCGTGGGTCCGTTTATTGACCTGGGCATCGCGGACGGATCGAACGACAGCCGTCTGCGATTCTCCTTCTCCTAACGGTAGGGCTAATCGCGGCTCCGTTGTGGTGTGCGGCATGGCTTCGAACCGGGCCGGTGCTTGCGCGCGTGCCGCTCGCGACGCAGGCGCTTGTTTAGCGGTCATGGCGTATCATGTTTTAGTCGCTTCTCCGTAACAGTCCTGAGCGTCGGCAGAACCGAGGCAACGCGACTTGCGAACGATCCGGCATTTTCTTGCGGCGAACAGACTAGTCTGTAGACTAGGTCCATGATCGCTCCCAAAAACAAATCGGTCGGCGCCTACAAGGCCAAAACGCATCTGCCTGCGCTGCTCAAGGAGGTGGAGCGTGGCCGGGAGATTGTCATTACCCGGCGTGACCGGCCCATCGCCCGGCTGGTTCCAATTCATATGGGCAAAGATAACAGTTTCTGGGACCGGATTCTAAGTCATCGCGTGAAGATGAAGCTGGCAAAAGGCGAGACTTGGAAGGATTTCATCGATGCGGGTCGACGGATGTGAACGCCGTGGTGCTTGATGGCTCGTTCGTCCTGAGCGTGGTGCTGGAAGACGAGATTTCTCCGTCCATGCTCCGGACAATCGGAGATATTCGAGCGTTGCCAGTCGGGTCGCAGCACGTGCCCTCGCACTTCTGGATCGAAATTACCAATGCCATGTGGACGGCCGAGAGGCGTAAGCGCATTGCGAGGTCTGAAATGGAACGATCACTTGAAATCGCCTTCGCCCTCCCTGTCCTGACCGATGACGAAACCAGCATTCGTTGCCGGCGGGAGACGCTCACGCTCGCGCGCGAATTTGCGCTGACAATCTACGACGCCGCCTACTTGGAGTTGGCTCTTCGGCGCAATGCCGCCTTGGCAACGGTTGATCGTGCTTTAGCCCGGGCGGCCCGATCGGTGGGAACACTTGTCCTCTCTTAATTTTCCGGAATCTCCCACACTCCATCGCCCGGCCGACGCACGGCTGAGCAAACTGGCGACTTGTTCGCGTCGAAATTCGATTTTAAGACCGATAAGCCAAAGAAGACCTCCAGCGATAACGCCTTTTCGGAAAAGATGCGATAATGGTGGGATGAATGCCGAGTTTTCACGACGCACGGGCCTTCGCAAAATGCGGGCCTCGATGCGCCACGCGACCACCTTTCTCCTCCCATACCACATCATAACACCCCATAACGGAATATCCCATGCCCCCCCCCGCCTCTCCATCGCCCTGACCGGCGGCATTGCCTGCGGCAAATCGACCGTGGCAGCGATGCTCCGGGCGAGGGGATGGCACGTCATCGACACCGACGCCATCGCCCGCCGGGTGCTCGATCCGCTTGAACCCACGTTTACGGCTTATAAAAATGTGGTTGACGCTTTCGGGCCAAATATCCTACAAGCGGACAAGTCGATTGACCGAAAGGTCTTGGGACGACTCGTTTTTGCCGACCCGGCTCTCCGGGCAAGATTGAACGAGCTCACCCACCCCGTTATCCGTTCTGCCTGGCAGCACGAGCGCGAAGAGAGGGACCGTACCCATCCCCACCATCACCTGGCCGTCATGATTCCGCTCCTCTACGAGTGCGAGCTTGAGGCGCATTTTCGCGCCGTCTGGTGCGTCGGCGCGAGCCGCGCCACCCAGCAGCGCCGCCTCGTGGAGCGCGGCCATGACACCGCCGAAGCCGCCCAGCGCATGGCCAGCCAACTGCCCGTGGCCGAGAAAATGGCCCGCGCCTCCGTCGCCTTCTGGAACGAGGGCAGCCTCCCCGCGCTCGAGCGGCAGGTTCAGCTTTTTGCATGAGAAACCGGCGTCCCCAAAACAATCGTAACTTCCGCCGTGGCGGTGGGGGTGGCAGCGGCGGCAACGGCAACAACCGCCGGCCCGGCCGCATGGATGGCCTGCCCCAGGATCTGCCCGATCTGCCCGCCGGCGAAACGACCGCGACCTATGTCCCGCCCGCGCCGGTCTTCCAGCCGCGTGGCGGCCACCATCCCCGTCGCGGCGAATCCTCGCGCGACGAGGTCGCGGCCCGCGCCGACATTTTACCCGCGGGCGAGTCCGCCGGGCCCGGCACGCCGCCCGCGCCGGCCGATCCTCTCCCGGTCGATGCCCAGGACGAACTGGGCTTTGCCCCCGCTCCGTCTACGCCCGCCCCCGTACCGCGCGAGCCCCTTCCGCCCGGCCCACATTTCGAGCTCGGCGAACTCCAGGCCAAGCCGACGCGCGAGTTGAAGGTCATCGCGAAGGAGTACGACGTCGAGAACGCGCTCACCCTCAAGAAGCACGACCTCATCGCGGAGATCCTCAAGAAGAACGCCGCGAAGAACGGCACGGTCAACGGCGGCGGCACGCTCGATCTTTCCAGCGAGGGCGGCTACGGCTTCCTCCGCGCCGCGCGTTTTAACTACCTGCCGTGCCCGGAAGACGTCTACGTCTCGCCGTCACAAATCAAGCGCTTCAACCTCAAGGCCGGGGAGACCGTCTACGGCCCCATCCGCGCCCCGCGCGACCGCGAGCGCTACTTCGCCCTCGCGCGTGTCGACACGATCAACGAGAAACCGGCCGAGGAAGGCCGCCAGCTCGTTCCGTTCGACATGCTCACGCCGACTTTCCCCAACCGCCGCATTTTCCTGGAGGGCAAGAAGGGCGACACCTCCATGCGCGCCATGGACCTCATCTGCCCGCTCGGCTTCGGCCAGCGCGGGCTGATCGTGGCGCCGCCCCGCACCGGCAAGACCATCCTCCTGCAGAAGATCGCCAACGCGATCATGGAGAACAATCCCAAGGCCCACCTCATCATGCTGCTCATTGACGAGCGGCCGGAGGAAGTGACCGACATGCTCCGCACCGTGAAGGGTGAGGTGATCGCCTCCACCTTCGACGAGACGGCCGAACGCCACGTGCAGGTCGCGGAGATGGTGACCGAGCGCGCCAAGCGGCTGGTCGAGAACAAGGTCGACGTCGTCATCCTGCTCGATTCCATCACCCGCCTGGCGCGCGCCTACAACACGATGCAGCCGAGCAGTGGCAAGATCATGAGCGGCGGCGTCGAGTCCAACGCACTGCAGAAGCCCAAGCGCTTCTTCGGCGCGGCCCGCAACATCCAGGAGGGCGGCAGCCTGACCATCATCGCCACCGCGCTGGTCGAGACCGGCAGCCGCATGGACGATGTCATCTTCGAGGAGTTCAAGGGCACCGGCAACATGGAGGTGAACCTGGACCGCAACCTGAGCGACCAGCGCCTCTTCCCCGCCTTCAACATCCAGCGCAGCGGCACCCGCAAGGAGGAGCTGCTCTACCATCCCGACGAGCTGCCGCGCATCCACGCGCTGCGCAAGGTGCTGGCCGAGGAGAACCCCGTCGAGGCCATGAGCCTGCTGCTGGAAAAGGTCAAGAAGACCGAGAACAACATCGAGTTCCTCATGAGCCTGCAGCTCAAAAATGAACTGCCCACCCGCGGGCGATAGTCTCAACCGTAGCGGCGCTTGCTCTGTCGAAAAAATCGCGGATCGCCGGCGAGCGGGATGGGCGCAGGCGCGGTCTTAGCCCTCGCCCTCCTAGCTCTGCTTTTGTGCTGGAAGGTTTGCACGCAACAATTCGCCGGGCGCACGCTGGGCCGGGCGGAGCTTATCGCGGAGGGCGAGACAATGGCCGATGCGCAGCTGGCCCCATTCAACGACAAAAAGAAGATCGCGATCGGATGGGTGGAGGGCGTGATGTGGGCGGGTTACGCCGATTTTTCCCATGTTTCAACCAAGACTAGCTACGCCGCTGCCCTTGAGCGCGTGGGAGAGCAATGCAAATGGCAGCCCATCCTGAATCCGAAGAGCCCCATGCACGCGGACGACCTCTGCATCGCGCAAGCGTTTTTGGATGCCGACGCCGCGCGTCCCAGTCCCGCCAGATTGGCCGGGTGCCAAACTCGATTCGATGCCGTTTGTGACGCCATCGATCAGGGTACGAACAAGAGCGGCCCGCCCGGAGCCAAACAGCCGGAACTGATCTGGTGGTGGTGCGACGCGTTGTTCATGGCGCCGCCCTCAATGGCGCGGCTGTCGGCGATGACCCATGACCCGAAATACCTTCGAGCGATGGACGTCGAGTGGTCGCAAACGGCGGATCTGCTCTACGACAAGGAGGAGCATCTCTTTTATCGCGACAGTCGATTCCTCACCGAGAAAACCGCGCACGGGCACAAGGTGTTTTGGTCACGGGCCAACGGCTGGGTGTTCGCAGGACTGGCCCGCACGCTGCGGTATATGCCCGCGAAGTTTGGCGCCCGCGCCCGCTACGAAACCATCTTCCAGGAAATGGCCGGGAGGCTGGCGTCCCTGCAGCAGGCCGACGGGACGTGGCCGCCCAGCCTGCTGGACGCTGACCAGTATCCCGATCCTGAAACCAGCGGCACGGCTCTCGATTGCTTCGCCTTCGCCTGGGGCATCAATCACGGGCTCCTGGATCGCGCCACGTATCTTCCGGTGGTCGCCAAGGCGTGGAGCGCGCTGCTTACCGCGCGGCGTCCCGATGGGCTCCTCGGCTATGTGCAAGGAGTGTCGGACCGGCCGGCCCCGGTGGCGGCCGACGGCACCCAACTTTACGCCACCGGCGCGTTTCTCATGGCAGTGTGCGAGTTGGCTCATCTCGCGCCGCTCACAGTCCCGGCACCGCCGAAACTGAGCATTCCTGATGCGGGAAGGAGCTCGTCCCAGAAGCCCCGGTAGAACCACGAGGAGGTCCGTCGTAACCAGCGCTCCCATGCAGATCGAAATCGGGCTCAGAGAGAATCGGGCCGCGTTGACGTGAAATGATAGACTCCGGAACCAACCTCATGCGAGCCGCCGTTTTTGCCGGGCACAACCACGGTCGCGGTCGTATTGGCCGGGATGGTTACGTCCATGGTGAGTTGGTCTCCCTCGATTTTCCAATGACTGACGATTCGCCCGTAGGGCGAATCGAAATGGGCTTTCACCCACGTCAGGTCGCCAAGAATCGATGGGGCAATGAGTATTTTTTTGAAGCCCGGTGCCGCGGGGCGGATACCTGCGAGTGTTTGATAAAACCACGCATCCAGATTCCCGGCCTGCATCAACAGGGCCTCGCTGTTCATGCCCGGGCCGCGGGTGTCGTAATCCCAGCGCTCCCAAATCGTGGTCGCGCCTTTGGCAAGCATGTAGCCCCAGCTTGGGCGGGTTGTTTGCGTGGCGATGGTCCAGGCGACGTCGGGGCGCCCAATGTCAGTCAGCGCCTGCATCAGCCATTGCATGCCGATAAGGCCGACTGACAAATGGCCGTTATGCTTGACGTTGATGTCCTCGACGAGATTGGCAATGACGGCATCGCGCTGATCGTCCGGCACCAAACCGAACTTGAGCGCCAGCACGTAGCCGCATTGCGTTTCTCCTCGGTACGTGTGAGTAGCTGGCTTGAAGAATTTTTGATTGAATGCTGTTTTTAATCGGTCGGCCATCGCGGTGAACGTGCGCTCGTCATCCGTCTTTCCTGTTAAGTCCGCCAGCCGTTCCATGATCCGACAGTTGTTGTACTCGTAGGCGGTCGAGACCAAATCGCGCGGCGTCTGCCCCCGGTCGGATACTTTGCCGCCGATGGTGTACGTATCGCACCAGTCGCCGTAACTGGTGCCCTTGAGGGTCCCATCCGGCAGTCCATTTTTCTGCATCATGACCAAAACCCATTTCTTCATGGCGTCGTAGTGCGTCTCTGCAACATGCCGATCACCGTAAAAATCGATGAACCAATCGGGGATGATCGTGAACACACTCGGCCATTCCACCCCGCTACCCATCACCCAATACATCGCAACATCCGGAATCGTGCCATCGCCTCGTTGCGACCGCTCCACGTCGTCCATCCACTTCGTGTAAAATGGGGCGACGTTGTAATTATAGGCCTCGCTCTCCGCATCCTTGGCCGGGTCGCCCGTCCACGCCTGCCGCTCGTCGCGGTCGGGATCGAGGGGCGCGGAGCGCATATACATCCGCATCCCCCACAAGACCGCGGTATGAATCCGGTTGATCAAATCGTTCGAACATTGGAATTCTCCGGCAGGTTCCGCATCGGTGTGGATGACCAGGCCCTCGAAATTGTCCACGGTCAGCGCCCCCGGGAAGCCGGTCACCTGCACTCGCCGATAGCCCTGACCTTTGAATCGCGGATTCCACACTTCCGTGCCATCCCCTTTAAACGTGTAGACATCGGTGGCGCGTGCGGAACGGTTGTCCGCCGTCTTCAGCGTCCCGTCGGGTTGAAGACTATAGGCGCTGGTCATGCTTACGCGGGTCCCAGCGGGGGCGGATGCCTTCAGCCGCACCGTCCCGTAGAAATTTTGTCCCATGTCCACGATGTAGGTTCCCGGCGCCGGGCGGGTGATCCCCACCGGATGAATAATCTGAGTGACGCGCATCGGTTCGATCATTTGCGCCTTCAACTTGCCGCCCGGCGCGGACACCGCCTGCGCCTGCTCCCACTTCCTGTCGTCAAACCCGGCCCGGTCCCAGCCCGGCATTTCCATCGTCGCGTCGTACTCCTCGCCGTCGTATTCGTTGTTGGCGCGGATAGGGCCGTTGGTCGTCAACCGCCAGTTCTCGTCGCTAACCAGAGTGGC
>CAZZYY010000037.1:0-1229 GCA_964658475.1 uncultured Candidatus Methylacidiphilales bacterium | reverse complement strand
CCTCCAACTGCATGAGCAACTTGGGATAGCCGAAGGTCTGGGTGGGTGCCGGCACGGCCGGGCGCGGGGCGTAGAAGCGACCGTTGCCGAGAATAACGCCGATCGCATTGGCGCCCTGCCTGACTTGATCGGTCACGTCGAACGTCACGTAGTAGTCGGCCTTGGTATAATCCGACAATGCCGGGTCCATCACATGGTCGGAAATCTTCGCGCCGTTGAGAAAGAAATCGAAGAAGCCCAGCCCGCACACATACGCCGTGGCGCGGGTGACCTTTTTCTCGACCTCAAACTCACGGCGCAGATAGCGGGCGGGCAACGCTCGATCATCTTGTGTGCTAAGCTTGCTCCAAGGCGCAATCCCATAAGCCCCCAGCACCTTCGCCGGCTTCCACGAAGAGTTTTCGCCTTCGTCGCGGCGGCGAGTGGGAGGTTCCAGTGGCAGTTGCAGCCAAGCCAGACCTACGTCCCTGTTCATGTGACTCGTGCTGTCGCCCCCCGGGGCATCGTAAAATATCGCCAGTCGATTGCCCACCTTGAGGACCGAGGGAAGTCCGATGCATTTCTTGCTCCAAGTGCAATTCGTTCCATCCAGGACGACAGCTTTGTTCACGGGATCCCATTTGTTGATATCTTGGGTCCAATAGACCCAGACTGCGACGGTACAGCCGACACCGATGTGATTGGTAAACAGGAACCACGTTCTATTGGTGGGTTCGAAATAAAGGCTGGAATTTTCGCAGGTTTCGTCCCCCGGCAACATGGGCTCCGGATCAATCGCCCACTTGCCCTCAAGGTCACGGGTCCGTGCCATGGCAATATTGCCGAAAGGTCCGCGCCCCGTTTTGGCCGCGTAACCGCCCCAGCTGAAAAACATCAGGTACTCATCGCCCGACTTAACAATCATTCCCGGAGAGGCGACCACTATCGAAGAAGCTCCATAATTGGCGGCGTTCATATCGCCGGGACGAAACGGAACAACATTGGGCTCCTTCACCCACGGACCACTCGGGGAGTCGCTTCGGGCCTTCATGGTCAAATAAGGAGGAGATGGAACCCGATCGGGCCCGGGCGAGGTGCGGGGTGTTCCCAAATAAAACATATGCCACGTTTTGCCGTCCCAATACGTCGTCCCGTACGAAGCCGATGCAGAATCCTCTGAGCCCTGAGCTCCCAAATCCAAAACCGGACCTTTCTTGGTCCAATGCGTTAAGTCCGTGCTTGTGGCCAGG
>CAZZYY010000036.1:0-20467 GCA_964658475.1 uncultured Candidatus Methylacidiphilales bacterium | reverse complement strand
CGCCGCGCTGGCCCAGCGCGACGAAAGCACCACCGGTGGCATCGGCGATCTGCTTGAGGGTGGATTCGTCGAGACGCGATTTGACAATGTTGCCGTCGCTGTCGTGCAGGTACATCAGTGCGCCCGATTCGTCGCGTTCGGGAATGAAGTCGCCGGCCGGCGTGCCGACGCCGATGGTGTAGATCTTCAGCCCGGCCTTGGCGGCATTTTGGGCGGCGGCCACGCCCCGGCCCTCGAGGTCCTCGCCGTCCGTGATCAGGAGAAGGATCTTGGTGTTGGAGGCCTGGCTGGCGACGGCGGAGACCGCCTCGTTGATGGCGACGGCGATGTCGGTGCCGGGCCGCGGGATGGTATCGGTATCGAGCTCGCGCACCGCGGTCTGGAACGCGTCGTGATCGAGCGTGAGGGGCACCTGCAGGAAGGCATCGCCGGCGAACGCAATGAGGCCCAGCCGATCGTTCGGAAGCTTTTCGGCGAAGTCGGACACGGCCAGCTTGGCCTTCTCGAGCCGGTTCGGTTTCACGTCCTCGGTTAGCATGCTCTTGGAACAATCCATGGCGACGAGCAGGTCGAGCCCCGTGCGCGCCTCCTCTTCCCAGCGATAAAACATGTGCGGCCGCGCGAGCGCGATGAAGAGGCAGGCCACGGCACCGAGCAAAAGCAGCCGCTTCCAAAGCCGCCGGGTCAGCGACACGCTGGCCGCCAGGGTGCCGGCCAGATGCGGCGCGACGAAGAGCCGGAGCGCCTGCGCGCGCCGGCGATGCGCGCCGATTTCCAGGAGCACGACGGCGACGACCGCGAGCAGGCCGACGACGAGCCAGACGGGCTCGAAAAAGCCGAAATCGACCTTGTCCTGCAACTCGTTCACGGCACCCTCCGCCAGCGGGTGTGCGAGAGCACGATCTCCAGCCCGAGAAAAAAGAGGCCAGGGTAGAGCGCCCACGGGAAGTTCTCACGCACGTGCTCGAATTTCTTGGTCGCGGTTTGCGTGGTCTCGAGCTTGTTGATCGTCTTGTAGACGTTGTCCATCGCATCAAGATCGGCCGCGCGGAAGAACTTGCCGCCGCCGACCTCCGCGATTTTTTTCAGGGCGTCCTCGTCGATGTCGACAGGAATTTTCGTGTAGGTCCTCTGGCCGGTGAAGGGATCGCGGATGGGGAACTTGGCCATCTCGGCGGAGCCCGCGCCGATCGTATATATCTTGATGTGCAGCGCCGCGCAGGCCTGGGCCGCGGCCAGGGGCGTGATTTTGCCGGCGTTGTTGGCGCCGTCCGTCAGCAGCACGATGATCTTCGACTTGGCCTTGGAATCGCGGAGCCGGTTGGCGCAGACGGCAAGCGCGGACCCGATGGCGGTCGCGTCACCGGCCAGGCCGACCTGCAGGCGATCGACGTTTTGCAGGAGCCAGTCGTGGTCGAGGGTGAGGGGGCTCATGAGAAACGCCTCGCCGGCGAAGACGACCATGCCGATGCGATCGTTGGGGCGATCCTGGATGAAGGTGCCGACCGCTCCGCGCACGGCGTCGACGCGGCTGAGTTCCTGGCCGTTGCGGTTGTAATCAAGCGCCTGCATGGAGGGCGACAAGTCGATGGCGAGCATGATGTCGATGCCGCTTTCCTGCACCTGCGAGGTGCTGTCGACCCGCTGCGGCCGCGCCAGCGCGACGAGCAGGCAGGCGAGCGTGGCGTACATGAGCGCGGAGAGCCAGCCGCCCGCGCGCGAGCGGCGCTGGCGGACAAGCGGCCCGAGCAGGCTCAGGCCGGAATACTGCACGGCCGCCTCGCGCCCGAAACGGCCGCGCAGCACGGCGATGACGGGGATGAGCAGCAGGAGCCAGAGCGCCCAGGGATGCGCAAAATGAAAGTGGTTCATGCGGGCACTCCTTCCACCGGCCGCGTCGCGGTGACGAACGAGACGGCGCGCTGCTGCACCTGCTCCAGCTCATCGCGCGCCGGCTGATAGTGGGCGAACTTGACCAGGTCGCACGCTTCGAGAAACTCGCGCAGCAGGTCGCGATGGACGGCCAAGAGGGGTGTTCCGGCGTCCGACTGCATCTGGCGCAGGAATTCCTCGGTGGTGCGGCGCGTGGAAGGCGTCTTGAAACGCTGGCCCAAATAGGTGCGAATCGTCTCGGAAACGAAGACGGCGTAGGGCTCCGGGTCCTGCTCGTTGAGCAGGCTGCGGGCCTTCTCGAGCCGCTCGAGCGCCTGCTCGTAGGGCGTCATGGCGCGCCGCGCGCGCAGGGGCGCGAGCCAATGCCAGAGACCGAACGCCAGCGCAATCACGGCCAGGGCCGCCAGCAGCGCCCAAAGCCAGGTGAGCGGCTTGAGGTAGAAATAGGGCGGGCGGATATCGTAGATGTCGTCCGGCTGGCCCGGTGCGGCAGCCTGGGGAAGAGCCGGAACGCCGTTCAGCGCCGGGTTGGCAGGTGCGGAGGCGCCGCCGGGATCGGGCGCAGGCGGTGTCGCGGCAGAACTGGCGGAAGGCGCGATGTCCGGTTGCGGTGCGGTGTCCGCCGGGGCGTTTGTGGGATAGACGACGGGGCCCTGATGCTGATCCTGTCCGCGCAACAGGGGCGCGAGAACCAGCAGGAGCGCGAGAAAAGAAATGGCCCGTGACATCGTCTACCTTCTCCCTGAGCGCCGCTGAAAAAACGAGTAGAGCGCGTGGCTGTAGGGCTCGCCCGTGCGCAGCTCCAGCGTGTCCACCCCGGCCTGCCGCGCCGCCCGGCGGAATTGGTCCATCCGTTCCCGCGCCAGGATGGCGAAGCTGTCCCGCACACCCCGGCTGCCCGTATCGATTTCCATGACCTCGCCGGTCTCGGGGTCCTCCAGCGTGAGCAAGCCGAGCGCGGGCAGCTTTTCCTCGTGCCGATCGCGCAGGTGCAGGAGCACGAGATCGTGCCGCTTGTTGGTGGTGCGGAGTTGCTTCTTCAGCCGATCGAAGGCGTCTGGCGGCTCGATGAAATCGGAGATGACGAACACGACTGCCTTGCGCTTGAGCACATCGTTGGTGAAATCGAGCGCGGCGGCCACATCGGTCCCGCGCCGTTGGGGCGTGGTGAAGAGGATGTCGCGGATGACGCGCAGCACATGCGTGCGGCCCTTCTTCGGCGGCACGTAATGCTCCACCTCGTCGGTGAAAAGGAGCAGCCCCACCTTGTCGCGATTGCGGATGGCGGAGAAGGCAAGCACGCTGGCCACCTCCGCGGCCAGCTCGCGTTTGCTTTGCGTGTTGGAGCCATACTTGCCCGAGGCGCTGACGTCCACGGCGAGCAGCAAGGTCAGCTCGCGCTCCTCGCGCAGCTTTTTGATGAAGGGCACGCCGGTGCGCGCGGTCACGTTCCAATCGATCAGCCGCACCTCGTCGCCGGGAGAGTACTCGCGCACCTCGTCGAAATCCATGCCGCGGCCCTTGAAGACCGAGTGATACTCGCCCGCCATGGCGTCCGTGACGAGCCGGCGGGTGCGCAGCTCGATCTGGCGGACCTTCTTGAGAATTTCTCGGGTGACAGCAGCGTCCATTTACAAACTCAGGAGGGAAATGACCACGGAAACGATGGTGAAGAGCCCGTCGAGGACAGGGAAACAATCAAAAAAATGACCGATTCCGCGGAGAATTCTCCGGAAACCCGAGTTCGTATTCTTCATGATCTCACGGCCTCACCTGGAAACCGTTCACGGCACCGGCAGCGTATCGAGGATCTTCTGGATGATGTTCCGCGAAGTCAGATTCTCCGCCTCGGCCTCGTAGGTGACCGTGACGCGGTGCTGCAGGACGTCGTGTGCGACTTCCTTCACGTCCTGCGGCGTGACGTAGGCGCGGCCGTTGATGAAGGCGTGTGCGCGCGCCGCCAGCGTGAGCGAGATGGTGGCCCGCGGCGAGGCGCCGTACTGAATCCAGCCCGGGAAATCGAGCCGGTAGGTTTTCGGATCGCGCGTGGCGCAGACGATGTCCACAATGTAGTCGCGCACCTTCGCATCGATGTAGATTTGGTCCACCACCGCGCGCGCCTGCATGATCTGCTCGGGCGTCACGACCGGCTGCACGCCCAGGTTCGGCGAGGTCGTGGCCATGGTGTCGAGGATCTGCCGCTCCTCAGTGCGCGAGGGGTAGGTCACTACGACCTTGAGCATGAAGCGGTCGACCTGCGCCTCGGGCAGGGGATAGGTGCCCTCCTGCTCGACCGGGTTCTGCGTGGCCATGACCAGGAAGGGGCTGGGCAGCTCGTAGGTGTTTTCGCCCAGCGTAACTTGCCGCTCCTGCATCGACTCGAGCAGCGCGCTCTGCACTTTCGCCGGCGCGCGGTTGATCTCATCGGCCAGGACAAAGTTGGCGAATACGGGGCCCAGCTTGGGATTGAACGTCCCGTCGCGGGGATTGTAGATCTGCGTGCCGACGATATCCGCCGGCAGCATGTCGGGCGTGAACTGGATGCGTTGAAACTTCACCTGGATGGCCGAGGCCAGCGTGCGCAGCGCAAGGGTCTTGGCCAGGCCGGGCACGCCTTCGAGGAGCACGTGGCCATTGGCCAGCAGGGCGATGATCAACCGGTCGATCAGGTAGGTCTGGCCAACAATGACGCGCCCGACCTCGGCCCGCAGCGGGTAGACCCACTGGCTGGCGTCCTTCACCGCGCCCGCAGCGGAGGCGAGAGTGTTGTTGCCATAGCTCAGCGAGCGCGCCTGCTCGCTGGAGGGAATGGGGGGAAGGCCGGAGCCGGCGGCGTTTTGGGCAAAGACGGGAGCAACATCCATAGAATGATCAGGTTGGGTTAAGTTCGGGGAGCTTGATATGCGCCGAAGCTACACCGAGTGCGAGGTAAAATCCTTTCAATTACTTAGCCTTAAGCCGGAAGTAATCGCACCGCAATCGGCGTGGAGCAAATGATTGAAGGCCACGTTCGGGAAATCCGCCGGCATACCTGCGTCGTTGGAAACATTGTTACCGCTGGGGGATTTCGTTACCTTCAGAAATGGTCTCAAACCTTGCCATTTTTCACGCTGTCGATCTGACGATCATCGTGGGCGGTATTGCTCTCTGTCTCTGGAAGTATGGGCAGGTTCGTGTTGGCGCGACCGAGGGGAAGGAAAAGATTCCCGTGTTCCTCCTGAATTTGTCGCTCATGATGCATTTCTGGCTCCATACTGGTACTCAGGCATTTCTCCCCGGCCGGACGCTCGATTTCTATCTCAGCTTGGTCGGTGCCGGCGCTACCAGCGTGGGTGTGGTTTATATCCACCTCCGGCTCGTGCAAAATTTGGCGCAAGGAAGGGATGCTTCCGCAGCGGACATTCGAGATGGGCGCTAGACCCCCGCGCAGCTCGGGCTGGGGTATGGCAACCCCGGCTCGGAATTGGGCCGGGATGCTCACGCAAGAAAATTGCGCACAGGGCTTGATTTAGGCCGGACGCCGCGCATAATCGCAGGCTCTCCACGTCCGACCGATCCCTTATAGAACGCGCCCGCACCATGAAACAAGCCCTCGTCCAGGAAGCCCTTAAAGTCGTCACCAGCCCGCAGGTCCTGGTCAACATCGTCTCCAAGCGCGTGCGCCAGCTTGGCCAGGGTTTTCGCCCGCTCATCATCGTCGATCCCCGCTGCACGTTCATGGATGTGGCCCTGCAGGAAGTGGCCGAGGGCAAGCTCGGGTTCGAGATGCTGGAAGTCGTGCCCGTCAGCCCGCCCGTGACGCACAAGAAGACGCGCCGCTCCGCCAGCTAAGCTCAGCCGGTAGCCAACAAGCCGGAGATGGCCGCGTCGGCCCGACGACAGTCGCGGCGAGCAGGCTCCTCGCGCAAGCGAGCGATCTCCCCCCTGCGCGATCCGAGACGAGTTCTCGGTGACCACCTGTCCGAGCCGGGTCGAAGGATCAAACCCCTCTACCTTCCGGCGCGCGGGCCGGCATCCCCGCAACGCCCCCGCTTTCCGTAGGCGGCCTATGACAATTGCGCTGGCCGCTGGGGTGCGGCGCGAAAGACTTGCGGACGAGAGCCGGGAAGCGAAAGCCCAGGGTGGCGGCGCGTTGCGTCGATCTTGGCGATGGTCATGCGCCGCCGGTACAGCCGGGAAGCAGCCATCTTGACGCCCGCCGCGGGGCCGCCGAATCTGATCTTATGCCTGCCATCGTCGCGCCTCCCTCCCGCATCGAGGTGATTGGACAGGAACTCGCCATTTCTTGGAACGACGGCGTGGAAAGCTTCATCCCGCTGGAGAAATTACGGCGCGCGTGCCCCTGCGCCTCCTGCCGCGGCGAGCCGGATGTGCTTGGGCGCGGCGAGAACCCGCGGGTCAGCTACGGCCCGCAGAGTTTCGAGCTGCGTAGCTTCAAGTTCGTGGGCGGGTACGCTTGCCAGCCCACGTGGAACGATGGGCACGAGACGGGGCTATATCCCTTCGCCTTCCTGCGCGAGCTTGCGGAATGAAAGCCCGGCCCAAATCGCAGCCGAAGCCGGCAACCAGCGCCTTTCCGCGCAACGCGCCCACGCCGCGGGCCAAGCGCGAGGAACTCCAAACGTACCGCGAGTTGGAACTGGGGCGCCAGCTCAAGTCGATCCGGCAACGCCGGCGCGTGGATGCGGCCGGCAAGCTGCGCGTGATCGGCGACGGTTCGCTCGAGCGCCCGCACCTCGCCGTGCCCGCCGCGCGTTACCGTCAGGTCCGGCTGGAGCAGCAGCGCCTGCTGCTGGTCGAGGCGCAGGCGCAAGGCGTCGCCGTTCCCGCCGACCGGCTGTTGGCCCAGCTGACCCCGCGGGTGGAGCAGCTGACCTACACGCTTCTGGCGGAGGAGGCGCGCCAGCAAACTGCCCGGCACGTGCCGCTGCCCGCGCTCGGCCGCGCGCTCACCCCGCAGGAGCAGGCCCACTTTGCGGAGTCGCATGCGTTAGGCGGGCGCGCCTTGCCCACGCGTCCCGCCCGCGCCGCCTTGCAGGAAGCGCTCGGGCAGGTCGAGCGCCGGCAAAGCCACAACCCTGCGCGGTACCAGGCGGTCTGGGCGCAACTCGTCGGGCCTGACGCCGCCGTGCAATCGGAGCTTCATCGCATCGACGCCGCCACGCAGACGGCGTTCTTTCGCTGCACGAACTCCGTCCTTTCCGTCGATCTCCAGCGGCGGCGTGGCTTGGCCGAGAAGCTTGGGAAGGCGCTGGGGCTGCCGGTTCGGCAACTAAGGTCTGGTTTCTAGATTTGCCGGTTTTGTTCCACGAGCTCGATGACGCGTCCCAACCGGTCGATAATCTTATACAGAAGAGCTGCGAGAACCACGAGCATGGCGCCTGCAAACAGGATGATGATCATGGCCGCAGTATAGCGAAGGCTCCGGTCCGAATACAAACAGGACGGGGTTAGGCCTAGACCCGGCGGCAAAAAGTCGCCAAGAGCGAATCCCGGCGCGCCCAAAAATCCGCTTGCCGTTCGCGCCGGTTCTGCTTGGCTATCCCTTCCCACAAATCAGGAGCCCATCATGTCCCAGCATCGCAGCCTTCGTTCTTCCGGTACCATCGCGGCCAAGCGCAACGTCCTGAAGCGTTTTGAGCGGGTCGACCTGCTGAAAAAGCGCGGCCAGTGGAAAGAGGGCCGCAGCGTGATGAACCTGCCCAAGACGAAGCCCGACGCCTAGGCGTTGCGCATCTTCTTGCCGGTTCGACGTGCTGTTCCCCATACTGCCCTCCGCAGGAGTTTGTTTACCGCGCGTGGGGGAGTGATGCCGTGAGACTCAACCAATTTCTTGCCAAGGCCGGCTTCGGCTCGCGGCGCGCCTGCGAGGAGCTGATCCGCGAGGGCTCCGTGACCATCAACGGTCATCGCCTGCGCGAGCTGGCCGTGCGCGTCAGTCCCGACGACCGCGTGCTCGTCCATGGCAAGCCGGTGAAGCTGCCGCTGCCGCTGGTCGCCATGCTGCACAAGCCGGCCGGCTATCTCTGCACCTCCGCCGATTCCACGCGGGAGAAAACCATCTACGACCTGCTGCCCGCGCACTGGCCGCGCGTGGTCTACGTCGGCCGGCTGGACAAGGAATCGGAGGGGCTGCTCATCGTGACCAACGACGGCGAGCTCACGCAGCGGCTCACGCATCCTTCGGGCAAGCTGCGCAAGATTTACATCGTCACGCTCGACCGCGAGTTCGACTTCGCGCTTTCGGCGAAGATGAAGAAGGGCTTTCCGCTTGAGGAAGGTTTCGCGCGCATGGACGAGCTCTTCCGGGTCGGGCCGCGCACGCTGAAAGTGGTGCTGACGCAAGGACTCAAGCGGCAGATTCGCGAGATGTTTTTCCGGCATGGCTATGAGGTGAAGCGGCTCGTGCGCGTGCAGATTGGCGGGCTGGAGCTCGGCGATCTGGCCGCCGGCCAGCACCGCATTTTGACGCAGGACGACGTGAAGCGGTATTTCCCCAAGCCGAAGCCGGGCGGCGCCAAGCCCGCGCCCAAGCCGCGTGCGGTCAAGCCGGAGATTCCCCATGTCTAAATCCGCCTGGGGCGGCCGCTTCCAGGCGGAGGCGGCGCAGCGGCTGCGCGAGTATACCGAGTCGGTCACGTTCGACCGCGCACTGGCGCGGCACGACATTGCCGGCAGCAAGGCGCACGCAAAAATGCTGGCGCGCATCGGCGTGCTCAAGGCGGGCGAACTGCGCGACATCCTCAAGGGCCTCGACGAAATCCTGGCGCTGATCGCCGCGGGCAAATTCCCCTGGCGCACGAAGCTGGAAGACGTGCACATGAACGTCGAAACCGAGCTGACGCGGCGCTACCCCGCCGGCGCGAAGCTCCACACCGGTCGCAGCCGCAACGACCAGGTCGCGACCGCCGTGCGGCTTTGGCTGAAGGACCAGGTGGCGGAGAACCGGCGCGCCATCGCCACGCTTCAGCTCGCCCTGCACGCCTGGGCGGAACGCGATCTCGACGTGGTCATTCCCGGCTACACCCACCTGCAACGCGCGCAGCCGGTGCTGCTCGCGCATCATCTGTTGGCCTACGTGGAGATGCTGGCCCGCGATTCGTCGCGGCTGGCGGACGGCGCGGCGCGGGCGGATGTCCTGCCGCTTGGCTCCGGCGCCATCGCGGGCAGCACGCTGCCGCTCGACCGCGCCTTCGTCGCGCAGGAACTCGGCTTCGCGCGCATCTCGGAAAACTCGATGGACGCGGTGAGTGATCGCGACTTCATCGTCGAGTACCAAGCCTCCTGCGCTCTGCTCGCCGTGCATCTCTCGCGCCTCGCGGAGGACCTCATCCTCTGGTCCACTGCGGAGTTCGGCTTCATCCGCATCGGCGACGCCTACACGACCGGCTCGAGCCTCATGCCGCAGAAGAAGAATCCCGACATCGCCGAGCTGGCCCGGGGCAAATCCGCGCGCGTCATCGGCCATCTCGTCTCGTCGCTCACGCTGCTCAAGGGCTTGCCGATGACCTACAACCGCGACCTGCAGGAGGACAAGGAAGCGCTCTTCGACACCGCGCGCACAGTGCAGTCCACCCTCCTCATCCTCGCGGAGATGCTCGGCGACGTGACCGTCAACCGCGAGGCCTGCGCCCGCGCCGCCGCCGATCCGCTCCTGCTCGCGACCGATCTCGCCGATTGGCTGGTGCGCCAGGGCGTGCCCTTCCGGCAGGCGCATCATTTGGTCGGCGAAGCCGTCGCGCTGGCCGAGTCGCGCCAAATTCCCATCACGGAAATCCCGCTGGCCGACTGGAAGAAGATCAGTCCGGTTTTCGATGCAAGCGCGCTGGACGTTTTCTCGCTCAAGACGGCCCTCGCCTCGCGTCCCACCCACGGCTCGCCCAATCCGAAGCTGGTGAAGCAGCAGCTTGCCCGCTGGGCAAGAGTGCTGCGCTCTCCGCGGTAACGTCGGTCTTCACGACTAGGGCGGGCGTGGGCCGGAGACTCGCTTTTTCGGCCCGAGCTGCTTCACTGCCACGTCTTGTCACATGGAAAAGCTTAAGTTTCTTACTCCGGAAATCGCGCAGGACGTGCGCGCGAAATTCGGCACTCCCGTCTACGTCTACGACGAGCCCACGCTGAAGGCCCAGGCGGCCAAGGCGCTGGCGTTTCCCAACGCATTCGGACTCACTGTCCGCTATGCGATGAAGGCCAGCTCCAATGCGGCCATCCTGCGCATCTTCGACCAATGCGGCCTGCACCTCGACGCCTCTTCCGGCTGGGAATGCGACCGCGCGATCCGGGCCGGCATTAACCCCACGCGCCTCTCGCTCAGCACGCAGGAGTTCCCCAACCGCGAGCACCTCATGCGCCTGCAGCAGCAGGGCGTACAGTTCAACGCCTGCTCGCTTTCCCAGCTGGAGATCTTCGGCGCGCTTTTTCCGGGTAAGGAAATCGGCGTGCGCTTCAATCCCGGCGTCGGCTCGGGCGGAACGTCGAAGACCAACGTGGGCGGGCCTTCCTCATCCTTCGGCATCTGGCACGAGTTCATTCCGCAGGTGCGCGAGATCGTGGCGCGGCACAGCCTGCGCGTCGTTCGCATCCACACCCACATCGGATCGGGGAGCGATCCGGCCGTCTGGCAGCGGACAGCCGGGCTGTCGCTCGACATGGTACGGCAGTTCCCCGAGGTGACGATCTTGAACCTCGGCGGCGGATACAAGGTGGGCCGCATGGCGTACGAAAAGACGACCGACCTGCGGGAAGTCGGCGCGCCGATCCTCGAAAAGTTCAAGGGGCTGCAGGCGGAAACCGGGCGCGCGATCCGGCTGGAGATTGAGCCGGGCACTTACCTGCTGGCAAACTCGTGCTCGCTCGTCGCAACGATCCAGGACATCGTGCACACCGGCTCGCAGGGTTATCACTTTCTCAAGCTCGACTCCGGCATGACCGAGTTACTGCGGCCGTCGCTCTACGCCGCGCAGCATCCGGTCATTCTCCTGCCGCGGCGGGAGACGGGCCGAAGGATGCCCTATGTCGTCGTCGGCCATTGCTGCGAAAGCGGCGACCTGGTCACACCCTCGGCGAAGGACCACGAGGAACTCGGCCCGCGCGAGTTGCCTGAGGTGCAGATCGGCGACCTCTGCGTCATCGAGGGCGCGGGCGCCTACTGTTCGTCGATGACAGCCAAGAACTACAACTCGTTCCCCGAGGCGGCGGAAGTGCTGCTCCGCGAAAGCGGCGAGCTGGTGCTGATCCGCCGCCGTCAGACGCTCGAGCAGATGCTGCAGAACGAAGTCCCGCTTGGGTGAGCGGCCGCCGGCTACCTGCTTAGCGCCGGTCCGAGTAAAAAAACTGTCCGCAACCCACGACCTTCGTCACGCGCCCGGCTACTTCTTCGCCGGCACGCGGCCGCTCTTCTCGATCTCCGCGGTCAGGAACTTCAGCTTCGGCCCGATCGCGGGATCCTTGTCGTACTCGGCGAGGGGCCGGTCGAGCCGCACGCTCCAGTTGTCGTCCGTGGCCGTGCCGGGCTGGTTGAAACGGAGGTCCATGGCAAAGACATCGCTGATCGTAAAGATCGTCCAGCACGAGCGCGCTTCGAGCAGCGTGCGCATCATCGCCTCATGCAGCTTCTCGGTCAGGTGATCGGGCGGGTTGTGCTCGTCCTCGCCCAGGAAGCGCATGAGCCGCTGCAGCTCCAGCCAGGCCTCGTGGCCGTCCGGCCCCTTCCAGCGGCGGGTGAGATCGTGGTACCAGGCGATGAGCGGTTGATGATCGTGCGTGCCCCACGTCGCGATGCTGATCTCGCGGAAGTCGCCCTTGCGCACATATTCGCGCAGCTCGGGGTCCACGCTGAAGTGCGGGATGAGGAAGCCCGGGATGCCCATCTTCGTCAGAAGCTTGGGCACGTACTTCGGCGTCATGCCGAGATCCTCGGCCACCACGCCCGTGCTGCCGGCCGCTTCCTGGATCATCTTGAGAAACGCCTCGCCGTCGGCGCAATTCTTCTGCGCGTTTTCCTCCGGCTCGTCGGGCCGCGGGATGAAATGCGGCTCACGCCCGCCGCAGCGTTCCTTCGCCTCCGCCAGCGTGAGCGGTGAGAATTCATCGTTGCGCTGCGGCTCCCACGGGAAACCGTAGATGCGGAAGAAACCGAGCACGTGATCGATGCGGAAGGAATGAAAAATCAGGCTGATCGCGCCCACGCGCTGCTTCCACCAGAAGAAGTTCTGCGCCCGGTTCGCATCCCAGTTGTAAAGCGGGATGCCCCAGTTCTGCCCCCACTTGCGCACGAACTCGCCCGAGGTGAAGAAGGGCTCCGGTGGCGCCCCGCCCGACCACTCAAGGTCGAAGAGGTGGCGCTCGCACCAGACGTCCGCGCTGAATTTGCTCACGCCAAAGGGAATGTCGCCTACCAGCCGCACGCCCTTTTCATCCGCCCACGCGCGCACGCCGCTCCACTGCCGCCACGCCACCCACTGCACGTAGGCGGTGAACTGGCGATAGCGCACGAGCTCGTCCTTGTCCGGGCAGGAGGCGAGCCACATCTCGGCCTTCTCCAGGTCCTGGTGCTCCGGCGCCCACTGGTGCCAGAGCGCATTGTCGCCGTATTCGTTGAGCAGCGTGCGGAAAAGCGTGTAGCCCGGCAGCCAGCCCATGTTGTTTTCGACGAAGGACTGGAAATCGTAGGCTGCGTCGGTGCCCTCCTGCAGATCCATCGCCTCGAACTCCACGTAGGCGCGCGAAAGCACGTCGAGTTTGAGCATCTTCACCCGCTTGTACTGCACGGGCCCCGTCTGCAGCTCGCGCTTGAGCGATTCCGGAAAAAGCTCCGCCACCGCCTCGGGCAGCAGGCCGGGCACTTCCTCCGGTGTGAGGTTGAGGTAAAGCGGATCGAGCGCGATGGAGCTGATCGCGTTGTAGGGGCTGTTGTCCGCGCCGGTCTCGTTGATGGGCAAGATCTGAAGCAATCCCAGCTTGTGCTCGGCGTGCCAGGTGATCGCGTCGCGAACCGCGCGCGTGTCGCCCACGCCGAAATCGTTTTCATGTCGCAACGCAAAGACCGGGACCAACGTGCCGGCGAGGCGGGGAAAAGCGGATGCTGCCATGCTGACACCCTACCGGCATTGCGCGTGGTGTCGCAAGCGCGACTAACTTCAGGGGAGTGGATGAGTCAACGGCTCAAGGATCGCTCGCCAACTCCGCCGCCGGACCCGCGACGGGACGAATCAGCCGCGGGGCCAAATTTCGAAAAGCCGCCACGGCAGCGGCGAGCGAGGGCGGACCGGTTGCGGCGATCTCCAGGGTCTCCGCGTCCGCACCGCGGCAGCCGCGCCAGACATCCTCCAGCCATGGGAATCGCCCGCCGGCCAGCGCGGCGAAGGTGTGGCCGTAGAGACCGCGCACCCGGTCGGCGTTCGCGCGCACCCCTCCGTCGAGATAGGGAATCCAGAGGACGTGCGTCGTGCCGCCGGGCGTGGCAAAGGATTGCGCCAGCACCGTCAGTTGCACCTGTCCGACACGCACGTTCAGCGTTTCCGTGCCCGGCAGGGGACGCCAGCCCGCGGCCGGCAGGCAGAGCCCGGGATTGTGCGACTCGAAGACGATCTTGCCCTCCGCACCAGCCCGGTAGCGGATCCAGAGACCATCCCAGCGCGCGCCTGCCGCATCGCGCCATGTGGCGGCGCTGGTGGCCGCAGCGTGCAGCTGGCGACGCATGTCCTCCGGCAGGACGGTGGCCCGGAAGTCGGTCGCCTGCCGGGGCCACGCCACCGACCAGGCGGGATAATGCGGCGCGGACGAGTTGCGGAAGCCATACCAGGCTTGCGTCGCGGCCTCGGCAAACAGCGTGGCGAGCAAGACCGAGGACGCCCAGCGGAGCGCGCACCGGCTTGCGCGCCGATCGATCGACCACGCGGTAAAGCCGACGGGCGGGCGCGTCCGGCGAGTGGCCAGGCAAATCAACCAGAGCCCGGCGAGGGTCGCGACAAGGACGGTCCACCCCGTGGAATCGTGGGCCGCCTCGACGGCAGGCACACCGTCGATGGCGCCGCGCCAGGCGAGGTAGAGCATGCGCGCAAAATTGCCCGCCAGCGCCAGCGCCGTGCCTGCGGCCAGCAGCGCGGCCCGCCCACCCCGGCCGAAGCGATAGAACTCGCCGAAAAAGAGAGCCATCATCAACGCAGCCTGCAGCGAACGAATGCCGCTGCACGCCTCGCTCACGCCGAGCTGGCCGGTGCGCAGCTGGATGGTGTTGCCGGCGGCGTAGGCGGGCAGATCGGACAGCCGCAGCGTGGCCGCCACCGCCGCGGCATTTGCGCGCATGAGGTTCTGCACGAGCAGGAATTCGCAGCGAAAGATCCACGGCACCGCGACCAGCAGGAACAGAACGGGAAACGCAAAATGCCGCAGCCACGGGCGACCGCCAAGCAGGCCGGTCCAAACCAGCAGCGCGCTGATCCACACGCTCGCATCCAGCCAGAGAAGGGGACGAGACCCCGGTTCCGTTTCCAGGATCAGCCTCAGCGCCAGGACCAGTGCCGCCCAGCCCAGGGCGATGACGGCCAGGCCGCGACCGTCTGTCGAACCCGACGGCTTGGGCGCCGGGCGGCAGCGCCAGCGCTCATAAAAGAGAAACGCGGCGAGCAGCGGCACGCCCCAGCCGTAGGCGTAATCATCGTTCTCGCTCCAGAAGCGGGCGAGGGGGCGCAGCAGCAACACCCCGCTTGCCACCAGCAGCATGGCACCTGTGGGCACGGTGGAACTGCGCGCTGTCATGGCGGCCGTGGCAAGCCGGACCGGGTGGCGAGCAGCAGGTACGCGTGCGCCTTCCTCGTCTCGCCGGAAGCGCGCAGGATCGCGGCGTAATATCGCGCCGGTTCGGGTTGTGCGAGCTCGGCCGGACTCAGGATTTCAAGCCGCTGCCGGCCCGCTTCCACGCGCCCTTGCAGGAAAAGCGCGTCGCCCACCTGCGCCTCGATCTCCGGCGTGGCTGGCACATGATGCAGAAGCGCCTCCAGCCGGGTTTGCACCGCGTCGGGAGCCAGCCCGGCCAGCAGCGCGGCGCGGGTCAAAGCCAATTCGCGCGATTCGTCGCGCTGCCAAAATGCGGCGTCGGGTTCCGCAGCCTCCAATCCCCGGTAGGCGCCCAGCAGGCCCACCGTGACCGACGGATCGAATGGCGCGGCGCCCTCCGCCTGCCACCATCCCTCGACGACGCGGTGCCACAGCGCCGCGGTCGATTCCACCGGCAAATCGGGCGAGAGCATCAGCCAGGGTCCGGCCTCCCGAGTTCGACCGCTTAGCGCCAGCACCGCGCCTTCTTCCAGCACCAGCTCCGGGCGGTCGAGCGAAAGCGGATCAATCCTTGCCAGGTCCGCGGCCGCCCGGGCGCGATCCGCACCCTCCGCCACGCTGGCGCCGATCAGAGACACGGCCTGGCCCGTGCCCGCCTGCGCGGCAAAGAAGGCGGCGGCGCGCGCGCGGGCGGCCTCGTTCGGCGGATGTAGCAGATCGGCCAGGACGCGGCGCCCGGTTGCCAGATCGAGCGCTCGTTCGATGTCGCGCCGCTGGGGTTCGAGCAGGTGCGGCTGGGCCAAGGCCAGTTCCAGCACCGATTCCGCCTGCGCCGGCGGACCCGCCGCGGCCAGCAATTGTCCGAGGTACGGCGCCCGTTCCGGCGCGCGCAGCTCCGTCGGGTCCAGCACGCCGATGGCCGCCAGGGCGTCGCCCAGGCGGCCCTGCTGGTAGAGCGAGTAGGCAGCCGCCGTCGCGACGGTCGGGTCGTCCGATTGCCGGGCGCGCAGGACGACAAGGTCCGCCTCGACCTGCGGGACCTCGACTCCGCGCAGCAGGCAAAGCAGGTCGCGCGTGGCGCCGATCGCCGCGTTACCTGGCAGCACCGCCGCGAGCCGCGCGGCCACGTTTTGCGCCGCGACCAGGTCGCCAGACTGGAGATCGTACCGGAGCAGCGAACGCAACGGCCATTGCTGGCCCGGATAGCGGTCGCTCATCGCGCGCCAGACCTCCGCGCGGGCCTCGTCGGCGTCCGGAAAGACACCCGCCGCCTCGACCAGCGCGGCGAAGTCGGCCGGGGTGGAGCACGCGGCCACTGCACTCTTCCAGGCCGCGCGAGCGTCGTCCGTCAGGCCGAGCGCCAGGGATGCCCGCGCCAGCACGTGCAGCCGCGCCGGCTCGCGGCCGGGCCAGCGGCTGTCACGCTGATCGTCGCGGAGGTGCTCCCACTCGCCGAGCGCCTCGAGGCAGCCGGCCCGCGCCAGACCGATGTCCGGTTGCTCCTGCCACGATTCGTCGCGGCGGCGAATCCAGATCAGCGCTTCCTCCGCCCGGCCATGCTGCGTCATCCAGACGAGCACCCGCGCCGCCTCGCTCGGTGACGCGCACCGGAGCAGCCCCGGGAGGAGAGGCGCAGGACGGGCCGAGAAATCAAGCTGCCGCACCCGGTCCGAAAACGACGCGCCCGGCTGCGCGGCAAGCTGCGCTGCATCGACCCGCCCGGCCGCGAGATCGCCCCGCTGCCCGTCGAGATCCACCAGCTTGCGGCGCGCGGCAAGGGAGGTCCCCGGCCGCGCGGTCAGGCCGATCAGGATCGCGCGCGCCTGTGTCCAGTCGTGCCGCGCCAGGTGCCAGTCTGCCAAGGCAAGAAGCGCAGGGCCGTCGGCTGGCCGCAATGCTTCCGCCTGCGTGAAGAAATAATCCGCCCGTTCGTTATCGCTTTCGGCTCGCGCCAGCCGGCCGGCGGCGATCAGGTAGCCGCAGCTGCCTTGTCGTTCCGTCGCGACCTCCCGCAGCGCCGTCGCGGCCAGCTCGGCGTCGCCTTGTTGGAGGGCAGCGTCGGCCAGCGCCAGTTGCGTTTCCGGTACGCCGGGGGCGAGGCGGTCCACCTGCTGCCAGCAGTAGGCCGCTTCCGGCGAATCAATCGCAGAGGAAATTTGCGCCGCCAGTCGCCACAGGCGCGGATTGTCGCGCGTGTTCAGAAGCGCCTGGCGAATCTGGTACAAAGCGTCTGCATCGCGGCCCGCCCGAAAATCGCGCTCGGCCTGGAAGTACGCCCACTCGCGCCCGGCCACACCGGCCAGGGGCAGCGCACCGTAATAAACCGCCTTTTCCCCCGCCAGCGCGACCAGCGCCAGAATCAGCGGCCAGTGGAAGTATGGCGCGTAGAAGCGCAGCGGCGCGACCGCATCGGAATCCCATGTCCGCCGCAGGACGGCGCGGAGTTTCGGGGAGCGAGGCGGACTCATGACCCGCGCCAACGGCGCATCCCCTGGGATTCGGCTACGGCAGCGACAAGTGAAGCGGAGATGCGCCGCGCACAGCTGGCCCCGACAAACGAAAAGCCCCGGACGGCATCCCGTCCGGGGCTTTTACTTGAGACGAATGAAAGACTAGAAGTTGTACTTCACGCCCAACGTGGCGATGTTCTGCTGAATCTGGCCGGGCGAGAAGCGATAGCTCCCGCCGCCGGCCAGGGGCGAGGTGAAGCTCGACCCGAGCACGTCGATGAACTTGTACTCCGTGAAGAGCGTCCAGTGTGTGTTCAGGGCGTAGTCGAGACCCACCAGGCCCTGCGCGGCAAAGTCGAGGTCCGCATCACCCACATTGCCGGCATTCACGCCGCCAATCTGCAGGTCGGTGTGGCTGGTCAGGTATTCCACGCCCGCGCCGACGCCGACATAGGGCGTGAGGCGGGAGAAGAACGAGCCGCTGTCGGTCAGCTTGAAGCGCAGGATGCCGTTCACGAAGCCCGCCGCATTGTTCCAGCTGGTCGTGTCGTGCACCGGCGCGCCGCCGAGCAACTCCGTCGCCTTGCTGCCCATGCCGATGTACATGCCTTCGATTTCCACTGCCGGCTGCAGCCGCAGGTGATCGCAAACGGCAAATGACTCGAAATTATAACCAGCCTTGATGCCGCCCACACCGCCCACCTGGGAGTGGATGTTGTCGGGCGTGACCGGGCCGCCGAGACCGAACGAAGTGTGGCGATTGCCGTAATCGGTCGAGAAGTTCGCGCCGCCGTAGGCCGCGACGTAGAAGCCGGCATCGGAACCGTAGCTGGTCTGCGACATCTGCTTCATGTCCTTGGTGTCCTTCATGTCTGTGCCCGCATGAAGGGCGAGCGACGTGGCGAGCGCCAGAAGCGCGGTGGAGGTGATTTGGGTCAGCTTCGTCATGGGCACGACTATTAGATGAGCTTTCCAAAGGTGCAACCAAAAATGTCTAAGGCATCCGCTTTGTTCAGAGACTACGAGATTCTTCTCCCAGAGGAGAAGGACACTTTTTCACGCGGACTTGTTAATCAATCAGGGTAATCCCCGAGCAGGCGAGACAGACGAATGCGTTGGACGTCCGCCCACCCCAGTAGCTGGCTTCGGCTCGACGCTGGTGCGCGCCACGCGAGAATGTTTTCCCTCGTTCCCAAGTTGCACTTGGGAACGCAACGCGCCATCGACGGGGTTGACCCATCGAGACCGAGCGCGGGATTCGCGGACTGCGGTCCAGGTTGCGGTAGCCGTTAGCCTCCGCGCAACAGACGTGGCGAGGAGGCGCGGCCCGCGTCACCCCAAAACCTTAGCCTTGCAGAACCGTGTCGTGCGGTCGGGTCGAGCTGGCGAGGGGATAATCCAGCGTGTAGTGCAGACCGCGGCTCTCATGACGGCTCAAGGCCGAGTCGACGATGAGCGAGGCCACGAGCACCAGATTGCGCAACTCAATCAAGTCCACCGTCATCTTGTAATTCCAGTAGTACTCCTGCACCTCGTCGCTCAGGCTGCGCAGACGGCTGGCGGCGCGGGTCAGGCGCTTGGTCGTGCGCACGATGCCCACGTAATCCCACATCAGCTGCCGGATCTCGCGCCAATTATGGTAAATGACCACCAGCTCGTCCGGATCCTGCGCGGGCCCGCTCTGCCAGGGGGGGATCAAGTCCTCGCGCACGGGTGCCGGTTCGCCCCGCACCGCGGCCGCCGCGCGATGCGCCACCACCAGCGCCTCCAAGAGCGAGTTGCTCGCCAGCCGGTTCGCGCCATGCAATCCGGTGCAGGCCACCTCGCCCACCGCCCAGAGGCCGGGGAGGGACGTGCGCCCCTGGGGCGTCGTCACCACCCCGCCGCACTGGTAATGGGCCGCCGGCACCACCGGGATCGGTTGCGTCGCCATGTCGATGCCGCATTCCATGCATTTGGCGTAGATGGCGGGGAAGCGTTGCTGCAGGAACTCGCGCGACTGGTGGGTGATGTCCAGAAAGACGCACTCCGCGCCCGTGCGCTTGATCTCCGCATCGATGGCCCGGGCGACAATGTCGCGCGGCGCAAGCGACTTGAGCGGGTGCACGCCGTCCATGAACGTCTTGCCCGCGCCGTTGATGAGCACGCCGCCCTCGCCCCGCACCGCCTCGCTGATGAGGAACGACTTGGCCCGGGGATGGAACAGGCAGGTGGGATGGAACTGGATGAACTCCATGTTCGCGACCGGCACGCCCGCGCGGTAGGCCATGGCCACGCCGTCGCCCGTGGCGATGTCGGGATTGGTGGTGTAAAGGTAAGCCTTCCCGCACCCGCCGGTGGCCAGCAGCACGTGCGGCGACATCACCGTCTCCACGCGGCCGCTGGAGACGTCGAGCACGTAAACGCCCACGCACCGATTGTCCGTGGCAAAGCCCAGCTTGCGCCGCGTGATCAAGTCGATGGCGGCATGGTTCTCGAAGATGGCCACGCGCGGATGACGCGCCAGCGCGGCCAGCAGCGCGCGCTCGATTTCGCGCCCGGTGATGTCGCGCGCATGGAGGATGCGGCGCTTGGAATGGCCGCCTTCCTTGCCCAGATCGAGCTCATGCCGCGCGCCATGGCCGTTTTCCCGCTCGGTGAACGACATGCCCAACTCGATCAGCTCGGCCACCCGCGCCGGCCCTTCCTCCACGATGCCGCGCACCACGTCCTCCCGGCACAGCCCCGCGCCCGCCTCGAGCGTGTCGTGCACGTGCAGGTCGAAGCTGTCCTCGTTGGAGGTCACCACCGCGATGCCGCCCTGGGCGTAGTTCGTATTCGACTCCGCCCGGTTCTTCTTGGTGATGACGGCGACCGACCCGCGTTCCGCCACGTTGAGCGCGAAGGTCAGGCCCGCAATGCCCGACCCGAGCACGACGAAGTCGTAACGATGATCGACGGCCATGACAAGTTATGGCGGCCCGAACGCAGATTTGTCCATCCCGCTCGTCATGATCTCTCCCGGGGCAGAACAACGAGAAGCTTATGAGCTGGAAGCTATCGCGCTGAAAACCTTCCCCAGTCGTTATTCGGTCAACCAACAATTAGCGAACCACGGCCTTTCTACCCTAACCAGCCCCGTCTTGCGTGAGCGGTCGCCCTCGTTGGTGAGCATGTCGCGCGGGCGAGCAGATGGCGCTCGGCGGCAATGCTTTCCTTTTCCGAATTGATTCTGTCGCTACGGCGGCTCCAGCCTCGGGGCCAAAGCCAGCGACCTTCCGACGTGTTCGGTCCGCCGCTCGGCCAGGTAGCCGGCGCTCTCCGAGCGCCGGTCGGTTGCGGACGCGTTTTGTACTCGGACCGGCGCT
>CAZZYY010000035.1:0-20872 GCA_964658475.1 uncultured Candidatus Methylacidiphilales bacterium | reverse complement strand
CTCCCCTCGTTCCCAAGTTGTACTTGGGAACGAAACGATGCATGCGACGGCTTAAGCCGTCGCGACCCCCTCGCACGAGTCGTTCATGTCCAGCCGACCTCAGCGCGTTCGTCTCACCCCATCAGCACCAAAAAACCGCACTTTTTAGGGCCTCCAGGTCTTTTAGCCCACCTAGGGATAACGCCCCAAACGCGACCCATGATAAGATGCCTCGACCACCCTCATTCATTTATCAACCCCGCTGAAAACGTTCATCAAGCTCAGACCACAGCCCTCATCCCCGTCTCACCAAACGCAGGCCACCGCCATCAACGTGATACGCCTTTCATACCACTTCATACCACATAGTAACGGAACATACCGCCTCCCCCCCGGGGGGGGAATCCACTCGCCCGCTAACCCTCGTCCCGTCATCGGTCCAAACCAATCCTACCCATCCAGCCGCGTGCTGAACTGCCGCAAAAACCGCACATCATTTTCGCTGAAAAGCCGCAAATCGGGCACGCCGTGGCGCATGATGGCAATGCGCTCCAGCCCGAAGCCGAAGGCGTATCCGGTGTACTTTTCCGCATCGTAGCCCACAGGCCTGAACACCTCGGGATCGACCATGCCGCAGCCGCAGATCTCCAGCCACTCGCGCCCCTTCACCTGGCTGCCCTCGCGCGCGCAATCAACCTCAAAGCTCGGCTCCGTGAAGGGAAAGAAATGCGGCCGAAAGCGGAACTTGAGATCGCCGCCCAGCAGTTCGCGAAAGAAATATTCCAGCGTGCCCTTCAGGTCGGCCAGCGTGACGTTCTCGCCCACCACCAGTCCTTCCATCTGAAAAAAGGAAGCGCCATGCGTCGCATCGATCTCGTCCCGCCGATAGCAGCGCCCCGGCGCGACCATGCGCAGCGGCGGCTGGCCCGCCAGCATCGCGCGGATTTGCACGGTGGAGGTCTGCGTGCGCAGCAGCCGGCGCCCGCCGCTCGACTTCCCGTCCAGCCCCGGACTCGGCGCGAGGCCCGTCTCGTCGAGATAAAAGGTGTCCTGCTCGTTGCGCGCGGGATGGTCGGGCAGCGTGTTCAGCGCGTCGAAGTTGAAGACCTCGTTCTCGATGTCCGGGCCCTCCGCCAGCGCAAAGCCGAGCCGCCGAAAAATCCCGATGGCGCGGTCGCGCACCTGCAGGACGGGATGGAGCGAGCCCGGCGCGTCGTAACGGCCGGGCAGCGTCGGATCGAAATCCTCCGCTTCCGCCGCCGCCGTCAGCGCCGTCTTCCGCGCATCGAACGCCGCGGCCACCGCCTGCTTCGTCTCGTTGGCCGCCTTGCCGATGGCGGGCCGTTGCTCCCTCGGCACACTGCCCATTTTCTCGAGCAACACCGGCAGCGCGCCGCTGCGCGAGAGATACTGGATGCGCACGGCTTCAAGCGCGTCGGCAGTTGCGGCATCGGCAATCGCGGCAAGAATCGCGCCGCGCAGCGAGATGATTTCGTCCAGCATGGAGGAGCGAGCTTAGAGCGCGCGCAAAGAATAGTCGAGGAAGTCGAGGCGCCGAGAGATCGCCGTCGGCCTCCGGGCGAGGGACAAACGCGGAAACGCTTCTTCCTGGTCGTCCGTGGTCCGCAGGTCAACGGCCACCTCGCCGGGGAACCAGATCAACCGTCCGCCACGTGCACTTCCTGCACCTGCAACAACCGCGCGGCACCGTGATACGTCTCGACCTGGCCTCGCACTACCACCGTGCTGTCGACCCAACTCTTGGCGGCGGAATCAAAGGAACCCGGATAAATGCAGCGCAAGTCAGGCTGCTCGCCGCCATCGATCCGCCGCAGGTCGAAGCGGCGCAAATCGAGATCGATCGAGCGGACACGACCCGCCAGCTCGATTGTCTCCTCACCAAGAACGGGCTTCTCCAGCCACCTGCGGACCTGCAGGCGAGTCTCCGGTGTCAGCCGGCGCCAGGGACGATCCGGCATGGCCCGACCGCCGATGCCCACGCTCGAGACGCCGCGCCGGCCCGAAGGCGCGAGCTGCCCGATGGCGCTCAGCGCCGCATCGCGGATCTTGGGGTCCTCCAACTCGCGGCAGATCAGCGCGTAGGCGTCGTCGTCGTCGATGTACTCGGTCACCCGGCCAAGCAGCGACAGCGCCTCGCGCGAGGCGGCAAAAAGCGGATCGCCGCGCAGCTCGATCTGGTTCGCCGGCGGCGCCGGCAGCGCGAAGCCAAGGTAGAGACTGCCGAAGGCGAAGGAACAGAGGCCCAGGTCGATCTCCCGCGGCAGGCTCACCGATTCGTCCAGCGAACTGACCAGGGTCTTGATCATCGTGCCGACCTGCTTGCGCACGTCGCCCATAATCGAGCTGACAACGGAGAGGCGCGGCGTCTGCGTGACCAGCTCCTCTCCTTCCAGGTGCAGGAGCAGGTCGGCCGTATCGAGCGCGCGGGCAACTGGCACGTCGCGTCCATAGATCTCATCCAGCAGGCGATAGTAGGGCGCGCACGCCTGCTCCAGCCGCTCGGGCGAGGCGCCCGCCTCCGCCGCCAGCCGCTGCATGGCGGCGATCTGCTGGTGCAACAAATTTGTCTTGTACTGCAGCACGCTCGCCCAGCCGGATTCGGGACGGATGTTCATAGCGGAATGCGGACGATGCCTTTCTTTGCCCCCTCCTTGAGTCCGCGCGGCGCGGCGTCCTGCGGGCGCAGGTATTGGAAGAAGCGGCGGAAATCGGCCACGCCGCCGGGAAAACCCTCGCACCAAAAATGAAGATGCACCGAATACTTCGCAAAGATCGCATCCATGCCCTCGGCAAAAAACGGCTCCATGGCGATGAAGGCGTCGGGACCATACGGCGCGCGCGTTTGCAGGATGATGTCGATATCCTCGGGAAAAATCTTGTCGGTGATGAAGCCGCCGTCGATGTAGGCGCAGGAAAATTGCTCCGTCGCGCGCGCCCATTCGAGAAAGGCCTGCAGCCGCTGCCAGAGGACCTCGCGCTGGGGATTGGTCACCATGCGCTCCTCCAGATCGGCCAGTTCACAATCGTGCACGCCCTCGGGCAGCAGACCGTGATAGGTAAACTTCGGGAGAGGCATCTTGGAATTATCGGGCGCCGGGCTGCCGACCTAAAAACTCTTTTGCCAGCTGGCGATAACTTTGTGCCCCGATGCCGTTGGGATCGTAGACAATGATCGGCTGGCCAAAGCTGGGCGCCTCGCCCAGCCGGACGGAACGGGGGATGATCGTCTGAAAGACTTTTTCCTGCAGCACTCCGCGAACGTCGCTCACCACCTGCTGGCTCAGGTTGGTGCGCGAGTCGTACATCGTGAGCACGATCCCCTCGAGCGCAAGTTGATCGTTGCCCGTGGCCGCCTTGATCTTCTCGATCATGCGCAGGATTTTCGCCAGGCCGTCCAGGGCCAGGAACTCACACTGCAGCGGCACGAGGATGGAATCGGCCGCCGCAAGCGCGTTGGTCATCAGGATGCCCAGCGAGGGCGGGCAATCGAGCAGAACGTAGCCCTCGCGCTGATGCCCCGCGATATGGCGCTCCAGCACGCGGCGCAGCCGCTGCAGCTTGTCGTCGTAAGGCGCGAGCTCGACCTCGCACCCGGCCAGGTCCTGCTCGGCCGTGATGATGGACAGCCGTTCCCACCCGGTCGGCTGAATGAGCGCGGGCAGCGGATCGCCCTCCGCGCCATCGAGCAGTGCGCCGTAAATGCTGCGGCCGTCCACCGCCTCGACGCCGAGCGCGCTGCTGGCGTTGGCCTGCGGATCGAGGTCGATGAAGAGCACCTCGTGGCCCGCCTCCGCCAGGCAGGCGGCAAGATTGATGGCCGTCGTCGTTTTGCCCACACCGCCCTTCTGGTTGGCCACCGCGACGATCTTCGCGCTCACGAACGACGCCCTTCTCGCGCGAAAAATTCCGGCATAGGCGGGCGAGCGTAACCAAGCATGCCTCTCGAATCGAGCGGCAAAAAAAATGGCCCAAACGAACAAGCAATTACACGTGTGAAAAAAGCAGCGATAGTCTTGACACCAACCGCCCTGAATTTATCACTTCGATGGCGACGCTTTTTATCGTCCCCTCATTTCCCGTCTCGTCATGATCGAAGTCGATAATTTCTCCAAAACATACGCCGGGTTCCGCGCGGTCCAGGGCATCAGCTTCCACGTCAACAAGGGTGAGATCGTCGGGTTTCTCGGGCCGAACGGCGCCGGCAAAAGCACGACGATGAAGGTGCTGGCCGGCTACCTGCCGCCGACCGATGGACGCATCCAGGTGGGCGGCTACGACGTGGTGACCGACTCCCTCGAGGTGCGCAAGCGCATCGGTTACATGCCGGAGAACGTGCCGCTCTACACCGACATGCGTGTGCACGAGTTCCTGCGCTTCCGCGCGGAATTGAAGAAAGTGCCGCGCCGCAAGATCAAGGAGCGCGTCGCCTACGTGCTCGAGCGCACCAGCATCGCCGACGTGCAAAACAAGATCATCGGCACGCTTTCCAAGGGCTACCGCCAGCGCGTGGGCTTGGCCGATGCCATGGTCAACGACCCGCAGCTGCTCATCCTCGACGAGCCGACCATCGGCCTCGATCCCAACCAGATCCGCGCCGTGCGCGACCTGATCAAGGACCTCGGCCGCGATCATACCATTTTACTTTCGACGCACATCCTCTCGGAGGTCGAGCTGACCTGCAACCGCGTGCTTGTGATCAATCGCGGCAAGATCGAGGCCTCCGACACGCCCGCTAATCTGACCAAGCTGGTGCGCGGCGGCGGCTCCGTCCTGATCGAGGTCAAGGCGCCCGCGGCGGAGGTGATCGCGAAGATCGAGGCACTGCCCGTGATCGAGGATGTAGAGGTCGCGCCCGGCGAAGGCGAGTGGACCATCGCCAAGGTTTTCGGCAAGCCCGGCGCGGACATCCGCGAGGACATCTTCGGCGTGGTGCGGCAGAATAACTGGCCGCTGCGCGAACTCTCGCGCGTCAAGGCCACGCTCGAGGAAGCCTTCGTCGAGCTGACGCAGGAATAATCACCCAAGAACGCAGAACGCTATGGCCTGGTGGACTCTCTTCAAACGCGAACTCAGCAGCTACTTTCACAGCGGCGTCGCCTACGTCGTGCTCTTCGGCAGCGCGGTGGCGCAAGGCATCCAGTTCATCTTCATCGCCTCGATGGTGATGCAGAACCACTACACGCAGCAGAGCGTGATGCAGGTCTTCTTCGTCTGGCCGCTCTTCTGGCTGCTGCTGCTGGTGCAAATCCCGCTCATCACCATGCGCGTCTTTTCGGAGGAACTGAAGCTCGGCACGATCGAGATGCTGCTGACCGCGCCGGTGACGGACTGGGACGTGGTCATCGCGAAATACCTCGGCGCCCTGGTGTTTTTCCTCGTGCTCTGGCTGCCGATCACGCTGGATCTCGTCGCGCTCCAGCTTTTCTCCAGCCCGGCGCCGCCGATCTACTGGAGCCAGATAGGGCTGACGGCGCTGACCGTGACGCTGATCGGTTCATTCTACGTCTCCATCGGCGTCTTCACCTCGGCGCTGACGCGTAACCAGATCGTCGCCGCGGTGCTCTGTTTCGCCGCCCTCTTCTTCACCTTCGGCGTCTCGCTGCTGCACTTCATGCAGAACCTGAATGACACGGTGCAGGCTGTGATCTCCTACATTTCCTCGCCGGAACATCTGTCGAACGCGGGGCTGGGCATCTTCGACAGCCGGCCGCTGGTCTATTATGTCACCGCGTCGCTGCTGATGCTCTATCTCGCCAAGAGCGTGGTGCAGGGCCGCCGGCTCAAGGGCTGATTTCCCGTCATGAAAAACGAAACGACTTCCGCCAAGTCCTCCCGCCGTTCCGCGGGCCTGCAGGGCGCGCTCAACCTGGCGCTCGCAATCTTCATTCTGGTCACGCTGAATTATCTCGGGTTCAAGTATTACGCCCACCAGGATCTGTCCGCCTCGCAGTTCTACACCCTCTCCGGGAAGACCCGGGATGTGCTGCAGAAACTCGACGAGCCGCTCCACATCACGACTGTGCTGATCGACAAGGCGCACGCCAGTTATTGGGACCAGACCCAGAATCTGCTGCAGGAGTACAAGCGGGTGGGCGGGAAGAACGTCACCCTGGAAAAGGTTGATCCCGTCTACGACCGCGCGCGCGCGGTGGAACTGCAGGACCGGGTCCACTTCAGCGGCACGGACAACATCATCATCTTCGAGTACAAGGGCGCGAACCGGGTGGTGAAGCTCGACGACCTGATCGACCAGGATCCGCAAACCGGCCAGGTCGGCGGCTACAGGGGCGAGCAGGCCTTCACCAGCGCCATCGTTGCCCTCATGGAAGGCAAGGCCGAGAAGGTCTACTTTACCGCCGGCCATGGCGAACATCCCGCGACCGACATGACCACGGCCACCGGCTACGGCCTGGTCACGCAGTTGCTCAAGGGTGAGAACCTGACCATTGATACGCTCAACCTCGCCTCCGCCGGCGCGGTGCCCGCCGACGCGCAGGCCATCATCATCGCCGGGCCGAACGTTCCCTTCACCCCGGCGGAAGTGCAGGCCGTCGACAAGTACCTGGCCAATAACGGCAAGCTCTTTGTCCTGCTCGATCCGCTCGCGCAGGACGGCCTCGACGACATGCTGAAGAAGTACGAGATGAGCTTCGACAACGACATCGTGCTGAGCCGCGTGATGAATAGCACCGGCCAACAGGCGACCACCCCGCTGGCCTACATCCAGCAGACTGGATTCTCGGCGCACCCGATCGTGGCGAAATTCCCCGCCGCCAATTACGCGCTGCCCATCGTGGACGCGCGCTCGATCCATCTCCAGCCCGACAGCTCCCCCAGCCCGCGCGTGCAGCCGCTCATGTCGACCGGTCCCGAGGCCTGGGGCTGGATCGTCCAACCGAACACCACCGACGCGGAGCTGATGGGCGTGAGCAGCCGCACCTACGACGCAAAGACCGATATCGCGGGACCTTTGGCCGTGGCCTCCGCCTATGATGCCGGCAACGTCACCGATCCGGCCACGAAGGCCCAGACGGTCGGCACCCGCGTGGTGCTCGTCGGCTCGGCCCACTTCCTGGAAAACGACACGATCCAGGGGGAGACGGTGGGCGCGAACTTCTTCATCAACGCCATCGACTGGCTGGTGAAAAAGAACGCCACGCTCGATATCAGCCCCAAGCAACCGCAGGTCTACGGCGTCTCGCTCTCGCCCATGTCGCAGCGCACCGTGACGTGGACCTCGCTCATTTTCATCCCGGGCATCGCGCTGGCGCTGGGACTCTTCGCCTGGTTCTCGCGCCGCAAGTAGGAAACCTGTCATGCTCCGCGGTCGTTCCACGCTCACCCTGGCCATCATTGCCCTGGGACTGGTCTGCTACCTGACCTTCATCGACAAGAAGATCCCGGGCACGCACGAGCGGGAGCAGGCCGACGCTCAGCTCTTTACCTTCGACCAGGACGATGTCACCGGGATGGACATCTCCACCGTGAAGGGCAGCTTCTCCTTTCAAAAGAAGGGCGATCATTGGGAAATCACCTCGCCGGTCAACACGCTGGCCGACTCGCCGACGATCGAGGAAATCATCGGCCAGATTGCGTACGCGCAGCCGCAGCGCACCATCCCGCTCGATGGCAGTGACGCGGATAACCAGAACAACCTGCGCCAATGGGGTCTGGCCCCGGCCGCGGACAAGGCCGTGATTCATCTCAAGGACAAGTCGGTGGAACTCCTCGTCGGCCGCAAGATCGCGATCAACGCCAGCGTCTACGCCCGCACCTCCGAGCATCACAACGCTCCCGTGCGCGTGATTCCCGACTCGATCAAGACGGCGCTGGAAAAGACCGTCTCCGATTTCCGGAGCCGCAACGTCTTCGACTTCCAGACCGATCATGCGACGCGCGTGGCCACCAGCGTGGCGCAGACTCCCACGACCCCCGCGCAAGAGTGCGAGGTGATCAAGAAGGCAACCGGTTGGGAGCTGGAAAAGCCGCTCGTGGCGCGCGCCGCGACCGATGACGTAAACGCCCTGCTCGACAAGATCCTCGCCTTGCGGGTGACCGATTTTGTCACCGACGATCCGGGCAACCTGGCGCAGTACGGCCTCACCTCCCCCTCCACCACACTGGCGGTCTCGGTCGGAGCCGACGACGAGGGCGTGCTGCAGATCGGCTCCGCCGTCACAGGCCACGCGGACCAGGTGTACGCCCAGCGCCTCAAGTCCAACGCCATTTTCACCCTGCCGCAGGCTGCGATCGCCGACATCGTCAAGGCGCTGCCCAACGTGCGGGACCGCCATATCCTGCCCTTTGATGCCGCGGCCGTCGTGGCAATCAGCTTTGCCGTCAGCGGCGATCGCAAGGCCCAGGCCGACCTGGCTCGCGACAAATCGGGAATCTGGCAGGTGCAGGGTTCCTCCGCCGGCACGGCCGACGTGGGCAAGGTAACCGACCTGCTCACGCGTCTGTCCGGTCTTGAGACCACGCCGGTCATCAAGGACTCGGCGCCCGACCTGAAACCCTTCGGGCTCGATCGGCCGAGCGGCCATGTCGCGCTCACGCTCAAGGATTCCAAGACGCCGCTGACCCTGATGATCGGCCTGACCGAGAACGGGGTCACCTACGTGCGCAATTCCACGGAGCCGTTCATCTATACCGTGCCGGCCGGGACGTTCACTTTCTTTAGCGACGCGATCACCTACCGCGAGAAGCGCGTCATCACCCTTACCGCGGCGAAGGTCAGCTCCGTGACCGTCACCGCGCAGGGCAAGCAACCGCTCACGCTGGACCGCAGCCCGGGCGGCACGTGGACGGCCGAGAACGCGAAGGACCGCCAGGTCGACGCCACCAAGGCCGATGCCCAGGCGAGCATTCTGTGCGACCTGCAGGCGGTCCAATGGCTCGGCCCCGCCAAGCCGGAATACGGCCTCGATCATCCGCTGCTCACCTTTGCGATTCGCGCGGGCAATCCGACCGACACCGTCCTGAAGATCGGCGCCGCTTTGCCCGATGGCAGCCATGCCGCGCAGCTCAAAGGATCGCCCGACGTCTTCGCTCTCTCCGAAGGTGACTATGGCCTGCTGAATACCAGTTCCCTGCAGCTGATTCCGGGAGAGGTTCCCGCGACCAACGCACCGCCAAGCCCGAATGCGGCTGCGGCCACCAACGCACCCAGCGCCGCCGAGGAGAAGGCTCCCGCCGCGGAGAAGAAGAAGAAAAAGAAGAAGAGCGCGTGATGCGCCGACGGCGTTCAGCGCCGGTGCTTTTCGCGGACGATCTTCTTCATCCCCATCCGCTTTTGCTTCTCGGCCGGCGTGGCGGCCTCCCGCACCTCGCGGCCTCTCAGCACGAACCGCAGGGGGCACCCGCGCAGGTCGAACTTCTCGCGCAGCTGCAGCTCGAGGTAGCGCTCGTAGGCCGGCGTGAGCAGACCGGGGCTGTTGACGAAGAGCTGCAGGGTCGGAATCTCGCGCGAGCCTTCCTTGGCCGCCTGTTGCGCGGCGTAGAGCACCTTGAAGCGGCGCCCGTGCACGAGCGGCGGTGCGTACTTCTCCATGGCGCGCTTGATCACCCGGTTCAGCGGCCCCGTCTGGAACCGAAAAAGCCGATTCTTCGCGATGGTCGCGGCGGTCTTGAGCAGGCCGTCGATCCGTTCGCTGGTCTTCGCGCTGAGGAACAGCACCGGCGCATATGAGAGAAAGAAAAGATCGCGCTGCACCTGGTCGTAGTACTCGCGCTCGCGCGTCTTGCTCGCGTCCCCCTGCTCGCGCGCGATGTCCCACTTGTTCACCGCGATGATGCAGGGCGCATGCGCCTCCTGGATGAGCCCGGCGATCTTCTTGTCCTGCATGGTTACGCCCGTGGACGCGTCGATCACAAGAATGCAGACATCCGCACGATTGATGGTGTGCGCCGTGCGCCCGGTCATGGCTCGCTCAAGCGCGTCGCCCACGCGGCGCTCCTGGCGCATGCCGGCGGTATCCACCAGCAGGTAGGAAACGCCGCGCCAGGTGTAGGCGATGTCGACCGCGTCGCGCGTGGTGCCGGGGACGTCGCTGACAATGGCGCGCGGCTCGGCGACCAGCGCGTTGATGAGCGAGGATTTCCCGACGTTGGGCCGGCCGACAATGGCCAGCCGGTTGGGTCGCACCGGCCGCTCGACCTCGTCCATCTCCGCTTCGGCCGGCGCAAAATTGCGACCGACTGCCGCGCGCAAATCCTCCAGCCCGCGACGGTGCGCGGCAGAGACGGCAAACACGCCGGCAAAGCCGAGCCGCAGGAACTCGGCGTCGAGGTTCGCCTGCTTGTCGTCATCCATCTTGTTGGCGGCCACGAAAACCGGAGCCCGGCTCTTGCGCAACTGGCGCGCCACCGCCTGGTCGAGCGGCGTCAGCCCCTCGCGCGCATCGACCACAAAAATGATCTGCGTCGCCGCGGCGAGCGCGAGATCGACCTCATGTGCGATCTCGTCCTGGAAGCCGGCCTCGTCCTCCACGCCGATGCCGCCAGTGTCGATCAGGGTCAGCCTGCGGCCGTCCCAGCGCGCCGGGGAAATCAACCGGTCCCGCGTCGTTCCCGGCCGGTCGAAGACGAGCGACACGTCACGCCCGACCAGCGCGTTGAAGAGCGCCGACTTGCCGACATTCGGCCGACCCACGATAGCGACGACAGGTTCCATATCTCCCTAGCGTCGCGCCGCCGGCTGCGTGTGGCCAGCTTCCCGCAAGAGCTCGAGGCCCCGCTGCACGTAGACGGCCGTGCTGATCACCGCGAAAAATGCCCCGCCCGCGCAAAGTCCCAGCGTCCACGCGCGCGATTGCAGCAGCACCGCGCCGATGGCTAGAAAGACCAGGAAGGTGCTCAGCTTGCCGCTCCAGTGCGGCTTGATCTCGATCGCGTGGCGGAAATGGCGCAGGACGAAATAACCCAGCAGCAGGATGGCGTCGCGGCTCAGGATGATGACGGTGAACCAGAGCGGAAAGTAGCGCGGCGGGAGAATGCCGAAGGTGACCAGCACCGCGAGGAGCAGGAGCTTGTCCGCGATCGGGTCGAGCAGCGCGCCCAGGTTGCTGCGCTGGTTCCAATGGCGCGCCAGGTAGCCGTCCAGCGCATCGGAAAGCGACGCCAGAATGAAGACGGCAATGGCCCAGTAGCGCCACCCATCCTCGGCGTGACCGGCCGCCGCGGCATCGCCGTACTCGACCATCAGCCAGACGAAGACCGGGATCAGGACGATGCGAAAAATCGTGATGCGGGTCGCCCAGGTCATTCGCGCCGACACGATGCGACCTACCCCCGGAAAACAACAGAAAAAACCATTGCGAGTCGCACCGACACGTATATGCTGCCTGACCTCACTATGGCTGACGTCGCGAACCGCTATCCCGAAAACCTGCCCGGAAAATACTACGTCGATAATCAGTGCATCGACTGCGATCTCTGCCGCGAGACTGCCCCGAGCAACTTCGGCCGCAACGACGACGGTGGTTACTCCTACGTGTACAAGCAGCCCACTTCGGAAGACGAGGAGAAGCTTTGCAAGGAAGCGATGGAAGGCTGCCCCGTCGAGGCCATCGGCGACAACGGCGGTTAAGGCGGCCGGGCTTCCGGTCGCGTCATTGACGCACGGACTGCCGCGCCACCGCGGCGTTTATTTTCCCGGGGTGTAACCCTGCAGGTCCGGCGGCGGCGTATTCTTTGGCGTCAAGAGCGCCGGGCCCTTCCAGATGAAGAGCCCTAGCAGGATGACGACGATCGCCACCAGCCCGAGAATCATCCAGATGCCGTACTTCGACCCGTGGCCGGTCGTGATGATGGCCACATCCTTCTGCTGCGCCTCGCGGAAACTGGGATCGGTGATTCGGCGCTTCGCATCCTCGAGCTGCGCGATGAATTCGCCGTAGGATTCGTAACGATCCTCCGGGTAGCGCGCCATGGCCTTGCTCACCGCGAAGGCCGTCTGGTCGGAAACGTCCGGCACAAAGGATTTCAGCGAAACGACCATGCCGCTGAGGTGCTTCATCGCCACCGCGTTGGGGTCATCGCCTTCGTAGGGCGGGCGGCCGGAAATGGCATGGAACAGGGTCGCGCCGAGGCTGTAGAGATCGCTGCGAAAATCCTCCGGCATCCGCTCCAGTTTTTCCGGGGCGACGTAGTAAGGCGTGCCCCAGATCTCCCCGTCAAAGTGGTCGGTGGTTTCGAAGGAAAGTGAAAGGCCAAAGTCGACCACCTTGGGCGTGTTGTTGGCGTTGAAGAGGATGTTACCCGGCTTGATGTCGCGGTGAATCAGCCCCCTTTCCAGCGCGCACTCCAGCCCGCGCGCCACCGCGATGCCGATCTCGATCCCTTCCAGCTCGGTGATGTTGCCCAGCGTCATGATCCGGTCGTCGAGCGAGCCGCCCGAGATGTACTCGACCACCATGTAGTAGACCTGCTCGTGCTCTCCGAAGGCGAAAACCTGGACGATGTTGGGATGGTTCAGCGACGCGGTGATCTCCGCCTCGCGCAAAAATGTGGCGAGGAACTTGTGGTCGCTGACCAGCTCCGGCTTCAGCACCTTCACCGCGCAAACGCGGTCCAGCGTCATGTCGCGGCTGAGATAGACCGTGCCCATTCCCCCTGCGCCAAGCTGGCGTTCGAGCAGGAAATTGCCAAACTGCCGCGTGATCGGAAACTCGTGCCGGCAATAGGGGCAGGTGATGCTGTCGCCCGGCTCAAGACCGGTGACGTCGATCACATTATGACAGGAGGGACATGCGAGCGTCAGCATGTTCTCGGCTGCCGAAGAATCCATCCGGAAACGATGGCACCGTGCCGCTAAAATGGCAATGAACGAAGCAGCCCCTTCCCCCCGCTTTTCCTCCGCAGAGGTCGAGCCGCACATCGGCCAGCGCTTGGACGTTTTCCTGGCCCATGTGCTGGGCCGATCACGCAGCCGCGTCCAGGCCATGCTCAAGGCCGGCGAGGTCTGGCTTGAACCCGCCAGTGCGCGTGCGGAGGCAAGCTACCGGCTGCGCGCGGGTGACGCTGTGACTTTGGTTGAGAATGCCGTCCCCGCATCCTCCGCGCAGGACGATGTGCCGCAAGGCGAAGCGATCGCGCTGGAGATTCTGTACGAGGATGCCGCGCTCCTTGCGCTCAACAAACAGCCCGGCCTTGTCGTCCATCCCGCCGTCGGGCATCGCACCGGCACGCTGGTCAACGCCTTGGTGCATCACTTGGGAGCGCGCCTGGCGGGACGCGGCGGGCGCGAGCGGCTCGGCTTGGTTCACCGCCTCGACCAGGACACCAGCGGGGTAATCTTAATCGCCAAGACCGACGACGCGCACGAGAAGCTCGCCGCCGCGTTTGCCGCACGCGCGGTGCGGAAGTTTTATCGTGCGCTCTGCTGGGGCCGCTTTCGGCGCGCCTCCGGCAGCCTGCGCGAACCCATCGGTCGGCACCGCGTTCATCGGCAGAAAATGGCCGTGCTCAAAATGGGCGGCCGCGAGGCGCACACCGACTATCGGGTGCTCGCCACCGGCCCATGGGGAGCGGAGGTGGAATGCCAGCTGCACACCGGCCGCACGCACCAGATCCGGGTCCATCTCGCGCATCTGGGCAACCCCGTCTGGGGCGACAAGGTCTACGGTCGGCCGCATCTGCTGCCCGATGGCTTCGCGCCTGGGCGCCAGATGCTGCACGCCGCGCGGCTGGAGATCGCGCATCCCCTCACCGGGGCGCCGCTGAGATTTGACGCACCGTTGCCGGCTGATTATTTGGAGAGCCGGCAGCGACTGCTGCAATAGCGTCTAATATGACGCGCGCGATTCGCCGAACTACCGGACGGCTGCTTCCACTTCGGCCAGCGCACCGTGTGCCGGCACGTTGATGGGCAGCGGCACCGGCTCGTCTGACTTGTTGATGGCGGTGAATGCCGCGGGCTCCAGGATGCGCGCGGGCGGCGCTTTCAGGTCCCAGACAATGCCGAGCTTGGAAAGGCCCACCAGGATGTAGTAGGTGATGTCGATCTCGTACCAGAAGAAACCCTGACGGCACGAAAGCGGGTAGTGATGGTGGTTGTTGTGCCAGCCCTCGCCCATGGTCAGGATCGCCAGCCAAAGGCTGTTCTTGCTCTCCTCGCCCGTCTCGTAACGGCGCTTGCCGAACATGTGGCAGAGCGAGTTGATCGCGAACGTGGTGTGATAAAGGATGACCGTGCTGATGAAGAAGCCGACCACCAGCCCGCGCCAGCCGTCGATCAGCCAGCAGGAGAACCCGGCCACGAAGGGCGGGAAGAACAGCCAGCGATCCAGCCAGACGAGCTCGGGAAACTTCGTCAGGTCCTTCACCGCATTCACGTCATACTCCTCGTACTCGTCCGACATCACCCAACCCAGGTGCGACCAGTAAAAGCCTTCCAGCTTGGCGGAATGGATGTCCTCGTCCGTATCGGAATGCTTGTGATGATGGCGATGATGCGCCGCCCACCAGAGGGCTCCCTTTTGCGCCGCCGCGCCGCCGATGAAGGCGAGGCAGAACTGGAAGAACCGGCTGGTCTTGTAACTGCGGTGGGAAAAGTAGCGGTGAAACGCGCCGGTGATGCCAAACTTACGGATGAAGAACATGAACGCGCAAAGCAGAAGGGACTTTGCGTCAACCCCGGTCCAGATCGCCGCAAAGCAGATCAGGTGAATGAGAATGAATCCGACACCGGGCAGCGAAAGGCGAAAACGACGATGCATATGAAGGCGGGAGTATCGCAAAAAATCTCGATGACACAACCGCTATTTGAGCCCTTGACTTCTGGCGTTATCGAAAGCCTCGAACATCACCTTCCGCCGTTTCATATCAGGGACTTACAATCATTAGGACTACCGTCGCGGGGAAAACCTCTCTCAGATAATCTTTTTGCGCCACCACGGTGCGACACAATTCGACCGCTTCTGCCTTGGCTTCCCTAGAGCTTGGTGGTTTCGTCTTGCCCCAGCCAACTCGAAATCCGCCATGTCGCGCCCTCCTCCATCGGAATTTTTCGCTACCTGCACGGCCGCATTCCTTGGCTGCTTTTGGGTGCTGTGGATCTTGTTCATCGCCGCTTACCAAATTCATCCCAGCTTCTTCGACCATACGGAGCCCATGATCGTTGCAACGGCCCAGCAGCTGAATCATGGTCGCCCCTTTATCACCCGTACGATTCCCCAAATCGGTACTCGACGCTTTACGGCCCTCTCGTTTACGAGCTAACCGCAGCCAGCTTGAGGCTAATTGCGAATCCCATCGTCGCCGGCAAGATTCCGATCGCCTTGGAGTGCCTGTTGTTTTCCGGGGTGATGGCGTGGGTCTTATACCGAGTGGGAGGCTTCCGCGCCGTGCTGATCGGGCTGGGCTTCACGGCCTTTGAGCTTCTCTGGTATTCCGAGCCAATTTCATTCTGGGTTCGGCCCGATGCTCTGACGATCCTGGCGACAAGCCTCGGTTTGCTGTCGCTGTTCCTGCGTGGACGCATTTTGCCGCTGATTACCCTGTCGGTTGGGATCGTTCTCGCGTTCGATTCCAAGCTGGACAGCATCGTTTTCCTGCTGCCGCCAGTTGCTGTGCTGGTAAGCCGCAACGGGCTCAAGTTTTTTGCGTGGCTGGCCGCGGTGTCCATTCCGCTTAGCTTTGTACCGTTCTTGATCCCAAACGTGACGCTACACGGATTTTCGATTTGGGCTTTCTCCATGGTGGGTTCTGCCACACGCCTAGATCAGGCGCTGAAAAACCTGTTCTTCTTCGCCATGCTCGTATTGCCGGTCGCGCTGTTCTGCCCTCGGGACATGTTCTGGGCGAACAGGGAAATGACCGAGGACGGAATCATCCTGCTCAGCGCGCTGGTGGCCGGCGTGCTGGTCATGTATCCGGCGGCTAAAATTGGATCGGGGACGCATCATTACGCCCCGCTCAGTGTTTGGATCGGATACCTGCTTGCACGCTGCGCCAGCCGGCGTGAAGCCCCTGAACCAGGCCACCAGCGACAGGCCTGGTCGATAGTTTGGCTTTCCGGTTTCGCTGTGTGGGCCGTGCTCACCGTCCTCATTTTCGTTCGAAGCGCCCATCCGATCCTCGACTTTCTCCAAGACAAGGAACCGGGGTTGGCGCAGGAAGACCTGTTGCGTCCTGTGCACCGCTACCCCGCGGGACAGGTGCAGATGGGCTATGGCTCGCCAAGCACCTACCGCGACTCGTTTCTGCGGCCCTGGATTTATCAATCTGGAATGCCGGACGTCGTCGATGCCCCGGCGTGCATGAACATGCAAGTCATGGGTCTGACCCAGGAGGCCTTCAAAAGGTGCCTGGCGCAGGAACAGTATCGCTACTGGATCCTGCCGAAAGGCACGCCCTTTTCTCTGAGTTTTTACATGGATGAGCCGTTGTTCGAAGCGAAAGTAGGCCCGCTTTTCGCGGATCACTACGAAAGGATTGAGTCATCCTCCTTCTACGACGTTTATGAATCGCGGCAGGCGACGCGCGCTCCTTCTGAACCGGTGAAATAGCTGTCCCCAAAGGTCTCGCGGCATCTCGCCGGTCACGCCCTCCAGACCATGACTTTTCGGCACCTCGCCCCAGGTTGCTGACGCCGCTCCTACTTTTTCGAAACGGCTTCGCGGACCGCCTCAAGCTGCCCGGCGCTGCCGAGCTTCTCGTTCTTGTGCGCGATGAACTTGGCGTATTCTTCGATGAAGATCTTGCCCGGCGGGCGGAAGTCGAACTCGCCGGGATGATCTCGGAAATACTCGCGGTGGACGCGGGTCCAGACCAGCCGGCCGTCGGTATCGACGTTGACCTTGGTGACGCCGAGCTTGGCCGCGGGCAGGTACTCCTCCTCATTCACGCCGCAGGCGGAGGGATCGAGCGTGCCGCCGGCCTTGTTGATGCGGGCGACCTCGTCCTTCGGCACGCTGGAGCTGCCGTGCATGACGATGGGGAAGCCGGGCAGCTTCTTCTGGATCGCGGCGATGACGTCGAAATGAAGCGACTGCTGGCCCTTGAACTTGTAGGCGCCGTGGCTCGTGCCGATGGCCGCCGCGAGCGAATCGCAGCCGCTCTCCTTCACGAACTCCTCGACCTCCTCGGGATTGGTCAGGCAGGCGTTGCCCTCCTCAACCTTGATGTCCTCTTCCACGCCGCCGAGCATGCCGAGCTCCGCCTCGACGCTGAGGCCCTTGGCGTGCGCCTTGTCCACCACGCGGCGCGTGATGGCCACGTTGGTCTTAAAGTCGTCGTGCGAGGCGTCGATCATCACGGAGCTGTAGAAGCCGCTGTCGATGCAGTCGTAGCAGGTCTTCTCGTCGCCGTGATCGAGATGCACCGCGTAGATCGCCTCGGGAAAAATCTCGCCCGCGCTGCGGATGATCGCCTCCAGCATCTTCTTGTCGGTGTAGCTGCGCGCGCCCTTGGAAATCTGGATGATGAACGGCGCCTTCGACGCGATGCAGCCCTTGAAAAGGCCCATGGTCTGCTCGGCGTTGTTGATGTTGTAGGCGCCGATAGCGAACTTGCCGTAGGCGACCTTGAAAAGCTGCGCGGTGGTCACGATCATGGGGTTGAATTTCGCGGGTTAAGGTAAAATGTCGAGGCTAAGCAAGCGGCCTTGAAGCAAAAGCCAAGCCGGTTGCCGCCGCAACTCGCAAAAATCGAGCGCACAGCGGCGGGCTGAAATCAGCGGTCCCGCGCTCAAGCCGCGCCTTGAAGTGGAGGGCAGGAACGTCCTTGGCCCCGCCCGCGATCCCGGCGAATTTTCGGTCGCTTTGTTTCCGGCCAGTTCGCTACGTTCGCGCTGGACCAGAAAAGCCTCCGCTCCAATTTCTGTTGGCCACCGGCCTATTGCCCTCCTCCCGACGCAAGCTCATGAAAATCGTCCTCCTCAGCAACTACAGCCCGCAAATCCTCGAGATGAATGTTTTCACCGCGCCCAACAAGCAGCTGTATTGCGAAAAACATGGCTACGAGTTCCGCAATCTCAACTTGCCGTACGACGAGCGCAGTCACCGAGCGTTCTTGAAAGTGCTCAGGGCCCTCATCCTCGAAAACGACGCCGTCATGAGCATAGGCTGCGACACCTTGTTCATGAATTTATCGATCAAAATTGAGGATCGGATGGATGCTTCCCGGGTCACAGTGGCCAGGGAGTATCACAGCTGGTGGCCGATCAATAACGACGTCATGATCTGGCCGAATCATGCGAACAGCCTCGAACTTGTCGACAAGCTCCTCGATGACGCGCCGATCTGGTTGAAATATCCGTACCTCTGGCAGATGCATCTCTGGAACCTGCTGATGACGAACTATGGCCACTGCGTGAATGTGGTGGACGCGCGCTACATGAACTCCTCGCTCACCCACGACCAGGGCATGTGGCAACTGGGGGACTGGATTCTGCACGCCCGGGGCATGCCCATCGAAAGCAAGGTCAAACTCTTGAAGGAGTATGCCTTTCTCGTCGGCGACGGGACCTATAATTACAAGCCCGAGGCTGCGGCGAAAAAAATCAGCGAAATAGCAAACGCGTCTCCAGCGCCCTGATCGGCGGAAACGCTTTTCGAGAGGCGGCAATTTCAGGGAATTCCAGCCCGTGAGGAGCTGGGGACGGGTCAATCGGCGATCCGTTGATCACCCGCCTGCTATCGCAGGGACAATGCTGACTTCATCGCCGAGCTTTACCGCGGTCGCCTTGTCCTGCAGGAAGCGGATGTCCTCGCCGTTGACGTAGACGTTGACGAAGCGGCGCAGGTTGCCTTGGGCGTCAAGCAGACGCTCGCCAATGCCGGGATACTGCTTGTCCAGCGCGTGGATGAGCTCGCCGATGTCCGCGCCGTCGACCTCCACGGTATCAAGGTTACCGGTGAGCGGACGAAGCGGGGTGGGGATGGAGACGGGAATGGGCATGGTAGGAAGCGTAGAAGTTAGAAGGACGAAGTTCGAAGTGGAAAATAAGAAGCTGGCTTATGTTATTCCCAAGGTATTTTGATTGTTCCGCGATCTTCCGTGATCAGGTTCTTCCCAAAGTCACGATGATCGAAACGAACGTCGTAGGTCAGTTCGATGCCATTGCTCTTCATCGATTTCAGGATGAACTTTTGCTGCGCATGCTTGTCCGGCATGGAAAACCCCTGCCCGAGACCGAGGGTCAGATCGTGAACGAAGCCGTTGCCGCCATCGAGGTAGCGCCCATCCGCACGAATGCGCACCTTCTCGCCAGCGCGCGCGACCGACGTGAAATCACCCTTGAGCATCTTTGTCATGGCATCAGCCTCCGCGCCCTTCGTCTCAACCAAGACTGGCGCATGGGACGTTAGCATAGGCAGAACAAAACTGCTGGTGAGCGCAATAAGTCCGATCACAGGCAGGAGAAGGAAACCAATGTAGATATCCGGCAGGTAGAATCGCTTCCACTTCATATCCGCCTACGCCGCCGCCAGCACGCCATCCCCCGCAATGCACGCATCGAACTCCCGCAGACTCGGGTTGATCAAACGCGGCGTGGGCAAGTGCGGCGCGACGGCCTCGGCCGTCTTCAGCCCGTGCCCGGTGATGCAGAGCACGATCGATTCGTTGGCCGGCAGCTTGCCCGACTCGATCAGCTTTTTCGCGCAGGCCACGGTCACGCCGCCGGCCGTCTCGGCGAAGATGCCTTCCGTTTCCGCCAGCAGCCGGATGCCGGCCACGATCTCCGGGTCCGTCACGTCCTCGCACGAGCCGCCGGTCGCCTTGATCTCGCGCACCGCATAGTAGCCGTCCGCGGGCGTGCCGATGGCCAGCGACTTGGCGATCGTCTGCGGCTTTGGCACCGGGCGAATCAGGTCCGTGCCCGCCTTGAAGGCCGCGCTGATCGGGTTGCAGCCGGTGGCCTGCGCGCCGTGCACGGTAAAGGGCTGCTCCTCGATGAGCCCGACCTTGATCGCCTCCTGGTACGACTTCGCGATCTTCGTCAGCAGCGAGCCGCTGGCCATCGGCGCCACGGTATGCCGCGGCAGGCGCCAGCCCAGCTGCTCGGCGATTTCAAAGCCCATCGTCTTCGAGCCCTCGGCGTAATAGGGCCGCAGGTTCACGTTCACGAAGCCCCAGCCGTACTTGCCCGCAATCTCCGAGCAGAGCCGGTTCACCTGGTCGTAAGGGCCGTGAATGCCGATCACCTCCGTGCCGTAGACCAGGCTGTTGAGCACCTTGCTCTGCTCCAGGTCGGCGGGGATGAGCACGTAGCTCTTCAACCCCGCGCCGGCCGCGTGCGCCGCCACGCTGTTGGCCAGGTTGCCGGTGGAGGCGCAGGCTACGATCTTGAACCCTAGCTCCTGCGCGCGGGTCAGCGCGATGGACACCACGCGGTCCTTGAACGAGAGCGTCGGGTAATTGAAGGCGTCGTTCTTCACGTAAAGCTCGCGCACGCCCAGCGCCTTGGCCAGCCGATTGGCGCGCACCAGCGGGGTGAACCCCGTGTTCAGGCCCACCGTCGGGTCGCCGTCGATCGGCAGCAGCTCGCGGTAACGCCACAGGCTGAAGGGCCGCGACTCGATCACCGAGCGGGAGATGGAGCGCTTGATCTCCTCGTAGTTGTAGTCGGCCTCCAGCGGGCCGAAATCGTACTCGCAGACGTGGACCGCCTTCTTGGGGTACTGCCGGCCGCATTCGCGACACTTGAGATAGCTGAAAAATTCCTTGCCCATAATTTTGACCCCTACCGAGGATCATACGGGACGAGGAACCGGCTTGCGAAACTGCGCAAACCGCCCCTTATCCTCCTCGCGGCCGACCCATTCGGCCCCGAGCTGGGTTTGGCACCTGGCGATGAGCAAGTCCAAAGACTCCCTCACCCGGTTGCCGCGGTTTCACAGGGCCAGCCCCTCCACCGCTCTCGATAAGT
>CAZZYY010000034.1:13631-20947 GCA_964658475.1 uncultured Candidatus Methylacidiphilales bacterium | reverse complement strand
ACTCGCTGGAAGCCGGCACGCCGGAATCGTTCAACGTGCTCATCAAGGAAATGCAGAGCCTCGGTCTCGACGTCAAGGTCGGCGGCCGCACCTCGCAGCATCCGGAAGTCGAGCCGGTCAACGACCGGGCCAAGGGCGTCCTCGCGGACGAGGCGGCTTAATACTTACACAAGAGACTGACAGACACACTGCACTGAACACTGAACTATGATTACGACAAAAGATTCCGCACGCGATATCCTCGGCTTGGGCAACACGGTCGGCTTCGATCAGGTGGGAATCACGGTCGCCTCTCCAGACACCATCCGGTCCTGGAGCAAGGGCGAGGTGAAGAACCCCGAAACGATCAACTACCGCACCTTCAAGCCGGAAAAGGGCGGTCTCTTCTGCGAGCGCATCTTCGGTCCGACCAAGGACTGGGAATGCGCCTGCGGAAAATACAAGCGGATCAAGTACAAGGGCGTGATCTGCGACCGCTGCGGCGTCGAGGTGACGCTGGCGCGCGTGCGCCGCGAGCGCATGGGCCACATCGAACTGGCTGTGCCCGTCTCCCACATCTGGTTCTTCAAGTGCATGCCCAGCCGCCTCGGCCTCATGATGGACATGACCGCCCGCCAGCTCGAGCGCGTCATCTATTATGAGGATTACCTCGTCACCGATCCCGGCAAGGCCCCGCTCCAGCACAAGCAGCTGCTGAGCGAGACCGAGTACCGCGAGGCGCAGGAACAGTACGGCGACACCTTCACCGCCCGCATGGGTGCGGAAGCGGTGCGCACCGTGCTTTCCGGCATCGACCTCGCCGCCACGGCCAAGGAACTGACCGAGCAGCTCGGCGTGACCAAGAGCAAGCAGACCCGCAAGAAGGTGGCCAAGCGCCTCAAGCTCGTGCAGGGCTTCATCAACTCCAAGACCCGTCCGGAATGGATGGTCATCGAGGTGCTGCCCGTCATCCCGCCCGATCTCCGTCCGCTCGTGCCGCTGGAAGGCGGCCGCTTTGCGACCTCCGATCTCAACGATCTCTACCGCCGCGTCATCAACCGCAACAACCGTCTCCGCAACCTGCTTCAGCTCAAGACGCCGGATGTCATCATCCGCAATGAAAAGCGCATGCTGCAGGAAGCCGTCGACGCACTCTTCGACAACGGCCGTCATGGCCGCGCCGTCACCGGCGCCGGCAACCGCCCGCTCAAGTCGCTTTCCGACATGCTCAAGGGCAAGAGCGGCCGCTTCCGCATGAACCTGCTCGGCAAGCGCGTCGATTACTCCGGCCGTTCGGTCATCGTCATCGGGCCGGAGCTCAAGCTCAACCAGTGCGGCCTGCCCAAGAAGATGGCGCTCGTCCTGTTCGAGCCGTTCATCATCCGCCGTCTCAAGGAGCTCGGCCATGTGCACACCGTTCGCTCCGCCAAGAAGATGATCGAGCGCCAGGAATCGGTCGTCTGGGACATCCTCGAGGAAGTGACCAAGGGCCATCCCGTGCTCCTCAACCGCGCCCCGACGCTGCACCGTCTTTCCATCCAGGCCTTCGAGCCCGTGCTCATCGAGGGCGAGGCGATTCGCGTTCACCCGCTGGTCTGCACCGCCTACAACGCCGACTTCGACGGCGACCAGATGGCCGTCCACGTTCCGCTCTCCGCGGAAGCGCAGCTGGAAGCCCGCCTCCTCATGATGGCGCCGCAGAACATCTTCTCTCCCTCCAGCGGGAAGCCGATCACGACGCTCAATCAGGACATCACCCTCGGCTGTTACTACCTCACCCAGCCTTCCCGCAAGGAGAAGATGGATCGCGCCGCCGACAAGGAAAAGGGCAACAAGGAAGAAGAAAAGCGACTCATCATCTTCGCCGATTCCGACGAAGTGCTCTTCGCGCACCAGGAAGGCGTCATCGCCACGCACCAGTCGATCCTGATGAAGAACCCCAATTTCGGGACCAAGACCTGGTTCGGAAACATGGACAAGAAGCTCATCAAGACCACCGCCGGCCGCGTGCTTTTCAACACCATCTGGCCGAAGGAAATCGGTTTCTACAACGAGACCGCCGGCAAGAAGCACCTCGGCGAGATCATCCTGCGCTGCTACCAGGTCGCGGGCCATCAGCCCACGGTCGACGCGCTCGACCGCATGAAGGAGCTCAGCTTCGCGGAAGCGACGAAGTCGGGCGTCTCCATCGGCATCGACGACATGATCATCCCCGGCGACAAGGCCACGGTGATCGCCAAGGCCTACACCAGCATCGGCGTGGTGGAGAAGCAGTACCGCTCCGGCGCCATCACGGATGGCGAGCGCTACAACAAGATTGTCGACGTCTGGACCCAGGCCAACGACGAAATCTCCAACATGATGATGCGCACCTTGGAGCACAACCACGGCCGCAGCGAGTTCAACCCCGTGTTCATCATGGCCGACTCCGGCGCGCGCGGTAACAAGAACCAGGTTCGCCAGCTCGCCGGCATGCGCGGCTTGATGGCCAAGCCCTCCGGCGAAATCATCGAGCGGCCCATCGTCTCCAACTTCCGCGAAGGCCTCACCGTGCTGGAGTACTTCATCTCCACCCACGGCGCCCGCAAGGGTCTGGCCGACACCGCGCTCAAGACCGCCGACTCCGGTTACATGACGCGCAAGCTCCACGACGTGGCGCAGGACGTCATCATCAACGAGGAGGATTGCGGCACCGTCAACGGCATCTGGGTCAAGTCGATCATGGAGGGCGAAGACGAGATCGTGAAGCTGACCGAGCGTATCGTCGGCCGCGTCTCCTGCGAGGACATCAACGACCCGATCGCGCGCAAGCCCATCGTCAAGGCCGGCGACGTCATCGACGAGGTGAAGAGCGCCCGCATCAACGATATCGGCACCGAGCGGGTCAAGATCCGTTCCGTGCTCACCTGCGAGACCCGCCGCGGTGTCTGCGCGAAGTGCTACGGCATCGCGCTTGCCTCCAATTGCCTGGCCAAGCTGGGCGAGGCGGTCGGCGTCATCGCCGCGCAGTCCATCGGTGAGCCCGGCACGCAGCTGACCATGCGAACCTTCCACGTTGGTGGCACGGCCTCGCAGGTCTTCAAGCAGCCGCAGATCAAGGCGCGCAACGAGGGCACGGTCCAGTACACCGACCTGCGCACTGTCAAGTCGCTCGACGGCAATCACATCGTTTTGAACAAGAACGGTTCCATCAGCATCAACGCCGACGACGGCCGCGAGCTCGAGCGCTACACCGTGGTCATCGGCTCGGTCATTTCCGTGCCGGACGGCGGCCACGTCAAGAAGGGCGAGACCTTCGTCCAGTGGGATCCGTACAACGTCTCCATCCTCACGGAGAAGGCGGGCAAGATCGAATTCCGCGACATCATCGAGGGCGTCACCATGAAGCGCGAGATGGACGAGGCCACCAAGCAGGTCGGCACCGTCATCATCGAGCACAAGGAAGACCTCCATCCGCAGATCGTCGTCGTCGACGAGCACAAGGAAGTCATCGCCTCCTACTCCATCCCGGCCGGCGCCCACATCGAAGTGAAGCCCGACGCGAAGGTGCAGGCTGGCCAGCGCCTCGCCAAGACGCCCCGCAAGGTCGCGAAGACCAAGGACATCACCGGCGGTCTGCCGCGCGTGGCCGAGCTCTTCGAGGCCCGCCGCCCGAAGGACGCCGCCGAGATCGCCAAGATCGACGGCGTGGTCGAGGTCGCCGGCAACGTACGCGGCAAGAAGAAGCTCATCATCAAGGACGCCACCACCGGCGCGGAAGAGGAACACCTCATCCCGCTTTCCAAGCACCTCATCGTCTACAAGGGCGACGTGGTGAAGAAGGGCCAGCAGCTGACCGAAGGCCCCGTCGTCCCGCACGAGGTGCTCGAGGTTTGCGGACCGCAGGACCTGCAGGAATACCTCGTCAACGAGGTGCAGGAGGTCTACCGCCTCCAGGGCGTCGAGATCAACGACAAGCACATCGAGATCATCGTCCGCCAGATGCTCCGCAAGGTGAAGATCACCGAGCCGGGCGACACCTCGTTCCTCTGGGGCGAGCAGATCGACCGCCTCGCCTTCGAGGAGGAAAATCGCCAGGTGGAAGCCAAGGGTGGCAAGCCCGCGGAAGCCACCCCGGTGCTGCTCGGCATCACCAAGGCCTCGCTGGAGACGGAAAGCTTCATCTCTGCGGCGAGCTTCCAGGACACCACCCGCGTCCTCACCGACGCGGCCACGCTCGGCAAGATCGACAAGCTGCGCGGCTTCAAGGAGAACGTGATCATGGGTCACCTCATCCCCGCCGGCACCGGCTTCAACGCGCATCGCGCGGTCAAGCTGGTCGAGAACAGCGAGCAGGTCGGCGAACCGCTCATCTCTCCCGAGAAGGACGACTCGCTCGACCTCCTGCCCAAGCTCCGCGCCCCCGAAGCCGACGCCGTCGCGAACTAAGCGCCAGCGCAAAAGACATTCACCGCCCGGGATCGAGCAATCAATCCCGGGCGGCAGTTCTCAGCCGTCTTCCGGTAGCCGGCGCTCTCCGAGCGCCGGTCAGCCACGGACGCGCCTTCCACTCGGACCGCCACTACGACAGCGGCAGGCCCTTCATGCAACAATCACACCATCGTTAAGACCCGTTCAACGCTCCTCCCTTGACCGCGCCTCCGCGCCAGACATACCTTCTCTTCCCATGGCGGACTCCACTCCCGAACCGAAAACCGCCTACCTCATCCGCGACAAAGCCGCCGTCTACGAGCTCGCCCCGCACTCCGTCCTCAACATCGGCCGGCTCGACACCAACGATGTTGTCCTCGACGACTTCAAGGTCAGCCGCGAGCATGCGCTGCTTAAGTACAGCGAAGGCAAGTTCACCCTCATCGACCTCGCCAGCACGCACGGCACCTACGTCAACGGCGAGGGGATCGACCGCCAGGTTTTGCCCCTCGGCTCCGCCATTCAGATCGTGAATCACGAGCTGCTGCTCACGGATAGCATCCCCGAGGAGCTCAAGGAGGCGCCGATCATCCTGCCGCGCGCCTCGCGCGCGCTGGATCGCCGTCTGAAGTTCTTCGGCGGCCTCAACGAGATCTCGCTCCTCACCCTCGTCCAGTTCCTCAGCCAGGAAAAGCAGGACGGCCTCCTGCTGCTGGAAATCGGCGCCGACCCCGGTCCGCGCCTCTACTTTCAGGGCGGCGAGATCATCCACGTCAGCGAAGCGCACGATCTGCCCAACCTGATGACGCGCCAGTACCACGATCCCAGTCTCTTCTTCTACTTCCATCACGAGACCAATTACCCCGAGCGCTCGGTCAAGGTCTCCACCGCACAGTTCCTCATGGAGCTCTGCCATCACCACGATCAACAGACCATGCGCGAGATCGATGCCGCCGCGGCCGCGCGCCAGGCGCGCCAGCAGGCCGCCACGGGCAAGCTCCCCGGCTCGCGCGACATGCCGGAAGTCGCGCCATACCTGTAGATGAACCATCCGGAACGCGGACGCGCTTTCCATCGCCTCCGGTTTTGTTAAATTCGTCCGCTCTGGCCATGAAGATTTTCCTCTCCGGCATCCAGCCCTCCGGCGCGCTGCATCTCGGCAATTATTTTGGTGCCATGCAGCCCGCCATCGAGCTGCAGGCGCAGGGTCAGGCCGTCTACTTCATCGCCGATTACCATGCGCTGACCTCCGTCTCCAAGCCTGACTTGCTGCGCAAATACACGTTCGATGTCGCCGCCGGTTTCCTCGCCTGCGGGCTCGATCCAGTGCGCACCATTCTCTTTCGCCAAAGCGACGTCCCGCAAGTGCACGAGCTGGCCTGGCTGCTTTCCGTTGTCACGCCGCTCGGCCTGCTCGAGCGCGCGCACAGCTACAAGGACAAGGTCGCGCAGGGCGCGGAGATGAACCACGGCCTCTTCGCCTATCCCGTGCTCATGGCCGCCGACATCCTGCTCTATCACGCCGACGCCGTGCCCGTCGGCAAGGACCAGAAGCAGCATCTGGAGATCGCCCGCGATATCGCGCAAAAGTTCAACGACCGCTACGGCGCCGTCTTCAAGATTCCCGAGCCGCTCATCCGCGAGGCGACCGCCATCGTTCCCGGCACCGACGGCCGCAAGATGTCAAAGTCCTACCACAACACCCTCGAGCTTTTCGCCGAGCCGAAGGCCCTCGAGAAACGGATCATGGGCATCCCCACCGATTCGACGCCGGTGGCCGATCCCAAGCCGGTCGATGGCTCCATCCTCGCCCAGCTCATGCAGACCGTCGGCACGCCCGCGCAGTACGAAGCCTACGTCGCGAGGATGCGCGCGGGCGGCTGCGGCTACGGCGACCTCAAGAAGGAACTCGCCGCCGTGACGCGTGATTTCCTTGCGCCCTTCCAGGAGAAGTACCGGCATTACCAAGCCGCGCCGGCGGAAGTGGAAGCGGTCCTCGACGATGGCGCGCAGCGCGCGCGGGAACTCGCGCGGCCGGTGCTGGAACGGGCCCGCGCGGCAACCGGATTGGGTCATGGACGCTGAACCGATCACGGTGGCGGCCGAGGTCGACAACCGCAGCCTTACCCACGTCAAGCTGCCGGTCTTCGAGGGTCCGCTCGACCTGCTGCTCTACCTGATCAAGAAGGACGAGCTCGACATCTACGACATCCCCATCGAGCAGATCACGCGGCGCTATTTGGAGTACCTGCAACTGATCAAGATGCTCGACCTCGAAGTCGCCGGCGAATATCTCGTTGTTGCCTCCACGCTGCTTTACATCAAGAGCCGCGTGCTGCTGCCGCACGACCAGCGTCCGCCGGAAGAAGAGGCCGAGGAGGACGATCCGCGCTGGGAACTGGTGCGCCAGCTCGTCGAGTACAAGAAGTACAAGGACGCCGCCTTCGAGCTTTCGCAGTGCCTTGCCCGCGAGGAGAACGTCCATCGCCGCGGCGCGGCACTTAAGCCGGAAGGCGCGGGTGAGGGGACGCTGGCCTTCGACAAGGTTGGGCTTTTCGACCTGCTCGCCGTCTTCCAGAAAGTGCTCGCCCGTGCCAGCGAGCGCGAGGACCTGCGCGACATTTTCGAGGACCGGTTCACCGTCAGCGACAAGATCCAGTTCATCCAGCAACAGATGACGGAACGCGCCCGCGTCGTCTTCGAGGAGCTGTTCGTCGCCGGTGCCAGCCGCACGGAAATCGTCGTGACCTTCCTCGCCGTGCTCGAGCTCATCCGCCTGCGCCAGATCGACGTCGCCCAAGAAGGCCCCTTCGCGCCGATCGAACTCGTGCGGGCGATCGGCTCGACGGTCCCGGAGCCGGAAGAAACGGACTAAGGTAGCCGGCGCTCTCCGAGCGCCGGTCCGAGTAGAAGGCGTGTTCGTAACC
>CAZZYY010000034.1:0-13621 GCA_964658475.1 uncultured Candidatus Methylacidiphilales bacterium | reverse complement strand
CCCCGGCTACCTGGTTACAAGCGCGAGATCAACAGCTCGCGTTGGAAGATCAGCTCTTTCGGCAAATCCGAGTAGAGCTTGAAGAAGAGCTCGTCCTGCATCAGCACCTCGCGCTTCCATTCCTCGAGGTCGAGCGAAAGCGCCTCGGTCAGCTTCTCCGGCGAATAATCGGCCAGCCCGGTCGTGTCGATGTCCTCCAGTTCCGGCATCCAGCCGACGGGCGTTTCCCACGCGGGCACGCGGCCGCGGCAACGGTCCACGATCCACTTCAGCACGCGCATGTTCTCGCCGTAGCCTGGCCAGAGGAACTGGCCGTCGGGGCCCTTGCGAAACCAGTTCACGCAAAAAACCTTGGGCGGCCGCTTGAGCAACTTGCGCATGCGCAGCCAATGCCGGAAATAGTCGCCCATGTTGTATCCGCAAAACGGCAGCATCGCCATCGGGTCGCGCCGCACCTGGCCGGTCGCGCCTGCCGCCGCGGCCGTGGTTTCCGACGCCATGGTCGCGCCGATGTAGACGCCATGGATCCAGTTAAAGGCCTGGAAGACGAGCGGCAGCGTGGTCGCGCGCCGGCCGCCGAAGATCAACGCGCTGATGGGAACTCCGTTCGGGTCGCTGGCCTCGGGCGCGAGCGCGGGATTATTCGCCATGGGCGAGGCGAAACGGCTGTTGGGATGCGCCGCCTTTTCCGTGGAGGCCGGCGTCCACGGCCGGCCTTGCCAGTCCAGGCACTGCTCCGGCACCGCGCCGTCCTTGCCCTCCCACCACACATCCCCATCGGGAGTCAGGGCCACATTGGTGTAGATCGTGTCGCGGGACATCAACACCATCGCGTTCGGGTTCGACTTGGAATTCGTGCCCGGCACGACGCCGAAGTAACCCGCCTCGGGATTGATGGCATAGAGCCGTCCATCGGGTCCCGGCTTCATCCACGCGATGTCGTCGCCCACCGTGGTGATCTTCCATCCGGCGAATTCCTTCGGCGGAATGAGCATGGCGAAGTTGGTCTTGCCGCACGCGCTGGGAAAAGCCGCCGCAACGTAATTCTTTTCTCCCGCTGGCGATTCGACGCCGAGGATCAGCATGTGCTCCGCCATCCAGCGCTCGATCCGGCCGAGGTAGGAACCAAGCCGCAGCGCGAGGCATTTCTTCCCGAGCAGCACATTGCCGCCGTAGTTCGACCCCACCGAAATGATCGCGTTGTCCTGCGGAAAGTGGGCGATGTAACGCCGCTCGGGGTTGATATCGAGCATGCAGTGCAGGCCCTTGGTGAAGCGGCCGTCCTTGCCCAGCACGTCCCAGGCGATCTGGCCCATGCGCGTCATGATCCGCATGCTCAGCGCCACGTAGATCGAGTCGGTCAGCTCCACGCCCACCTTGGCCAGTGGCGAGCCCGGCATGCCCATAAGGTAAGGCACGATATACATCGTGCGACCGCGCATCGCGCCGCGGGCTAGGCCGTACAGCTTCTCGTACATTTCGCGCGGTGCCTTCCAGTTGTTGGTCGGCCCGGCGGCTTCGGGCGTGCGGGTGCAGATGAACGTCAGCTCCTCCACGCGCGCGACGTCGTTTGGATTCGATCGATGCAGGTAACAGCCCGGGAGCTTCTCCTGATTAAGCTTGATCAGCACCCCAGCTTCGACGGCGTGGGCCGTGAGCGTTTCCTTCTCGGCCTCGCTGCCGTCACACCAGTAAACACGATCCGGCTGGCAAAGCTGGGTCATCTCGTCGACCCACGCCTGCAGGGCAACGTGTTCGGGAACGCCGGATTTAGGCCGCGAGGAAGGCGTCGTGGTCATGAGAAAGTGTGAGCGCCCGGCACGCGCAGGGCAAGGCTTCCCAAGCGGTCGACGTGCCCGGCGGGCGCGCCATACCCGGGCCGAACGGCGTCAGCTCCGGTTCGTCTGCTTCGGGAGGACAAAGTAGAACGTGGCGCCCTGCCCGGTTTCTCCCTCCGCCCGGATGGTTCCGCCGTGGCGCGAGACGATGCGCTGCACGTTGGCCAGGCCAATTCCCGTGCCGTCGAAATCCTCCCGCGCGTGCAGCCGCTGGAAGACCCCGAAGAGCTTGTCCACCTGCTTCATGTCGAACCCCGCGCCGTTGTCCCGGACAAGGAACTCCCACGCTTCCGGCGTCTCCTTGCCTTCCACCGTGATCAGGGCGGGCCGGCGATCGCGGGTATACTTGACGGCGTTGCTGAGCAGGTTGAGCCACGCCTGCCGGAGCAGGTTCTTGTCTCCGATCACCGCGGGCAGGTCGCCGACGTTCCATGTGATCTCCCGTCCGTCCATGTCCGGCGCCAGTTCCTCCCGCGCCTGCTCCACCAGCTCGTTTGTATTCACCGGTTCGTGGCGCAGCGCGGCTTTTCCCATCTGCGAGAAGGCAAGCAGGCTGTCGATCAGCTGCGTCATGTGCGCGGCCGACCGCGCGATCTTCTGCGCGTACAGAGCGGCTTCGCCCAGATCGGGCGCCTCTTCCATGAGCAGCGGAATATAGAAGCTGATGTGCCGCAGAGGCGCCCGCAGGTCGTGCGAGACCGAGTAGGAAAAGGTCTCCAGTTCCTTGTTGGAGGCAGCCAGGTGCGAGCTTTGTTCCACCAGCTCGCGGTTCAGCGAAGCGACCCGCCCGAGCACCTCCGTCTTCTCCGCGATCTCGTTTTGCAAGGCCGTGTTGCTCGCGCGCAGTTGTTCCGGGCTTGGAATTTTGAGCGCCTGCGGCACCAGCCGGATCAGCAGAATCGCGGTGACGATGGAGGCGAAAGCGGTGATCGCCTTGATGATCCCGGAAAGCCAGTAGATCGGATGCCAGATGTTGAGTATCTCCATGACGTGCGTTGTTCCGCACGCAACGATGAAGATGGCGAAGCAGACAAAAATCCAGTCGAAGGCCAGATCCTTGCGCTTTCTGACAAAATAAATCAGGGTGACGGGAATCGAGTAATACGAGAAGGCGATGACGCCATCAGCGATGACGTGCAGCCAGATGACCTGCGGATTCCACTCGTAGCACATGCCGTGCGGCATGAACCCCTGAGTGGAAAAGAGCTGCTGCAGCCAGGACACTCTTCTAGTTCATTAGCGTTCAACCGGACTCCGGCAAGCCGTCTCTGCCGGACGGGGTCGCCTTCAGGCCCGCAGCCATGCCCGCACGGGTATATCGAGAGCCAGCGCGGCGAGAATCAGCGGCAGGTAGGTGATCGAGAAAAGAAAAAGCGCGCGGGCTGGCAGGCGTTCCGGCGTCCGTACAAAGCGTACCGCAGCACCAATAAAAAACGAGGAGAGCACGATGGCGCAAAGCGCGTAAAAAATGCTGGCCCAGCCCAGCGCGAAAGGCAGGAGGCTGGCCGGGAGCAGCACCACCGTTGCCACGAGCGCGTGCCAGGCCGTCGATTTGCCGGAGCGATCGCCCACCGAAACCATCCGCAGGCTCGCCGCCCGGTAATCGTCCCGGTAAAGCCACGCGATCGCATAAAAATGGGGCAACTGCCACACGGCCAGAATCGCAAAGAGGCACCAGCCCTCGACGTTGAAATGCCCGCGCGCTGCCGTGGCACCGATCAGCGGGGGGAGCGCCCCGGGGATGGCCCCAACCAGCGTGTTCAGCGCCGTAAGGCGTTTCAGCGGCGTGTAGGCCAGCACGTACACTGCAAGCGTAAGCGCCGTAAGCACCGTCGCGATGTTGTTGACGAAGACAGCGAGGTCGGTCAGGCCCGCCATGCCCAGCAGGAGCCCGCTCGTCACAGTGGCCTTGAGCGGCAGCCGGCCGGTGACCAGCGGCCGCAGTTCCGTGCGCCGCATCAGCGCGTCGGTGTCCCGCTCAAAGGCCTGATTGAGAATGGAAGAGCACAGCGCCACCAGCATCGTGCCCAAGAGCGTGTGGAAGAGACGCCAGCCATCCACCGGCCCGCGGTTGGCCAAGAGATAACCGGCCAGCGTGGTCAGCAGCACGAGCGCGGTCAGGCGCGTCTTGGCCAATTGAGAAAGATCAGAGAGCAGCGTCGGTTCCTGCGGAACGTCGCAGGGCACGCGTTGGGCCGGCTCCAGCGGCGCAACCGGCACGGTGCGCGAGTTCAGGCGGCCCTCCGCAAGCGCAGGCTCATCGCGGTAAGGAGCGCGCCCGTGATCAGCGTCAGCGCGCCGATGGCCACATGCGTGGTCGCCACATCGGCCGCCTTGTTGCTCCAGATCGTCCAGGCGCCGAGCCCGATCTGCAGGCAGACCAGCGCGACCCAAACCGCGCTCCACCACCGCAGTTCCGGGGCGGAATCGCGCGTCAGCCACATCGCCGCGGTTGCGGCCAAGATGCAGCAGGCAATCAGCACGGCTCCCACCCGATGCACCATCTGCGTGAGGATGTAAAAAGCGCTGGTGGGCTGCTCATGGTGCCGGAGCCGTTCTCGGTTGTACGCGGCCACGGAAGCCGCATCGGTCCGCGGCCACGCCTGCCCATAGGCAGTTGGAAAGTCATTGATGGAAAGCCCGGCGTGCTCGTGGCGCATCGTCGCACCGACGACCAGCTGCGCGAAGATCAGGATCGTGATGGCAGCCGCGCGTCCGGTCCATTTGGCCGGCACCACCTTAGGCCGGACTTCGATCCACCAGCGCGAGGTGAAAAGCGCGATCAGCGACACCGCCATGAAAATCAGCTGCGCTAGCGTCCCGTGCAGGATGCCGATCCAGTCCTTCGCCTGCACCACGCGGATGCCGCCGAGCGTGGCCTCCAGCAGCGCGTAGATCGGTATGGCCAGGGCCGTCCATCGCAGCCACACGCGCTCCTGAAAGATCATCCAGACGGCCAGCACGCAGAGAAGCGTCACCACGCCGCTCGCCACCAGCCGGTGTGAATGCTCGAAGAAAATCCCGCCGACCCAATCCTGCCACGGGAAGAAGTACATGTTGTACCCGTAGGTGGTCGGCCAGTCGGGCACCGACATGCCAGCCTCGTGGCTCGTCACCAAACCGCCCAGGCAGATGAGAAAGAGGATGGATCCCGCGCAAAAACAGGCAAAGCGATGCAAGGCCCAATGGTAGCGCGGTGCGCGCGTGGCAACGGGTGCGGGCGAAGGCGCGTGCATGCGAACGTGCCAATATCCCGGGAGCGGCGGAACGCGTCAATGGAATCCCGGGCCGAGCCTGCTGTTAGTAAAGCCCGCGCCGCGCTGGACGGTCAGCTTATAGCGCCGCCGGAACCGAGTTTTCGACTTGGTTGCAAAGACGTTCGCGACGAAACTACCCGGTCAGTGCGCTGAGTCTTCGCGCCGCCTTACCGGAATGACCACCCCGCCCAAGCCATCCGCCGAAGCGTTGCGGCGTTCACAGATCCGCCAGCGCCGCAAGGAGTCCGTCCTCTGGACGGCGGTGCACATCCTCGGCTCCCTGAACCTTGCCGTTTTCCTGCTTATCACCGTCGCCGCCGCCATCGCGTTCGCCACGGTCATGGAGTCGAAGTTCGATACGCCGGTCGCCGCTTATTATATCTATGACGCCGTCTGGTTCGACTTCTGGCTCATGGCGCTGGCACTCAATCTCCTCTGCGCCGCCTTCACCCGCTGGCCGTGGCAGCGGCGGCATCTCGGGTTCGTCATCACCCACGCCGGCATCATTCTCATGCTGCTCGGCGCCGTGATCGGCAAGTCGGCGGGGTTCGAGGCGTTCGTCACGCTCGACAAGACCAAGCCGCCGGAGCAGCGCCTCTTCACCAAGCAGAACATCCTCACCATCGAGACCATGGCCGGCGCGCGTTGGCAGATGCCGATCAACCTCGAGGTCCACACCCCGACGCCCCGGCATCCGCTCGTCCTGCCCATCGAGGGTTCACCCAATCGGCTGATCGTTGATCGCGTGAGCGAGACTCTCGCGCCGGACGACACCCTGGCCGTCAGCGCGGACCTCGCCGCACCTGCCGGCGTCGAACTTCACTTTCTCAACGCCGGTATGAACCAGGATGTGCCGGCCATTCTCTCGGCCACCGACGAGGGTCGCACCTTCGACTTCTTCGGCATGGCCAGGATACTCCTCGTCGACACGCTGCCAGAGAACCAACCGATTGCCCTTCCACCCTCCACCACGGCGGCCGCGCCACGCGACAACACGCCCTTTCACGAGACCCAAGTCGTCTTCGCCGACGCCCCGCCCGTCATCGACACCGACAGCGACATGGCCAGCGGCTACTCCGTCAAGATCGAGCCGGCCAAAACCTTGGAGGGCCTTCGCCTCACCGTCACCGGTCCGGGCGGCGTGATGAGCAACACGTACTCGATCAACGAACTCGAGGCGCATTGGGCCGATCTCGCGGGCGATGGCGATCCGATCCATTTTCGGGTGGCCAAGTTCTGGCCCGATTTCGCGATGAAAAACGGGCAGCCCGTTTCGCTCTCGAATCGGCCGAACCATCCGGCGGTGCTCGTTCAAGTCACCGGGCCGTCGCGCCTCCTGCGTCGCCGCCGCCCATGCCGAAGGATCTCGTCATGCGCGTGGCCTTGGCGAAGGAGCCCAGTCACCTTGTCTACGAACTGCAACGCGCCGGCAAGGTCGAGGCGCGCGGAACCGCCGCGCAGGGGGACACCATCCGGCTCGGCTGGTCGAAGTGGGTGGCCCGGGTCGATCTTGTGCTCCCGCACACCGAACTCCACCGCGAGGTGCGCGAGCTCACGCCGCCCGTCCCGCCCATGATGGCCGCCAATCTGCGCACCGGCGTTCACGCCCACCTTCTGAGCGCCGATGGCACCAGCGGGCCGGCCGAATGGATTCCCGGAGGCACCGCGCGCGAGCTGTTCGCCGGCAGCGCGTTTCTCGTCCGCGTGGGCTTCGGCCAGAAGACCATTCCGCTGCCGTTCACCGTTGGCCTCGACGACTTTCAGGTGCCGCGTGACGAAGGCACCGACACGCCGTCCGATTTCATCAGCCATGTCCGCTTCGAGGATCCCGCCACGGGCCATGTTGCGCGCGGCACCGCGCACATGAATTCGCCGGCGATGTATCCCGGCGCATTCTGGCGTTCACTCCTCGGCTGGAACTACAAGTTCTCCCAGGCGAACTGGGACCCGCGCAATCTCAACCAGACCACGCTTCAAGTGCTCTACGACCCCGGCTGGCCCTTCAAGTGGACCGGGTCCATCGGCATTTGCGCGGGCATCATCCTCATGTTCTACTTCATGCCCCGCCGCAGTGCCCGCGAGCGGCGCGACGATGAATCCCATGCGACTTAAAATCCTCCTGTTCGTGGCCCTCGCCGTTCTGGCGCCTGCGCGCGGCGACACCACGGCCATCGACACCGGCGCACTCGCCACCCTGGCGGTGCAGGACCATGGCCGAAAGAAACCCTTCACCACGTTCGCGTCGGAAATGCTGCTGGAGATGGCTGGCACCAACTCGCTCCCGCAGTCCGCTGGAGCCGGCCATTCTCTTCCGGCCATGGATGCCAACACCGTCGTGCTCGATCTTTGGCTGAAGCCGGAGGGATGGGACCGCAAGCCGCTGATCCTCGTGACCTTCGCCGATCTCAAGAAGCAGCTGGGGCTCGCCTTTGACTCGGGGCAGAAGCTCTTCACCTACGACGAGCTCATTCACAACGATGCGTTTAACCAGCTCCTCCAGTCCGCGACCAAGGTGCGGCAGGTGGACGAGACGAAGCTCACCGCCACGCAGAAGGAGGCCGAGCATCTTGGCGAGCGCCTGCGTCTTTTCCAGGATCTGGTGAACGGCGAGCGCGAGGCAATCGTGCCGCATCCGCGCGAGGCAAACGGCCGCTGGCTGCCCATCCAGAATTTAGGCACCGCGGACGCCGCACCCTGGCCGCCGGTCGAGGTCGCCGAATCGTACTACATCGCGAGCGATGAACGTGCTCAGGCCGCGGGCAACGCTTTCGGGAAATGGGCCTCCGCGTGGCGCAGCGGGGATATCGCGCAGTTCAACGCCGTCACGCCGCAACTGGTCTCCGCGCTCGCCTCGCTCAGTCCCACCGTCTATCCCGCCGCGGACGCGCTGAAATTCGAGCATGCCTACATGCAGCTCCATCCGTTCCGCAAGGCGTGGATCATCTACCTGCTCGCCCTGCTCGTGCTCCTGATGACCGCGATTTGGCAGCGAAACGCCGGCTACCGCCTCGCCTGGCTGCTCGTGCTCGGCGGGCTCGGACTTGAGGCCTACGGTTTCTTCTGCCGCATCGTCATCTCGGGCCGCCCGCCGGTGACCGATCTTTACGAGACGGTGATCTGGGTCTCGTTCGTCGCCATGGCCATCGCGGTGATCCTCGAGGCGATCTATCGCAAGCGCCTCTTCTTCTACGCTGGAGTTCCCGCCTCGATTCTCACCCTGATCATCGCCGATTCGCAGCCGACGATTCTCGACGCGTCGATCAATCCGCTCACCGCCGTTCTGCGCAACAACATGTGGCTCACCATCCACGTGCTGACCATCGTGTCGAGCTACGCGGCCTTCGTCCTCACCGCCGCGCTGGGCCATATCGCGCTGGTGCTCAGTCTGTGGGGCCGGCGCTACGCCGTCGCGCGCGCCGACCTCAACGAGTTCATCTACCGCGCCATGCAGATCGGCATCCTGCTCCTCGGCACCGGCACGATTCTGGGTGGTGTCTGGGCCAATTATTCCTGGGGCCGCTTTTGGGGCTGGGACCCAAAGGAGACGTGGGCGCTCATCACCTTCCTCTGCTACCTCGCTCTGCTGCACGGACGGCTGGCCGGTTGGTGGAGCGAGTTCGGCCTCGCTGTCGGCTCGGTCGTCTGCTTTCTCTCCGTGCTCATGTCGTGGTATGGCGTGAACTTCATCCTCGGCCAGAACGGCCGCAGCCTGCACAGCTACGGCCTCAGTACCGGCGGCCTGAGCTATGCCACCGGCTTTGCCGCCTTCGAGATCGCGTTCCTCGCGGCCATCATCGCCTGGAACAAAACGCACCCCGATCGAGCGCCGATCGCCCCGCGCCCCGACCCTCGCGCGAGCGAAGAGCTGGTCGGCAAGGATTAAGCTTAGCGGGGGGCCGCCGGGCTTGCCACCTCGCCGGCCGCCAGCAGCGCCTCGATCTTTCCCAGCAGCCGCGGCAGATCGACCGGCTTGCTGTCGTAATCGCTGCATCCGGCGTCGAGCGCCTTTTGCGGGTCGGTGCTCATGGTATGGGCCGAGAGGCCGAGGATCGGAATCACCGCGGTTTTCGGTTCCGTGCGCAGCCGGGTTGCGGTCTCCCACCCGGAAATGCCCGGCATGCTCATGTCGAGCAGCACAAGGTCGAACGTGCGCGTCAGCACGGCGCTCAGCGCCTGGTAGCCGTCGGCCACGGCCACCACCTCGTACTTCGCCCGCCTCGGTGCATCAGAGCCGCTTTTCCAGAGAAGCGGAAGACGTCATAAAATCTTAACAATTCAGGGGAATCGCCCCGGACCGTCTACTGACCGGGGGCCGGGCCCTCGGGAATCCGCTTGTGGTCAACCTTGAGATCGAAGACTTGGCCCGTCAGGGCCGAGACCCGCCCGTGGGCGAACTCAATCTCGTCGCCATTCCGAGGGCAGAACAGGGTGAGCGACCAGGTGGGCACCTGGTTCTCGCTGTTCATCTCCAGCTTGTAGTGCACCGTGGTCAGCGGCACCGACTCGATGTGCCCGGCCGTTTGCAGGGCCTGCAGCGCCGCGTCGGAATCGAGCTTCAGCTGCTCCTGCGGCAGGATTTCGGACTCCTTGTACGAGAGCATCCGCATGTGGTCCAGCTCGACCAGACCCTGGTCCACTTTCAGGATCGAACCGTCGCGCGCGACGACCAGCCGGCCGTTGGAATCGGCATAGGGATCGTAATAAAGAAACGACCAACGCCGGTGATCGGTCCCCGAGCCGATGAGCGAACGGATCCAGATCAACTTGCCCTTGACGTGCGGGCTGAGCACGGTTTCGGCCGTCTGGCGCTCCTGAAAGGCCGTGTCGCCGCGTGCCGTGGCAAACAGCAGGCCGGCGGCCAGAAAAGCGGCCGCGCCGAGGAGAATCGTTCGCATGTCCATGGTTAAACGGTGTCGCCGCGGAGCGCAAGATTGCATTCCCGGCTTGTCGCCGCGCGCCTCGCCTCCCATCATGGCCGGCCTGTTATGATGAAATTTCTTCGCAGCCAGTCGCAGACTGTGCTGATTGTGATCCTGGCCGTCATTGGCCTCGGCTTTCTTTTCTACGGCAACTCCGGCAGCTTTCTCACTACCGGCGCCAACTCGCCCACCGATTTCGGGCGCATCGAAGGCCAGGACATCTCCGTGGCGGATCTTTACGGCGCCGTGCACACCGTGCGCAATCTGCTCGCCCTGCAGGGCAAGGACCAGCAAGTGACTCAGGCCGACATCGCCGAGCAGGCATGGGAAGACCTGGTCACCCTGCACGAGGCGGACAAGCTGCACATCGACATTCCCGACTCCGCGCTGATCGCTGTCATTCAAGGCCAGCCTGAATTCCAGAAGGACGGCGTCTACAGTCCCGACCTCTATCGCGCCGCCATGACGCGCTTCCAGAACGCGCTGCATCTTTCCCCCGACGCCTTCACCGGGATCATCCACACCGAGATGCGGATCGATGCCGTCCGCCAGGCCCTTACATCCGCCATCCACGCCGTCAGCTTCGATACGAAGGATGAATACCAAAGGGAATACGGGCCGGTCCAAGTCAGCTATGTGACCTTTCCGGCCGCTACTTATGCCGCCTCGTCTCAGGTCGCGCCCGCGGACATCGAGGCCGACTACAAGGCCAATCCCACCGATCCCGCCAACCGCACGGAAGAAAAACGTCAGGTTGAATACGTGCTCTTTCCGCTCAGCGCCGAGCAACAGAAGCTCCCGGACAAGGACAAGGCTGCCGCAATCCAGGCACTCGGCGACAAGGCGCTCGACTTCGCCCTCGCCCTTCAGCCCGATCCCAACGCACCCTCCGGCACTACGCCCCCCGTGGCGGACTTCGACGCCGAAGCCAAGAAACGCGGCCTGACCCCGATTACGACCAATCCCTTCACCGCGACGACCCCGCCCGCCGGCATGCCGCCCAGCCCTGCGTTCAACAACGCCGCCTTCGCCTTGAGCAAGGATGATCCGATCAGCAAGGTCATCCAGCTCGACAATGGCGTGGCCGTGATGCGCCTGGTGCAAATTCAGCCCAGTGAACTGCGGCCGCTCGCCGAGGTCAGCGCGGCCATTGAAAAGAAATTGCAGGCGCAGAAGGGCCGGGCAATGCGGGGGCTCGCCGCGGCCATTGCCTCCAGGACCTTGCAGGCGGCGGTCAAGAAAGGCGCCGACTTCAAGACGGCCGCCGCGGCGCAGCACCTTACGGTGCAGACGCTGCCGCCGTTTGTCCCCCGCACGGCTCCCACCACCGACATTAAGCAGGAAACGCTCGGCTATTACTCCGCCCAACTGCCGGTTGGCGGCATCTCGCAGCCGATTCCGCTCGAAGCGGATGATTCGGTCGTAATCCTCCACGTGGATAGCCGCGCGCCGGCCAACCCGGCGGGCTATGCCGCCTTTGAGGCGCAATACGGCCGGGCTCGCGACCAGGAACTCCGCAACCGCGCCTTCGTCGACTGGATCAATTGGCAAAGCAAGCAGCCGGGCACGCACCGTCCGCCTAACCTCGATATCTACGGCGGGGTGGAGTAACCGCGCCTAGAAAATCAGGTCCCGCAGAATCTGCCCCGCCACGTAGAGCGTGCCGCGCCACGAGTAGGAGAAGTTCTCCGCCTCCGAATTGGCGGTTGGTTCAAGAAAGCCGCGGGAGATATTGTGCTCAATCTGCTGGTTGAGCGCCTGCTCCAGCCGGGCCCGTGCCACCTGCGGCGTTCTTTCCGCCACGAAAAGGTCCTCGTCCTTGATCGAGTTGGCGGCGAGAAAATCCAGGTGCGCCTGATAAAGCTCGGCCACGTTCTCACTCTCCAGCACCCGATAGAGGGCGAAGTTGGGCGGCATGCTCAGGCCGTAGGTAAGGGGATAGTCCCACGTCACCCATCGCCGGCCATCAAGACCCTGTGAACCAAAGGCCAGGAAATGGAAGCCAATCGCACCCTGCGCGATGTAGCCGATGGTGGCCTGCACCCGGCCGTCGCCGCGGTCGAAGAGACGGTAATACTGCTCGTGGTCGCTCGGGTTCAGCCGGCATTCGTCCAGCTTTTCGAATCCTGCGTGGCGCAGTTCGGCGCTCACCTCCTCCAGTTCCTGGGAGGCGTCCCGCGGCGGGTGCGCATCGGTCAGCCCGCGGTGGCGCGGTACGCGGAGTTGGCGCAGCACAAAAACCATCTCCCAGACCGGAAAGAGGATCCACGCCAGCACGAGCGTGAGCGCCATGAGCAGCGAGCCCGTCAGGCAATAGGCGCCGAATGAGCACGCCATCCAGATCAGCGTCATCCCCAGCTTGCGCCAGAGCGGGCGCCGCACGTTAAGCAGGCACAGGCCGGCAAGGAGAAGCACGGCGCAACCGGCAAATTGTTGGGCATCCATGAGAAAATCCCGGCGCGGGAGCCGGCCACCGGCACACAGCGTTTGACGCCCCCGGGCCCGGCCTACATACTCCGGCAATCTATGCTCCTCTCGGGCGGGGTCAACTTCTTTGCCGAAGTGGGAATCTCCTACGCTTTCTGGCACTCCAATGCCGCGGGCAAGGGAGTCATCCTGCTGCTCGCCCTGGGTTCGCTCTTTAGCTGGACGGTGATGCTTTCGAAGTTCTTCCTGGTCAGCCGCGCCCGCCGCGAGACCGCACGGTTGCTGCGCCGCTTTCGCACGGCGCGCAAACCGCTCGCCATCTACCAAAGCCGCGAGGCCTATCCCGGTTCGCCCGCCTATGCCGTTTATCTGGCAGGCTGCCGTGAACTGACGTTCCACCTGCTGGGCACCACGGAAATCGACGACACCTTTTCCTCCCGCCTGGCGGAGGCGGACCGCATTTCCCCCATCGCCATGAACTCGGTCCGCAGCGCGATGGAGCGCGAGGTGGGCGAACAGGCCATTCGCCTGGAGGATCGGATGACCGTCCTGGCCACGGCCGTGAGCGGCGCGCCCTTTCTGGGCCTGCTCGGTACCGTCTGGGGTGTCATGGACACCTTTAGCGGCGTGGCCGTGGCGGGGCACGCCACCATGGCGGCCATGGCCCCCGGTGTTTCCGGCGCGCTGATCACCACGGTCACGGGCCTGCTCGTCGCCATTCCCGCCATGTTCGGATACAACTTTCTCGTCGTGACGCTGCGCAGCATGACGGTCGAGCTCGACAACTTTGCCGCCGAGTTGGCGTCCTCCTTCGATCACCGCTACCTCGACACCGGCACGCCCGCCCCGCGATGAAACGCTACTCGCAACGCTCCGGCCACACCGCCATGGCGGAGCTCAACGTCACGCCGCTGCTCGATCTCGCCTTCGTCCTGCTCATTATTTTCATCATTACCACCCCGCTGCTGGAAAACGGCGTGCCGCTCGAGCTTCCCACGGCGTCCGATCATCCCACGCCTCCGATCGATCCTTCGTCCATCCGCACCATCAGCATCACGCGTGCGGGGCAGATTTACCTCGATAACCAGCCCGTGGATCTCCCCACGCTGCAGCAGGAGCTCGTGACATTCCGCGAAGCAAAGCCGGACGCCGCCGTCGTCGTCCGCGCGGACAAGGCGCT
>CAZZYY010000033.1:7111-20981 GCA_964658475.1 uncultured Candidatus Methylacidiphilales bacterium | reverse complement strand
AACAAGGCGGCCATCATCTGGGAAGGCGAGCCGGGCGAGGTCGTCACCCTCACCTACCTGCAACTGCACCGCGAGGTGTGCCTGCTCGCCAACGTGCTGAAGAAGCACGGGGTGAAGGCGGGCGACCGCGTGATGATCTACCTGCCGATGATCCCGGAGGCCATTACCGCCATGCTCGCCTGCGCGCGGATCGGCGCGCCGCATAGCGTCGTCTTCAGCGGCTTCAGCGTGGAGGCGTTGAAGGAGCGGACGAACGATTGCGGGGCGAAGATCATCATCACCTCGGATGGCGGTTACCGTCGCGGCTCGGCCCTGGCGGTGAAGGCCAATGTGGACAAGGCGCTGGATGGCTGCCCAAAGGTGAAGAGCGTGCTCGTCGTGCAGCGCACGAAGATGGAAACGCCCATGACGCCCGGGCGCGACTTCTGGCTGCACGAGGAGACGCAGACCGTCAGCGCCGTGTGCGAGCCGGCCGTGCTCGACAGCGAGCACCCGCTTTTCATCCTCTACACCAGCGGCAGCACGGGCAAGCCCAAGGGCATCCTGCACACCACGGCGGGCTACCTGCTCGGGTGCCACACGACGACCAAGTACTACTTCGACCTGCGGCCGGAGGACGTCTATTTCTGCACCGCCGACGTCGGCTGGATCACCGGCCACAGCTACGTGGCCTACGGCGTCCTGAGCAACGGCGGCACCAGCCTCATTTACGAGGGCGCGCCGAACTTCCCCGAGCCGGACCGGTTCTGGCGCCTCATCGACAAGCACAAGGTCAACATCTTCTACACCGCGCCGACGGCGATCCGCTCCTTCATCAAGTGGGGCGACGACTGGCTGGCCCCGCACGATCTTTCGTCGCTACGGTTGCTCGGCAGCGTAGGCGAGCCGATCAATCCCGAGGCGTGGATCTGGTATTACGAAAAGGTGGGCGGCAAGCGCTGCCCGATCGTCGACACCTGGTGGCAGACGGAGACCGGCGCGCATATGATCGCGCCGATGCCGGGCGCCACGCCGATGAAGCCGGGTTCGGCCACGCTGCCGTTCTTCGGCGTCGATGCGGCGGTGGTCGACGATAATGGGCGCGAGGTTGGCCCAAACGTCGGCGGCAAGCTGGTGATCAAGCGCCCCTGGCCCTCCATGCTGCGCTCGATCTACGGCGACGCCACGCGCTACCGCAAGACCTACTGGAGCGAGATTCCCGGCGTCTACTTCGCCGGCGACGGCGCGCGCCGCGACAAGGATGGCTATTTTTGGATTCAGGGCCGGATCGACGACGTGCTCAACGTGGCCGGGCACCGGCTCGGCACCTCGGAGGTGGAGAGCGCGCTGGCGAGTCATCCCGACATCGCCGAGGCCGCCGTGGTCGGCCGGCCGGACGAGATGAAGGGCCAAGCCGTGGTCGCCTTCGTCACGCTCAAGAACGGCGCGACGGCCAGCCCGGCGCTGAAGGAAAGCATCCGCTCGCATGTCGCCAAGGCCATCGGCCCCATCGCCAAGCCCGACGACGTCCGCTTTGCCGAGGGGCTGCCCAAGACGCGCAGCGGAAAAATCATGCGGCGCCTGCTCAAGGAAGTCGCGGCGTCGCCCAACGGCATCATCCAGGGCGACACCACGACGCTGGAAGACCTAAATGTGCTTTCCAGGCTGAAGGAGTCCGGGGAGTAAGCGCTCCGACCGATTCATCCGGCCACCGCGAGGCGCCCTGGCTGCGCCGGTAGGTGGCGCTCAATCAGGTAGCCGGCGCTCTCCGAGCGCCGGTCCGAAGAGAACACGCGTCCGCAACCGACCGGCGCTCTCCGAGCGCCGGCTACCTGGGCACGGACCCTCCTCTCCGCACAACACCCCCGCTCGTCATCCTGAGCGAAGCGCCGCGAAGTCGAGGACCCAGCCGCTCTCGCGACCAACGTGGCCTGCGGCGCGAGCAGCTTGCGAAAAACGAAAGTACTTTGCTGGCACGCACCTTTGGCGTGCCGTAGTAGCCGTCGATCCCCGGGCGACGGACGCCAAGAGGAATCGCGTCCGCTTATCGTTCATCGCCGGGAGGCCGATGGCTACCTCAGCGGCTCGCCTTGGAGCTATAAATTTATTGAAAACTATCCGGCCTTCGCAAAACCTCCTTCATGAATCCAACGCCTGAGCCTGTCGAGCCGTCTGCGACCGATCCGTGGTTCGACTGGCTGACGCAGCGGCGGCAGGGCGGGGCGAAGCCGGGGGAATCGATCAGCCGCGACGTGGAGCGGTATCGGGATCGGGTGCTGGATGGGGCGCGGCTGGCGGCCAACGACACGCTGGTGGACATCGGCAGCGGCGACGGGCTGGTGGCGTACGGCGCGATCGATCGGGTCGGGCCGTCACTTAAGGTTATCCTGACCGATATTTCTTCCGCGCTCCTGGAGCGCGCGGAAGAGCTGGCGCGCGCGAAGGGCGTGCGTGGCCAGTGCACGTTCCTGCAAGGCTCGGCGCAGTCACTACCGGAAATCGCCGCGAGCTCGGTCGACGTGGTCACGATGCGCTCGGTGCTCGTCTATCTTGACGACAAGGCGGCGGTGGCGCGCGAGTTCCACCGTCTGCTCAAACCCGGTGGACGCGTTTCCATCGCCGAGCCGATTTACCGCGACGACGCACTGAACCTGGCCGCGCTCGCCGAGCATCTCCGGCAGTCCGGAGGGACGCGCGACCAGCAGCTTTTCCTCCGCTGGAAGTCGGCGCAACTGCCGAGCACGCGCGGGGAAATCGACCGCAATCCGCTGACCAACTTTAGCGAGCACGATATGGTTTCCCTTTTCGAGCAGGCCGGATTCACCTCGATTCATGCCGAGCTGCACCTTGACGTGCGTCCGCTGGCGCCGGAATCCTGGGACCGCATCCTCGACGCCGCCCCGCGTCCCAACACGCCAACGCTGCGCGAGATTCTCGAGCGGGACTTTTCGCCGGAGGAGCGCGCCTACTTCGAGGGCCAGCTGCGCCCGCTGGCCGAGAGCGGACGCACGATGTACCGCGACGTCATGTCGTACCTAACCGCCGTCAAGCCGGCGTGAGGCGCGCTCGCTACACCATCGACCGCACCACGCCGCCGTCGACGCGCAGGGCGGCGCCGTTGGTGGCGCTGCTGAGCGGGCTGGCGACGTAGGTCACCAGGTTGGCGACTTCCTCGTTGGTGGCGAAGCGCTGGAGGAGCGAGCTGGGCCGCGCGTCCTGGAAGAAGCTCTTCTCGATCTCCGCGTCGGACTTGCCCTGCTGCTTGGCCATGTCCTTTAGGAAGCGCGCCACACCCTCGCTGCGGGTGGGCCCGGGCAGGATGGAATTGACCGTGACGCCGGTGCCCTTGGTCACCTCGGCCAGGCCGCGGCCAAGGGCGATCTGCATGCTCTTGGTCACGCCGTAATGGATCATTTCCACCGGAATCTGGACGCCCGATTCGCTGGAGATGAAGATGATGCGCCCCCAGTTGCGGTTCATCATGCCGGGCAGGTAAAGCCGGCTCAGGCGCAGGCCGCTGTAGAAATTGGTCTCGATGATCGACTGCCAGTCGGCATCGGTCAGCTCGTTGAACGGCTTGACCGAATAGGTGCCGACGTTGTTGACCAGCACGTCGATCTGGCGGAAGCGGGCCTCGCACTCGTTGACCACGTCCGGCTCGCTGAAGTCGCCGGCGTAGGCCACAAGTTTGGCCTCGGGAAATTTCTTGCGGATCGCGTCAATGGCTTCGGCCACGCGGTCATCGGTGCGCCCGTTGATGATGACTTTGGCGCCTTCGCCCGCCAGCGCGGTCGCGATGGCCAGGCCGATGCCGGCCGTCGATCCGGTGACCAAACATTCCTTACCCTTGAGTTGATAATCCATAAGTCGTCCAATCTGCCGCGCACGGGCGGCCTGACAATTTCAATGATGGTGATAATGACCGCCGCCGTGGAGATAGATCCCGCCGTAAAAGCCGGGCCCGTACCAGGGTCCCCACCACGGGCCGAACCACGGATCGTAGACGGGCGGATAATCGTAGTATTCGCGCGCGGTCTGGAGCATGTAATCGATGACGCTCTGCGAGACGCCGGCGCGGCGCAGGTTGATCACATCGGCGCTGTTGAGCGTGTAGATCGTGCCGGTGTCGCGCAGGTAGCGCAGGATGACGCCGTCGTTCACCTGCGCGCGGCTAAGGTTCTCGATATCGACAAGGGAGAGCGGATCGCCATGCACCATCTTATCATAGGTGGCCTCCGCCACGCCGCTGCGCTGCACGGAGGCGTAGTCGGCCTGCTGTTGCGCGGTGGGCCCGCAGGCCGCGACCAGAAGGGTAACCGCAACCAAGGCCAGGAGGCGCATCTGCTTCATCAAGTCACCCTACCGGAGCGCGGCGACATTTCAACGCGGGTTCTGGGGTGCGTGATCCGCGCAAAGAACGCGCCGAAAAGCGCGCCGCCGAGATGCGCGACGTGCGCCACGTTCGCCATCCCGCCCACAAGCAGTTGCAGGGCCTCCACCCCGCAAAGAACGAGAGCCGCCAGGCGGAAGTCGAGCCGCAGGGGAAGCTGGTAGAAGACGAAATCGGCGCGCCACATCTGGACGCGGAGGACACCGCCTGCCGCAATGAGGGCGAAGAGCGCTCCGCTGGCGCCGATCATTTCCTCGTTCTGCCCGGGGCCGGAAGCGAGCCAGGCCAGCGCGGAGGCGATCGCACCGGCGCAAAAAAGAGCCAGCAGCCACCACGGCCCGCGCCGCCGCTCCAGCGCCGGGGCGAGGCAGAAAAGGGGCACCACGTTGATCGCCAGATGAAAGCCAGCATAGGGCGGCATGGCGGGGATCGGCGTGGCGTGCGCCCATGCGTAGGTAAGCAGGGTCCAGTAACGACGGTGGGCGCAGGCGGCGGGTCCGACGGCCAGGGTATTGCCGACCGTGTCGACTCCGCCCTGCGCGCCGAGCAGTTGCGCGAGATAGACGGCGAGAATCGAGCCCGTGATCAACCACGTCATCCACGGCCGGCGCGGCGGGGGGCCGAAGACCGCGACACGGTCGGCCTGCGAGAACGACGGGTGAGACACGCGCTTATGATTGATCGGTTCGCAGCGGAACGCACGCGTTGGCGGGGGAAGAAGGAAGACGCTGGCGGTGGGAGTTGCAGATACCCGCCGCTGTCTCAGCGGAGGTCAGTCGCGGACGCGAGGCCTATTCGGACCGCTGCTGGGGACAGCGGCGGATACCGGGGACAGTTCCCCAGCACCGCCGTCGAAGACTTATTTATACTGCGCCAGCACGTCCGCGATGGTGTTCGCGGTGCGGGTCGAGTCCTGCTTGAGACCCGAGCCGATGCCGAAGGCCGTGGAGACCGGCTCGCCACCCGCGGTCAGGCCGGAAAGTCCCTCGCCGCTGCCCGCGCCCTCGCCTGTCGAGGGATTCGGCACGCCGGTGGTGAACGAGAGCAGGTATTGCGTCTTGGAAATGCTGAGGTCGTAGACGTAAATGCGCGTTTGCAGGGTCGTCTGGCCGAAACCGGCGCCGAGCGACGCGCGCAGGAAGCGGCTCCCCTGATCCACGGTCACAAACTCGCCCGCGACCAGCCAGCCATGGTCGGGCAGGTCGTCCACCCAGCGCTGCTCGGTGGGCGCGATCTTGTCCAGGCGATCGACCAGGATGCGTTCGAATTGCGTCTGGAAGCTTTCCTTGAAGACGGTGAGATCCACCCCGTCGCGCGCGACCAGCCATTTGCACTTTGACGTATCGAAGGGCGCGATATAGATGTGATCCGGATTGGGCGTCAGCTTCGTGCTGGAGCTGGGCGCCGGAGCGCTGGCGATGGAGCCGCACCCGGCCAGAAAGCCGGGCGAGACGAGAACGGCAACCAAACCGAGAACGGCCAGGAGGCGAGACATGCCTGCTTTTGCCGCAGGGTCTCCCAAAAGACAAGAGAATTTACACATTTTATGGGAAAAGTTTACCTAGGACGAAATGCCGGTCATCGTGGAGCGCTCCACGTCTGGTCTACTCATCGGCACGAGTCGGTGCGGGTTTGAGGCCCACGCTCGATTCCCGAGCTGCTTGGGGTAACGTGCGCTATGGATGTGCTTTCGATCGCGGAGATGCTGGCGCGGGAAGAAGCGGCGTTTACCGAGGGCGCGACGGCGGAAGGGTTGATGGAAGCGGCGGGGGCGGCGATGGCGCTGCGCCTTCAGTCGATCTATCCGCACGCGGCCGACTTTTTGGTCTTGGCCGGCAAGGGCAACAACGGAGGCGATGGCCTGGTGGTGGCGCGCGTGCTGGCCGCGGCGGGCCGGTACGTGCGCGTGGTGCTGGCCGCCCCGGAAAGCGAGCTGGGGGAGCTGCCGCTCAGCCGGCTGGCGCGCTTGCGGCGGGAGTTCTTTGCCGTGCCCATCGCGCCGTGGTCCGCCTCGGTGACCTTTCCCGACAGCCGCGGCGTGGTCGTCGACGCGCTGCTCGGCGTGCAGGCCAAAGGGGAACTGCGTGGCGCGCTCGCTGGCGTGGTGGAAGCGCTCAATCAAGCCCGCGCCGACCGCTTCTTTCGCACGGTGGCGCTCGACCTGCCAACCGGGTTGGCGGCTTATGCCGCTGGCTCCGCGCCACCGAAACGGGACGCGGCGGTGGTGGCGGACGTCACGCTGGCGGTTGGTTTCGCCAAGGATGTGCTCTGCCGCGAGGCGTTGGCGGAATGGGTCGGGCGGCTGGAGATCATCCCCTGGTCCGCCAAGCCGGCGACGGGCGGACCGCGCCAGGTGCTGGTGCCGCGCGAACTTGCCCCGCTGCTGCCGCGCCGAAGCTCCAGCTCGTTCAAGAACAACTTCGGCAAGCTGGCGATTGTCGCGGGGCGGGTCGGCTTTACCGGCGCGCCCGTGCTTGCCGTGCAGGCGGCGCAGGCGGTCGGCACGGGACTGCTCTCCGTCATCACCCATCCCGACGCGCTCCCGATCGTCGCGTCGCACGCTCCTCCGGAATCGATGGTCTCGGCCTGGCGCGGCGTGACGACCCCAGAGGCGGTGGCGGGCGCGTCGGTCATTGCCATCGGGCCGGGGATTGGCACCGATGCCCGTGTCTTGCGGATGCTGCGTGCGGTGCTCGAGGTCGGCTGCCCCGTGGTGATCGATGCGGATGCCATCACCGTGCTGGCGCAGAGTCTCGACCTGCTCGCGGACGCGCGAGGCCCGGTCATCCTGACCCCGCACGTGGGAGAGATGCACCGGCTGATCGGCCGGAAATTCACCCCGGACGAGCGCGAGCAGGTGGCGGGCGATTTCGTGAAGCAGCACGGCGTGACGCTGGTGCTGAAAGGCACGCGCACGCTCATCGCTGCCCGGGGCGAACCCTTCTTCATCAACACAACCGGCAACCCCGGCCTGAGCACCGGCGGATCGGGCGACACGCTGACCGGCATCATCGCCGGGCTGCTCGCGCAAAAGCTGGCTCCGCTTGACGCCGCGCGGCTGGGTGTCTGGCTGCACGGGCACGCCGCCGACCTGGCGCTGGCGGACCGCGGCTGCGAGGAGGGGCTCACCCCCACAATGCTGAGCCAGCACATCGGCGCCGCGCTCGTATCTCTGCGAGCGCAAGCGGGCGTGAAAGGTGGCTTGTTGGAACAAAGTGGGCGGCCATCAGCTCCGTGAAGCCGACCGTGCTTGCTCCTGAGAAGGCGAGATCGCCCCTCCGACGGCACACGCCTCACCGAGTTGAACGCTTGTCCTCAGCTTGGTGTACAAGACGTCTGGGTAGGTGGCGGCGACGCTTTCAGTTCGTGGGTACTATCTGGAGTCCGTTGAAGTCGCCTTCCCCGCCTCCCGCAGTCGGTTGAGTCCAGCCGATGGCCAGCGTTCCCGTACTCGTGGCGGTGACATTGAACACCACATAATTTACATTCTCCACGAAAGCGCTATTCGCAACGTTGGCGGTGGCGGCGTTGCTGCCGGAAGCAGGCGATCCGGTCCCCGTCGTGATGGAAAAGGTCGCGCCTCGGCTCTTATAGTTGCCATTTTCGCCGTAGAGATAAAGCTGGTACGTCCCGTTGGCTTTAAGGCCGGTCAGCGTGACGGTTTGCTTGCTGGAATTGAGCGCCAGCAAAAACTTGCCCAGCAACGCCGGCGTCGTGGAGGCCGAATACGTCCCGTTGTCGGTCAAGCTCAGTCCCACGCCCGTGGCGGCCGCGCCGTTGGTCGTCACCAGAGCGCTGGTGTTCGCCGTGACATTATTCCACTCCGGAGTGCCGAGGCCGTCGCCAGTGTAGGCGCCCACTCCTGTGATCGGATCGGCACTGCCGCTGAAATTGACGTCAATGGTGTTAACCGCATCCGCCGTCGCGGTTATTGTGAGAGTCAGCGTGGAGGTGGTCGTGCCGCCAATGTTCGTGGCACTCAGGTTGACCGTGGATGTCCCGACCGTTGTCGGCGTGCCGGAGATGACTCCGCTGGTCGAGTTGATCGACAAGCCTGCCGGCAGGCCGGTGGCGGCAAAGTTGGTGGGAAGACCGGTCGCCGTCACGGTGAAAGAGAACGCCGTGTTTTGCACGCCAAGGCCCGTGCTGCTGCTGGTGAATTGGGGCGCAACCGCGATGACCGAGGAAATCATCGGGTTGATGGAAAAGGCATTCGACGTCGTCCAGAGAGCCCACTTGCTGGCGATGGCGCTGGAAGAGTCGTTCGCGAGGTTCGGCACGGCGGGCGGGGTGCTGTTTTCGTCGTAAAGGCCCCAGCTGTCGGGCTGGCTGCCATGGGTGGCCTTGTAGCTCCACGGGCTCCAGTTCATTTTGTCGTTGTTAAAATCGTTCACCACGTATTGCCACGCTGCCGTACCCGTGCCGAACGCATTGAATTCACCTATATATGCCGGCACGTTCCACGATTTGTGGTTGTTGAAGTCGGTCACTTGGTTGTTAGCCCCGCCCTCCACGCCACTTACCGTCTCGTTGGACCACTGGTATTCGTGCATTTGGTAGACGACATTGGTCCAACTATAATAGGACGGAGCCGGCAACATGGTCCAATCCCAGCTTCCAAACGTGCCCTCCATGATGATGATGTGACCGGGATCAGCCGTGCGCACCGAGTTATAGAGATTGTTGAACGCCGTCCAGACCGCCGACGTATTGGGAGCACCGCTCGGTTCGTTGATGAGATCGTAACCGGCGATGGCGGCATTGCCTTTATAGTGGGCCGCGATGGCGGACCACATCAGCGCCGTGTTGGTTTGATCGTTTGAGTTGGTCCAATACAGATTTTCATTTTGCTGACCGGTGTCGTTGGACGTGCTTTGACCGCCAAAGACGCCGTGCATGTCGATGATGGTGTAGATACCCCGGGCGGCAGCGGCACTGACGACGGCATCGAGAACGGTAAACGCGTCGGAACGCATCACTGGATTTGTCGCGCCGAGCGCGCTCAGCGGGTAGAAATCACCCCACCATGCGGGTACACGAATGACGTTGAGGCCCTGCGCCTCGATGTTGTCGAGGTCGTGCGTGGTGATCCAGTTCTGCCGGTAGGTCTGGATCAGGCTCTGTTCCGTGGTGACGCCAAAGCGGGTGTCGAGCTCGTGAATGATGCTGTATTCGTCCTGAAGACCGGAAGCATCCGCCGGGCACATCCAGGGCTCCATCACCATCCAGCCGCCTAAATTGACACCGCGCAGCCAGACATTGTTCCCTTTGCCATCGACGATGTTGAGTCCGCTGGTCTTGAGGGGGACGGAACTAATCTGAGCAACAAGTGGAAGCACACTGCCCAATAAACACACGAGGTGGAAGAGGGAACGGATCGGGCCGGGACGGAAGGATTTCATTTTACTCCAGGTAAGTTATGGTGCGGGGCTAGTCTCCATGCAGACGCAGGCAAGCGGTTGGATTGGGTCCGTGTGCGCTGTTGCGTTTGTTGCTTCTTAGGATACAAACGGCTGTCTGGCAAGAAATGAACGTGTTGACCGATCAACCCAGCACTCAAGGGAAAAGTGAAGACCGATGGTTTCCGGTGACGTTCGCCGGGGTGGCTCGAGACGCATCGTCTACCGCCAACTTGGCGTGCGTGCGGGCAACCCACTTTTCCTTGCCGCCGACATAAAGGCGCGAGTACTATTCGCCTTCCCGATGACGAAGACGATTCTGAATGGTGGGTGCCGCTCCCAGGAACGTTTTTCGCTGCTTTGCGTTCATCATGACGCTGCCGTGAAAACCAACCGTGGAAGCATTCAGGTCAATCTTCGCAAGTGGTTTTAGGTCAGAAGTTGCGCTCGTGGCGAAATGGCAGACGCGCTAGTTTCAGGTACTAGTGGAGCAATCCATGGAGGTTCGAGTCCTCTCGAGCGCACTTAGTTTCATCGGCTGCCGGAGATCATGCGCGTCAGGCCTGCCACCGAAGAGGATATTCCGCGGCTTTGCGAGCTGCTGGCGGTGCTTTTCACGCAGGAGACGGAGTTTGCGCCCGACGCCGGAAAGCAAGCGAGCGGTCTGCGCGCGATTCTGGCCCAGCCCGCCGTTGGGCGGATCCTAGTGCTGGAAGATGACGGCAAAATCGTCGGCCTGGTCAATCTGCTCCTGACCGTGAGCACGTTTCTCGGCGCACGCACGGCGTGGCTGGAAGACTTGGTCGTCGATCCGGGTCATCGCGGCAAGGGCGGAGGCGGCCTCCTGCTCGAAGCGGCCATCCGGGAAGCGCGCGAGGCGGGCTGTCGACGCATCACCCTCTTGACCGACGGCGGGAATGTCGAAGCGCAGGCGTTCTACCGGCGCGCGGGATTTGTGGGTTCGTCCATGAGGCCGATGCGGTTGATGCTGGAGTAACACGGGAGGATGGGGATCGTTGCTCGGTTTTTCGCGGCGCGCCTTGAGAAGCTCTCTCTAGAGACAGGTAGCCGGCGCTCGGAGAGCGTCGGCTACCTTAGTCCCCTACCAAATCGCTGCCGGCTTCCTCCAGCAACAGGTCGTTCTCATGATGCGCGATGACGGCGAGAAAAATGGCGCCGTAGTGCTCCAGCTTGCTTTGACCGACGCCGCTGACCTGGCTCATGGCCGCGAGCGTGGCCGGCTTGCGCGCGGCGAGTTCCAGCAAGACGCGGTCGTGGAAGATGACGTAAGGCGGCACGTTCTGGGCGCGGGCCAGCTCGAGCCGCTTGGCCTTCAGCGCGGCGAAGAGCGCGTGGTCCGGATTGTTCTCCACGTCGATGGTGGAGGAGGCCGCAACCCGCGCGCGGTCCCGCCGGCGCGACTTCGGCCGGGCGGCCTGCTGGCGCAGGTGGAGCGGCGTCTTGTTCTTGAGGAAGGCGAGCCCCTGGGGCGTGATGCGCAGGCCGCCATACTCGCCGTCGGGCGTGAGCAGGTGCAGCGCGACGAGCTGCCGGTAAATGCCCTGCCACTCGCTGCGGCCAAGCTCCTTCCCGATGCCATACGTGCTGATTCGGTCGTGCCCAAAGCTGCTGATGCGTTCGTCCGTTTCGCCAAGCAGGACGTCGACCAGGTAGCCGACGCCGAAGCGCTCGCCTGTCCGATAGGAGCAGGAGATCGCCTTTTGCGCCGCGATGGTGGCATCGAAGGTCACGGGCGGTTCCAGGCACGTGTCGCAATTGCCGCAGGGCGCGGAGGTGTCGCCGAAGTAGGCCAGCAGCGTCTGGCGCCGGCACACGGCCGACTCGCAGAGGCCGAGCAGGGCGTTGAGCTTCTGGTGCTCGATGCGCTTTTGCGCCTCGGGCGCGTCGCCCTCGTCGATGAAGCGCCGCTGCTGCACGGCGTCCTGCAGGCTGTAAAGCAGCAGCGCGTTGGCCGGCAGGCCATCGCGCCCGGCGCGGCCGGTCTCCTGGTAATAAGCCTCGATGTTGCGCGGCAGGCTGAGGTGCACGACGAACCGGACGTCCGGCTTGTCGATGCCCATGCCGAACGCGATGGTCGCGACCATGATCGTCTGGTCGTCGCGCAAAAAGCGCTCCTGGTTGCGCGAGCGGTCTTCCGCCGTCATGCCCGCGTGGTAGGGCAGCGCGGTGAAGCCCTGGCTGCGCAGCCAATCCGCAGTCTCGTCGACCATCTTGCGCGAGAGGCAATAGACGATGCCGCAGTCGCGCGGGTGGCTCTCGCGGATGAAGCGGAGCACCTGCTGGCGCGGCTCGCTCTTCTCCATGATGGCGTAGCGGATGTTGGGCCGGTCGAAACCGGCGACAAAGGTGCGCCCGTCCGTCAGATGCAGCCGCTCGACGATGTCCTTGCGAGTCGGTCCGTCGGCGGTCGCGGTCAGCGCCAGGCGCGGCACGTGGGGAAAATGCTCCGCCAAGACGGAGAGCTGCGTGTAGTGTGGCCGGAAATCGTGGCCCCACTGGGAAACGCAATGGGCCTCATCGATGGCGAAGAGCGCAATGGGCGACTCGCGCAGCAACGCCAGAAATTCATCCATCAGCAGGCGCTCGGGCGCGACGTAGACCAAGTCCAGCGCGCCCTCCCGCAGCCGGCGCCGGGTCTGCGCCACCTCAGCCGGTGCCATGGCCGAGTTGATCGCCGCGGCGCGAATGCCGAGCTGGGTGAGTGCGTCCACCTGGTCCTGCATGAGCGCGATCAGCGGCGAAATGACCACGCCCACCCCCGGGCGCAGAAGCGCGGGAATCTGATAGCAGAGCGACTTGCCGCCCCCGGTAGGCATGAGCACAAACGCGTTCCGGCCTGCCACGACGTGGGCAATGATCTCCGCCTGCTGGCCGCGGAACGCAGGATAGCCATAGACCCTCTGGAGCAGGTCGAGGGCAGGATCCGGAGAAAGCGCCATTCGTCCCGCTATTCTCGCGGCAGGCGGGGTGGGCATCAACTCATTCCGTATGGGCAACCGACTACCCGCAAGGTTACTCTTATTGCCTGCTAATATTGCCAAGGATAGGCAATATATGACAAATAGGAAATCGATTTAGGCATGATCTGCCGGAACCCAAAGATAATTTATCCTTAAAATGGCACGGAAAAGCGATCCAAATGGACTAAAATTCCATTTTCCGATATAATATAACATACTTGTCATAAGTATCTTACAAGAATCTTAATCAGAATTCTAAACGTCTCACGCCTCCGTTCCATGCCACCCGGTAAATAACGCTGGCATCATCCCGGCTCCAATGAAGGCAACCTCAAGGACGAGTAACCCCGAATCAAGGAACGAATGATGAAAACAAGACTGACCTGCCTGACCCTGTTAACCCTGGCCCTGCTGCCTCTGCGGGCCGAATCGAACTTCTCCAACGTGGACGGCATCAAGGATGCCTGCCGCGCCGGCGCCGTGCTCGATGCCAGCCATGTGCCCTACCAGGTCGTGGTCTTCCACGCGCTGGCCAACCAGGGCGCCGGCTGCCTCTACCGCCTCAACGGCGAAGAATATCTCTACTCGGAAAAAGGAAGCGCCAAGGTGCTGCCCGCCCGCGTGGCCCAGGTGCCGCTGGAACAGGTGCCCCGCGCGGACGTGATCCGGATCGCCGATGGCGATACCGACATCCACAACGGCTGCCTCGTGGATGCCGCCGCCGCGTTCAGCACCTATAAGCATAATCCGCACATCGTCTGGGCCGGCGTCATCGCCGCGCAGGTGATCAGCCAGAGCGCGTTCGGCGCGATTGGGTATCACTTCAGCCCGATCGGCCACGCCATTACCGCCTACGAGACGGATGCCCGCGAGATCTACATCCAGGAAGATGGGGGCGAAGCCCGCCGCGTCGATTATCTGACGGAGAAGGCCCAGCACGGCGACCGCAGCTGGTACGATTCCTCGGCATTGATCTTCGCCGACCACCACATCCAGGCGATCACCACCTTCAAGGGCCAATTTGGCAATCCCCGGTAAGCCGATTTGTCAGTAGTCAGTTCGGGGGTTGCGGAGCCGGGGCCGGGTGGCCCCGGCTCTTTGCTGTGCGGCGGCGCCGCGCT
>CAZZYY010000033.1:0-7044 GCA_964658475.1 uncultured Candidatus Methylacidiphilales bacterium | reverse complement strand
CCCCCCGGCTACCTGTTCTGCGCGTCCGGCCTTGCGCGCGTTTCCATTCGACGGCGCGATGCATCGATGGGTATGTAAAGGAGGCCTGCGCCTTCGTCATGAACCCCATCCAACTTGCCGAGCAGGCCGGTTCCAATCCGTGGCTTTTCCTGGGCGCAGCGCTGCTGCTTGGCGTACTGCACGGGCTCGAACCGGGGCATTCCAAGGGCATCATGACGGCGTTCATCATCGGCACGCGCGGCTCGTATGCGCAGGCCGCTCTCCTGGCGCTCTGCGCCACCCTTTCCCACACCGCGATCGTCTGGATCCTGGTCTGGCCAGCATCCTACGGCGGGGCGATCTGGTCCGGCCTGGCGTTCTCGCCCTATCTCAACCTGATCTCGGGGATCGTCATCCTGGGTCTCGCCTACTGGATGCTGCGCCGGTTTAACCAGCTCAATCACAAGCGCGCCCATCATCATCACGAACAGGCCCAAGGCCACGACCACTCGCATGACCATGGCGGTCATACCCATCACCACCACCACCACGCATCGCACGACCATGCCCATCACAGCCCGGTGCCTGTGAAGGAACGCCTCTCCGTCGCCATCGCGGAGGAGGAGGACGAACATGCGCGCCATCACATGCGGGAGATTGCGGACAAATTCGCCGGTCGCGACATCTCCACGGCGCAGGTCGCCGTGTTTGGCCTGAGTTCCGGCCTGGCGCCCTGCTCGGCGGCGATCGTCATCCTCATCACCTGCTTCAGGCTTCATCGACCCTGGCTGGGTTTTGCCCTGGTCACGGCCTTCAGCCTGGGGCTGGGGCTGACGCTGACGGCGGTGGCGCTGGCCGCTTCCTGGGGCATGCGGGCGCTGGGCAGCCACATGATCGGGTTCCAGCACATCATCCACCGGGCGCCATTCTTCTCCGCGCTGGTCACGGCGGCCATCGGCCTTTACTTGATCGTCCAGTTCTTCCGCTCCTGACCGGTGCGCGCTCAACCGAGGAGCGCTTTTTCCAGCGGCAGGAGAAGCGCGAGCACGGCGATCAGCCAGCAAATCTTGGGCGCCCACGCCGTCTCGAATTCGTGAAACTTTCGGCACTCGGTTACGACCAAAAGCAGGACAATCGCAATCGAGGCAAGACCGCAGGCGAACCCCGCGCAAAGTCCCCAGCCGGCCAGGATGGTCTTCTGCTCCGGAAACCAGGAGAGCTGTTGCAGGTCGCAGACGGCGGTGACGAGAGCGGCGCCGGCCGCGACCAACATCACGCGGGCGTGACGTGTAAATCGCGCGGCCGTGACGGCGACCCACGCCACCGCCGCCCCCGACGCCAGTTCCGGGATTCTCCACGGCAGCCTCATGCCCTCATGGCCGACAAGGATCCAGACCCCCGTCCAGCAGGGCAACATCATCGCCACCATGGTCAAGGCGCGTGACCGCTTCAGTACCACGAAAAGCACCAGCGAAAGAAACAGCCAGTCGACGTCGACCCAGGCGGTTCGCAGGCCGAGCTTGAACAGGGCCCGGGTGGCCGATTCGAAGCCCGGCGCGGGCCCACGGCCATCTCCCGTCTCGCGAAAGGTGACCGACTGGGCGAAAGGTCCGGGGGCGCCCGTCAGGTTGCCGGTGATCAGTTCGCGGGCGTGATTGAGCGGCAGGATCTCATAATTGATGATCGCGCCCGGCGGCAGGTACTGCAGCACCGGTGCGCGCAGCTCCACCTGTGCCCCGGGCCGGCCGCGATAGATCATCGTCACGGTGCAGACCTTGTTGGGAGTGAGGGTAAGGCGCGAAATCTTCTCCGGGCGAACGGGCCGGCCATCGATCTTCAGCTCGAACGCGGTCGCGACGATCTTCTCCAGGTTCGCCTCCCACGTGGCGGGATCGTCGAGCGTGACCGTTTCCGCCGGCCCACTCTTCAGCACGAAATGCGGCGGGAAATCGACGAAGTAAAAGCTCCACTGGAAGCTGATGAAGTGGCCCTGATCGATCACCATCAAGGTCTGGATGAGCGAGGCCGGGTCGGCGCGGGCGGGAACCGCGCCAGCGGCCAGCGTGAGGGCCAGGACGGCGCCGAGCCACGCCCGGGGCATCATTCGCGATGGGCACAGCGTCATGAAAAGACTCCAAGCATGGCCGGAGCGCCAGCGTCCCGGCGCGCGACCAGATGTAAGCCGCGGCCGCCTCAAAGGCACGACGTTTATCGCGACCGGCCGGGGCCGCGCGGGTTGAACTTTCTGTTGCAAGATGACCCGCGCCCTTCAAGTTACGCTCTGATGGACGCGACGATTCCCGCTGCGGCAGCTCCGCACGCGCTGGCCGGCACGAGCCAGGACACACGTAAGCGGGTCGTTTTCATGTACGCGTTCCTGGCCGCGTTCAACCTTGGGGCCTGGCTGTGGGCGCTGCTCGCCTTTCGCCATTATCCCGTGCTGCTGGGCACGTCCCTCGTCGCCTACACCTTCGGATTGCGCCACGCGGTCGACGCCGACCACATTGCGGCGATCGACAACGTGACCCGCAAGCTGATGCAGCAGGGCCAGCGCCCGGTCTCTGTCGGCTTCTTTTTTTCACTCGGCCATTCCACCATCGTCTTCGGGCTTTCCATCGCCATCGCGCTTACCTCGATGGCGCTCAAGGATCGCTTCACGTTCCTCGCGTCAGTCGGCGGCATCGTCGGCACGCTGGTCTCCGCGTTTTTCCTGATCGCGATCGCGGTGGCGAATCTTTTCATCCTGGTCTCGGTCTACCGCACGTTCCGCCGCGTGAAGAAGGGCGGCGCCTACGTGGATGAGGACCTTAACCTCATCCTGGCCCGGCGCGGGTTCTTCGGCCGGCTCTTTCGCAACCTCTTCCGGCTGGTGAATCACGGCTGGCAGATGTACCCGGTCGGCTTTCTTTTCGGCCTTGGTTTCGATACGGCGACGGAGGTCGGGGTGCTCGGCATCTCCGCCGCCGCGGCCACCAAGGGCTTGCCCATCTGGTCGATCCTTGTCTTCCCCACCCTCTTCACCGCGGGCATGGCCCTGGTCGATTCCACCGACAGCATTCTTATGCTGGGCGCCTACGGTTGGGCTTTCGTCAAGCCGATCCGCAAGCTCTACTACAACATGACGATCACCTTCGTCTCCATCGTGGTGGCGCTGCTCATTGGCGGCATCGAGGCGCTGGGCCTCGTCGGTGACGAGATGGGCTGGAAAGGCTCGTTCTGGGACCTGATGGATTCCCTCAACGACAATTTCGGCACGATCGGCTTTCTCATTATCGCCGTCTTTGTCTTCAGCTGGATCGCTTCCTACATCGTCTATCGGGTCAAGCGGTATGACGAGATTGAGGTCAATACGGGTCATGCTGTGTAGCCTCGACGGGCTTCTTTTACCTTCGTGCCAGCTTGGTCGGCCTTAAGAGATCACCCCTTTCTCAGCAATTAACCGATACGGCGCTCAGGAAGCGCTCCCCTTGAAAACCGCTTCGTGCTACCTACGCTGATATCATGTTTCATTTGGTTTATGTCAGTTCGGCGGTGAGCCCTTTTAGCGACCAGGAACTTGACGAGCTTCTGGCCATCAGCCGTACCAACAACACGAAGTGCGGCGTGACGGGGATGTTGCTTTATCTCGAAGGCAACTTCATCCAGGCACTCGAGGGCGAGAAGGATGCCGTCATGGCCACAAACCTGCGCATCGCCAAGGACCCGCGCCATCGCGGAGTGCTCGTCCTCCTGCAGGGAGACATCGAGAAGCGCGACTTTCCCGATTGGTCGATGGGTTACCGCCGGGTCGACCGGGACGGCGCGGGGCAGATTCCCGGCTATACCGACTTTCTCGATCGCAAGGCCGATCCCGCCAGGCACCGCGCCTCGGCGCTGCGCCTGATGGAGCACTTCAAGAGCATCAATCGCTGAGAGCGCTGGGCGGCGTCGCGCCAGACGCGCCCTTCGATCCCCCTTCGCATGTATCAATACCTTTACGTCAGCTCCGCCGCAGAGCTGTTGAGCGACGCGCAACTGGATGAATTGCTCGAGACAAGCCGGGCGCACAACGAGGCCAGCGGGGTGACCGGGCTGCTCCTCTACGTGCGCGGCAGTTTCATCCAGCTGCTGGAAGGGGACCGCGAGGCGGTTGCAACCACCTGCGCACGGATCGCCGCCGACCCGCGCCATCGCGGCATGATCACCCTGCTGGAGGGCGACTGCGCGCAGCGTGACTTCCCCACTTGGACCATGGGTTTTCCCCGGGTCGACGAGGCGCGGCTGCCGGGCTACAGCGACTTCCTGCGCCAGGCGGCGGATCCCGCCGCCACGCAGTCCGCCGCGCGCAAGCTGCTCGAGTTCTTCAAGGAATTGAACGGGCGGCGCGCATGACTTGAGCGTGACCGCCGTCCCGTTTTCCGCCACGTTGCGGGAATGCCGGCCGGTCTGTTTCGCATGCCCCGCTTCGTTGCCGCCGCTGCGGTGCCGGCGATGGTCTTTGTCTTGATCATCAGCTTCTGGATCGATGCGGATAACGTCGTCCGCGGCGGGGCGATCGACCTGCGTAACCGGATCACCGGCGCCCGGCTGCTCGCCGCCGGGATCGATCCCTATTCCTACAAGTGGACCCGCAACGATCCCGAGATCTACTGCGATCCCTTCAACAATCCGCGCATGACGGTGAGCAAGACCACCTCCTCGCCGGCCCTGCTGGTGCTGAGCATGCCTTGGGCGACGCTTCCTTATCGCAACGGCCAGTTTCTCTGGTTCGGCACCCAGTGGCTGCTGCTGCTGGGCACCGGCTGGCTGTGGTGGCGCACGGCGCGCGCGCGCTGGCAACAGGCTTCACTGGGGCTGATTTTCACCCTGTTCACCTTGGGCGCCAGTTGGCGCCTGCACGCGGAGCGCGGGCAAAGCTACGTCGTGCTCACCTTTCTGCTCGCCCTTTGGCTGGCGGGTACGCTGGCGGCCGGGCGGCGCTGGGCGCTTCTGGCCGGCTTTGCCGCCGGCTGGCTGGCGGCCGCGCGTCCGCCCTGCCTGCTGTTGCTTCCCGTGCTGGCCTGGCGGCGGCGCGACCAAATTCCCGGCATCGTGGCCGGGCTGGTGCTGGGCCTTGGCTTGCCGCTGCTGTTTCTTCATCCGGTCTGGAGCGACTACCTCCATGGCATGCGGCAGCACGCCTCTTATTATCTGAACGGCATCAATCCCCGTCCCGGGCCGGAGGCGTACCCCAGCCTCGTCGAGGAGATGCCGCTGCCGCAGCTCGCTTTCTACGTGCCGATTGTCTTCGCCGATGGTTCGATTCACGCGCTCTTTCGCGCGCTGGGCTGGGAACCGCTTTCCGGCGCGGGCATTTTTGCCGTGGCCGCCGCCGGCTTTGTCGCCTGGTGTGTCTGGGCGCGCCGTCTCGATCTCCCGCGCCTGATCCTCGGCCTGGCGGCGTGGATGTACCTGCTCGACTTTTTTGTGCCGGCCTACCGCAACATCTACAACGACGTGCTGGCGCTGAACTTTCTCGCGCTGGGCCTCCTGGTGGCGCCCCGTTTTTGGCTGCCGCATGTCTTTACCGGCCTCGCGCTTCTCATCGATCTTTACGTGTACATCTTCTCGCCGGAAATCAACGTGCTGATCGACGCCCCCGCGCTGCTCTTCGCGCTGAACGCGGGGCTCTACCTTTTCGCGCCAAACGGCGGCGGGCCGATGCTCGACAGCCGCGCCGCGCCACGGCACAACGGTTTATGCTGAACTTCGTCTGGCTGGGGCTCATCGCCCTGGCTGTGCTGCTGGGCGGGGTGACGGGCCACCTGCAGGAGGTGGGTGACCAGGCCATCGAGGCTACCAACACCGCGCTGAGCCTTGCGGCCAAGCTTTTCGCCATCATGGTGCTTTGGCTCGGGCTGATGCGCTTGGCGGATCGCGCCGGGCTCGTGCACCGGCTGGGCCTCGCGCTCAAGCCGATCATGGTCTGGCTCTTTCCCGAGGTGCCGGCGGACCACCCGGCCATGGGCGCGATCATCATGAACATGGCGGCGAACATCCTCGGCTTGAACAACGCCGCCACGCCGCTCGGCCTGCGCGCCATGAACGAGTTGGAGAGCCTGAACCGCCGGCCCGGCGTCGCCACCAACGCGATGTGCATGCTGCTCGCGATCAACACCAGCTCCATCACGCTGATTCCCGTGAGCATCATCGGAATCCTGGCGCTGTCGCATGGCAGGAATCCGACCGTGATCATCGGCACCTCGCTCGCGGCCACGGCCATCGCCCATGCCGCCGCCATCACCGCCGCGAAGGTCCTCGAAAAAACGCGCTTCTACCGCCTGCCTCCGCTGCCGAAGGGCGCGCCCCCTCCCTCACGCGAAAAGCTGGCCGTGGATCACGAGGCCGGCCCGGACGAGGCCCGCAAGCAAAAGGCCGCGGACACGACGCTGCCCTGGGCGCCGGGCGCGCGCTGGATTCTGGCCGCGCTGGCGGGTGCGGCGCTCGGGATGCTGCTGGGCGTGGCGTACCCGGAACTCGTCGCGTGGATTTCGATTCACCTCGGCTGGCCCGGCAATGCACCGGTCATCGTGCCTCCTGCTGGGCCGGAATCGTGGCCCCATTTCCTCTTCATCCGGCCGCTCAGTGCGATCTCGGTGCTCGCCATCCCGTGGCTCATCCTCCTCTTTCCCGCCTACGCCGCGCTGCGGCGCATTCCGGTCTACGAGGAATTTGTCGAGGGCGGCCGTGAGGCGTTCAACGTGATCCTGCGCATCCTGCCCTACATCGTCGGGATGCTCGTGGCCGTCTTCATGTTTCGCGCCGCGGGCGGCGAGCTGCTGCTCACGAAGCTGCTTGCGCCGCTTACCGGCCTGATTGGGTTTCCCTCACAACTGGTGCCGCTCGCCCTCCTGCGGCCGTTTAGCGGCACGGGTTCGCTGGCCTTGTTCCAGGACCTCGTGACGCAGCACGGACCCGACTCGCCGCTCACGCTCACCGCGGCGACGATGTATGGCTGCTCCGAGACCACCTTTTACGTCATCGCGGTTTACTTCGGCTCGGTCGGCATCCGCAAGACCCGCCACGCGATCCCCGCCGGGATCATCG
>CAZZYY010000032.1:0-21277 GCA_964658475.1 uncultured Candidatus Methylacidiphilales bacterium | reverse complement strand
GATGTATTTCACGCCGCCATCGTCGCTGTAGCTCCAGGCATCGGTGCCGTCGGAGCAGGTGGAGGTGGCGCCGGCGAACTCGCCCGATTCGTAGCCGGCGAGGATCTGGCCATAGCCAATGGGGCGATTGAAATCGGTGCGAAAAAAATTATGGCCGTTTTCCAGATAGCCGAAGGCGACCGTGCCGATGCCGCCGGGCGCCACGTCCACGTCGCAGAGCGGCGAGTCCACGGGATCGCCCTCGACCAAGCCGGGCAGCGCGTCCCCGGCCGGCGACTGGCCCCACGAGCCTCCGGTGGCGACGAGCTTGGGGACGACGGCATGATACTGGCCGTCGATGGCCCATTTCTGCGCGGGCATGAAGATGCCTTTCACGCCGTAGCGGCCGGGCGGAACGGGCATGCCGTTTTCGTCGAGGCCGTCCCACGTCTCGGCGAAGCGGCCCTGGTTTTGCGTCGTGACGGTGCACACAAGACCGCAGGCGAAATTGCTCACGATCCAGGCAGGATCGCGCGGGTCGGTGACGGCGAGGGTGACGAGATAAGTCTGCGGAAGCGGGCCGTCGGCTGGGAGCTGGTAGTGAACGACTGCGCCCGGCGAATCCGCCATGGCGGCGGGACTCTCCATGCCTTCCTGCGCCTGGACCGCAGTGCAGGCGAGGATAGCAACCAGAATGGCGGCAGGACGGATCACGCGCGGGAGCAAACGACCATGCATGACGTTAGGGTGCCCGGGTCCGAACGGGGAGTTTTTTGGCTGGGGTTCTTGTCTTCTTGCAGCCACCAAAACGACGCAGAAACGTTACCCTCTGCGCCTTGCACCGGTGCAACGGTACCGCCAATGTCCGCCTGTTCGATTTACCACCCACCGATCATTCCCATGCTTCCATTTCACTATTCCTCACGTTCGCTTGTACCGGCCGCTGCGGCTCTCCTTACCCTTGCGCTCGGCGCTTCTCCGGCTTCCGCGCAGACTTTTGCGCCGGGCGACCTGGTGGTGAGCGCGTATGGCACGCCGACGAGCACGGGATTGATCGACGGGCAGGCCGTTCCGATTTCGCTGCAGGATTTCACGGCCTCGACCACAGCGACTGGCGAGACGCCCCATTCGGTGACCGTTCTTTCCGGCATCGTGGGTGAATACGGCTCCTCGTCGGAAGGCAACATCCAGATGACGGGCAACGGCCAGGATTTGACCATCGCGGGTTATAGCTCGACGCAGGCCGCCCTGGGCATCGGGGCGTATACCGCAGGAGCAGGCGGCACCAAGAACTACCCCGGGAACAACGGCGATTCCTCGGCCTCGTATGGCGACGACCTGGGTCAACCTTATGGCGGTACAGCGATTTCGGGTGCAACCGCGGCGCAATCGACCGAGGTGCCCCTGGGTCAATCCTCGCCCATTGATGTCGCACGCGTTGCTGATGTGATAAACCTGAACGGCAATGTGGTTTCGAGCACGTCGTTCTCGAACATCTACAACACGAACAACCCGCGGAGCACTTATTCCGCCACGGGCTCGTCGATCTATATTTCCGGTCAGGGCGACAGCAAGAGCGATGGCGATGAAGGGATCTTCTACTCGCCCACGACTGGTGCGAGCTATTCAGGGACGACCGCTGCCAGCCTGCCGCCAGCGATCTATACCTCGAACGACACCCGGTACGTCACGGGTTACAACGGAAATCTCTACTACTCGCTCGACAAGAAGAACTCTCCGACGGGCATTTTCATGTACACGGGAATGCCGACCGCTTTGTCCTCTGCGGCCACGCAGCTCACCCTGGGCGTCAATACCGCGCCAGGCTATGTTGGCACGGATAATAGCCCGGAAGGCTTTTGGTTCGCCAATTCGACCACGCTTTATGTGGCGGATACGGGAGTTCCCAAAGTAGGCGGCGCCGCAGTTGGCGCCGGCGGCATTCAAAAATGGACGCTGAACGGCGGAACGTGGTCGCTGCAGTATGTGCTGACGCCGTCGGGCTTTGTCTCTGCTACTGCCGCGGCCAACGCCACCAGTGGCCAGACGGGCTTTGAGGCCATTACCGGGCAGCTGATCAATGGCACGGTCGATCTCTATGCGGTCTCCTTCACTGCGGGCGACGATAATCCCAACGGCTTGTATGCCATCTCCGATCCGCTGGCCGCAACGACGGCGGGCAGCGACACTTTCAGCGAACTGGCCGCTGCTCCCGGTTCCGGCGCCGAGAACTTCAAGGGCGTGGCGCTGGTCGCTCCCGAGCCCTCGACCTGGGCCCTGCTGTTCGGGGGGCTGGGCCTGCTGATGTTCTGGCAGGTGCGGGCACGGCGCCTCCAAGCCTGATCGCACCTGACTTGACGTCGAACCTCCCGCTTCTGAAGCGGTATTTTCTCGTCCGGCCGGAGGGTCAGGAGGCGGGGATGTGGACAACGGCGACTTCGAAGGGCGCGAGCGTGACCGTGGGGCCGGTCAGCTTTTCCGTACGGGGCGGATTCTCGCCGGTGGAGAGATCGACGGCCTCCAGGGTCGCGCCGTCCGCCATGGCCGGGAGCGTGACGGTGCGGGACTCGTTGCGCTTGTTGATGAGGAGAAGCTTGCGGCCCGTGCCGGTTTTGAAGGCCTGGAGATCGAGGTCGGGATCCTGGGCGGGTGTGGGGTCGTACGCCGTGGCGACGAACCGGTCGCCAGGGCCGAAGTTGTCCTTGAGCAGCTTGAGCACCCAGAAGCGCGCGTTGGGTTTGCCCGTGGTCCAGTTGACCATGCTGACGCTGGGGAATTGCGTCGGGTAGCCAACGAGCTGCGATTCACCCGCGACGTCGATGTTGAGCTTGGTCAACTCGACGTAGAGGTAGGCGTAGAGCGCCCCGGCGGCGTTCCAGTAGACGGGCGGGATGTTGGGGATGTCGTTGATCACGCCGAGTTCGTCGAGGTCGCTGCGGGTGGCGGGGCTCAGGCGCTGGCGGATGGCCTCGACCTTGCGCACGGTGGCGAGGAAGCCGTCGGCTTGCGTGAAGAAGCCGTGCTGCCACTGATCGGCGGTATCGGTCCTCTTGGGGCAGGCGTAGAAGTGGTAGGAGATGTAGTCGAGGGGGATGCCGGGGCGGTGGTTCTTCGGGTCGAGGAAATAGGTGAAGTAGGCGAGCTTCTTCGGGTCAGCCAGCGCCAGGCCCACGAACTTGGTTTGGGGCGAGACGGCGCGGATGGCCGCGACCACGGCGTCGTAGCGCGCAGTGTATTGCTCCGGGGTGGTGTGGTGCTCGCTGTCGATTTCGTTGAACACTTCCCAGTAGGGCAGCGGGTAATAGTAACCGGACGTGTGGACCTGGCCGTTTTCGTCGGTGAAGCCGCCCTTGGTGTACCAGCTCACGAGGCGAGCGTAGTAGTCGCCCAGCTCCTTGAGCGAGGGATCGCGCAGCTCCGTGCCGCCGCCGTATTTCCACGTGACCTGGTTGGGATCGGCGGGATAGGTCACCGGCTTGGGCGTGACGAACATCCACTGCGGGATGGTGCTGAAATTGAGGATGTAGCTGTGGCCCTGCTGGGCGTTAAGGAAATCGAGCGTGATGGGATCGATGAGCGAGAAATCCCACGAGGTCTTCTGCGGCGTGGGCGGCTCAAGTTCCGCGACGGCCAGGCGCGGATAGGGAATCCACGGGCAGAAGCGGACATAATCGGCGCCGAGGTTGTGCAGGGCGCCGAGAGCACCGTCATGCACGGGATGGCCGGGGCGCAGCGGCGGATTGACGACGACCTGCAGCGTGGGTGTCGTGCGGGAGGTGAGCGTGGTCCTGGACCAATCGATCTGCACTGCGGTGGGCGCGGCTGCCATGGTGGGAGTCACGGCGGGCGCAGGCGGGGCGATCTCGGCTGGCAGGCCCGGGACCATGGCCCAAAGAGTGGCAAGGAGGACAGTTCTGATCATAGCGTGCGCATTGAACCCGGGGAGCGGTCCATCGTTGCTAGCGCCCGGTTGTCCGCGCTCGGTGAAGCCGGCAAACTTTTTCGCCCGTCACGGGTTAGTAGTTCATTGCCGAACGCCGCTCGGGCACTCACCTTTGTATTTTCGCCTTTATGAGACCCTCTGCCGTTTTGCTCGCTTTCACTTTCCTCATCTTGCGGGCCACGGCCCAAAGCGACGACACGACGGCGTACCAGAAGCTGGCGCCCAAGCCGGTCGATTTTGTCCACGACAAGAACCTCTATGTCGTGGGTTACGCGCATCTGGATACGCAGTGGAACTGGACCTATGTCGAGACGATCCAGAACGACATCCGGAACACGATGGAGCAGAACTTCGCGCTCCTGGAGAAGTATCCGAACTACACCTTCAACTTCACCGGCTCGCGTCGCTATGAGATGATGAAGGAGTACTACCCGGAGGACTACGCGCGGGTGAAGGCCTACGTGGCCCAGGGCCGCTGGGTGCCGGCGGGCTCCTCGGTGGATGAGAACGACACGAACATCCCGTCGCTGGAATCGATCACCCGCCAGTTTCTCTACGGCAACCGTTTCTTTCAGCGGGAATTCGGGAAAACGAGCGAGGATTACCTGCTGCCGGATTGCTTTGGCTTCCCCGCCTCGCTGCCGACAGTCATGGCGCACGGCGGCGTGAAATTCTTCTCCACCCAGAAGCTCACCTGGGGCTCGGCGGTAGGCATTCCGTTCAACCTCGGAACGTGGATCGGGCCGGACGGGACCTCGGTGATGGCGGCGTTGAATCCGGGCGGCTACGGGACCCAGGTGACGGATGACTTGAGCCAGAGCAGGATGTGGGAGAAACGGATCAACGAGGACGGCGCGAAATCGGGCGTTTATGCCGACTTCAAGTATTTCGGGATCGGCGACCAGGGCGGCGCGCCCCAGGCTTCCACGGTCGATTGGGTGGAGAAGGCGCTGATCAGCGGCGGGCCCGTGCGGGTGATCGAGGGCAGTTCCGACCAAATCTGCCGCGATCTGCCGCCGGCCCTGGCGGCGAAGCTGCCCACCTACCAGGGAGAGTTGCTGCTGGTGAATCACTCCGCCGGCTCCATCTCGTCGGAGGCCTACATGAAGCGGTGGAACCGCAAGAACGAACAACTGGCCGCGGCGGCGGAAGGCGCGGCCACGGCGGCCGCATGGCTGGGGGCGTTTCCCTATCCGTACGATCCGCTTTATCAGGGCTGGGACCTCGTGCTGGGCTCGCAGATGCACGACATCATGCCGGGCACGAGCGTGCCGAAAGCCTACGAGTATTCGTGGAACGACGAGGTGCTGGCGCTGAACCATTTCGCCGCCGTGACGGAGCGCGCCAGCGCGGCGGTGATCTCGCAGCTGAATACGAACGCCCAAGGCACACCGGTGGCGGTTTATAATCCCCTGCCCTTCGCACGCGAGGATGCGGTCGAAGCGGAAGTCCCGGGAGAAGCGTCCGACAGGTACACGGCCTACGATCCGCAAGGCACACCGGTGCCGACCCAGGTCCTGGAGCAAAAGGACGGCCAAACGCGGGTCCTGTTCATCGCGAAGGTGCCCTCCCTGGGCTACGCGATGTTCGACGTGCGGCCTGAGGCCGCGCCGGGCTCCTCCAAACTCCATGTCACGACGGACTCGCTCGAAAACGCACGGTACCTCGTCAAGCTGAACGCGGCGGGCGACATCGCGTCGATCTACGACAAGAAGGTCGATCGCGAGCTGCTCTCCGCCCCGATGCGGCTCTCCTTCCACACGGAAAACCCGTCGCATTATCCTTCCTGGAACATGGACTGGGACGACCGTCAGAAGCCGGCCCGGGATTACGTCGGTGGACCGGCGAAGATTCGCATCCTGGAAAGCGGCCCGGCCCGCGTCGCGCTGGAGGTGGTGCGCACGACGGAAAACTCCACCTTCACGCAGGACATCCGCCTGGCGGCCAACGGCGCGGGCGACCGGCTGGAGGTGCTCAACCACATCGACTGGCGGGCGTTTCAGGCAAGCCTGAAGGCCGACTTTCCGTTTTCGGCCGCGAACCCGGAAGCCTCCTTCGATGACAAGGTGGGCGTGGTGCGGCGCGGCAACGACAACCCCAAATGCTTCGAGATGCCGCTGCAGCAGTGGATGGATCTGACGGACAAGGGCGGCGACTTCGGCGCGTCGGTGCTGGAGGATTCGAAGTACGGCTCGGACAAGCCGGACGACAGGACGCTGCGGCTGACGATGATTTACACGCCGGGCACGCGCGGCGGCGACGTGCGCCAGGGCACCCAAGACCAGGGGCGGCACGAGATACTCTTTGCCGTGGCGGGGCATGCGGGCGACTGGGCCAGCGGCCAGACGCCGCAGCAAGCGGCCCGGCTTAACCAGCCGCTGCGCGCCTTCCTGCCGGAGCCGCACGACGGTCCGCGCGGCAAGACGTTCTCGCTGCTCTCGCTTGACAGCGCGCAGGTGCAGGTGATGGCCGTGAAGCAGGCGGAAGATTCCAGCGAAATGGTCGTGCGGCTGAAGGAGCTGACCGGAAAGCCGGCAACGGGCGTGATGCTGCATCTCGCGGCACCGATCGTCTCCGCCCGCGAGGTGGACGGGCAGGAGCACACGGCAGGCACCGCAACGTTAAAGAACGGCGCGCTGGTTTTTGACCTGAAGGGATTCAGCCTGCGGGCGTTCGCGCTGAAGCTGGCCCCGGCCGACAAGCCAGTGGCGCCCGTGACGAGCCAGCCGGTCACGCTGGCCTTTGACACGGACGTGGTGAGTTCGCGCGCGAATCGCACCGATGGCGCGATGGACGCGGCGGGAGACACCTACTCGGCGGAGATGTTTCCTCAAACGGTGGAACAGGAAGGGGTGAAATTCCAGCTCGGGTCAGCCGCCGACGGCGCGAAGAACGCGCTCTCCGCTCACGGGCAGCAGGTCGCGCTGCCCGCCGGCGATTTCAATCGCGTGCACCTGCTGGTCGCGGCGGATGGAGACACCACGGGCCGCCTCAAAATTGGCGACCAGGATTACGCGTGCACCGTGCCGGACTGGACCGGGTTTGTCGGACAATGGGACAACCGCGTCTGGGCCAACCCGGGCGACGGCGGGCCCTCCGCCGGGCCGAATGTGACCGCAGGCAGTGCCGTGACGACCGGGCCGAAAGGCATTCCCGTCGGGCTGACGCCCGGCTTCATCAAGCCGACGCCGGTGGCCTGGTACGTCAGCCATTATAATTCACCCGCCGGCGACGCTTACTATCAATATGCGTACCTGTTCGAGCTGAGCTACGATTTGCCGCCGGGCGCCAGGAGCCTGACGCTGCCGGACAACGGCAAAATCCGCGTCTTTGCCGTGAGTGTCAGCCGCGAGCCCACGGCTACGCCGGCGGCCACGCCGCTGTACGACACGCTGCGGGACCATCAGGCCGGGGGCCCGCCGCTCGTTCCCCAGGACGGGCAGACTTTCTCCGACGCGACGCGAATCACGCTGCTGCCGCCCCTTTATCATTTGCCGGGTGACCTCCACTACACCACGGACGGCAGCGATCCCGGCGCCAGCTCGCCCGTTTACACGGGTCCGTTTTTCGCATCGGATACGGTGAAGCTGGCCACGCGTCAAATCGACGCGGGTGGAAACGCAGGCCCGGTCGCGCACGGCGTCGTGACGATCCACGACACCACGCCGCCGCACGTGCTGAGCGCGCTGACGGACGGACCCTCCACGCTGAATCTCGCCTTCTCGGAACCGGTCGATGCGGCGACGGGGACGAATTTGGCGAACTACACCGTGCAGCCGGAGGTTGCCGTGAAGGCCGTCGCGCTTTCGCCGGATCATACCGTGGCCTCGCTCAGCTTCGGCGCGCCGCTGGCGGACGGCACCGGCTACACGGTGGCGCTGAAGGGAATCAAGGATGCCTCGCCGGCGGGCAACCCGCTCGCCGCCACCTCCCAGCCGTTCAACGCGGAGAACATTGTCTATACGCTGGCGGACACCACGTTGCCGCAGGGCGCGGTGCAGGCGTCACCGCCTGGCCTGCCCGTGCTAAAACGCGATCCGTGGACCCTGAACCTGCTGGTGAAGGCCGACGCGAAGCCGGACCACCGCGTGCTCCTGGCCGGGTTTGGCCAATCGGGTGACGCCCAGGGCGCCGGCTCGCGTTACATCGCGATCTTTCCGGATGACATCGAATTCTGGAGCGGCGGCAAGAACCTGAAGACCAACTCGCCGCTGGACCTGGGCCGCTGGCAGATGCTGACGGCGACCTACGATGGCGACTCGATCGCGCTTTATAAGGACGGTGAGCCGATCGGGAAACAGCGCGCCGGCTTTGGCGGCGATGCCGAGGCGCTCGTCAACGTGGGCGCGACCGATCCGTGGGAGCATGCGCATACTTTCTCGGGCCGGGTGAAGGATTTCACCCTGCGTCGCGGCGCGCTGGACGCCCAGGAAGTCAAAAAGCTCTTCGAAGACCATCCGCCGCCGCCATGAGGCCGGTGGTTGGGCGCGGGGGCGGAGCGCTGATGGCCTGCGCCTTTGCCCTAGGCAGCGCAATCGTCGCGGCGCATCCCACCCAGTTCACGACGCTGCAGGTGGCGATCGATCCATCGGGGGTTTATCGCGGGACGCTCAATATCGATATCCTCTCCTACGCGCTGGGGCAGACGTCGCAGGACACGTCGAACGAGCAATTGCAGGCGCTACTCGATGCCCCGCGGATGGTGCTGGCCCGCGACCTGGCGGAAGCTGGCCAGCGTTTCCAGCGCGAGCTGGTCGTTCGCACCAATGTGGGCGACATGGCGCCTTCGGCCTGGTCGCTGCCCGGCCTGCCGGAGGTGAACGCGGTGCTGGCGCGACATCTGCAGCCGCCGATTTTGATGCCGGGCGAGATCGACTTTTCCGGCCGGCTGCCGGCGGGGGCGCGCACGGTGGCGTTCCGCCTGCCTTACATCATGGGCGACACGGTGCAGGTGTATGAACTGCCGAATGGCGATAGCCATGATGAACCCGTGGAGGCCGGGGGGATTTCCAGCGCGGTCGGGCTGGGCATGACCGTGCCGGCATGGAGCGTTCCTGAGCATGCGGGTTTCGTGCCTGGCATAGAGGTCCTCGGCGGGATCCTTGGGGTGTTGCTGGTGGCAGGCTGGTGGTGGCGTGTCTCGCGGAGGAAGCAAGGGAGGGAATGACGAAGAAGGAATGCCGAAAAAGTCAGGAAGGCATTCCGCTCGCGTTGCTCGCTCCGGGATCGGGCCGATCCCGGCTACCTTTTGCGGCTCGAAGGCGTTTTGCGGGCTTTTCTACGGCGCGGCGCTTGTAACGGCCGGCGACGCGGCGGTGTCCTTCCAGTAGACGGTGTAACGCTCGTTGTAGAGCTTGTAGAAAGGAACGAAGCGCACGTCGCGTGGGTGGATGAGGTCCTCGGATTGGAAGGTGAGCGGCTGACCGTCCACGGGCTTTAGGTGGGCGGCGATCTCGTCCAACGGGCGCGTGATGACGGGCGGTTGCGGCAGGCGCTTGGCGGCATCCATGCGCTGGTTGACGAAGTCGCGGTCGGTCAGGCCCTCCAGCCCGAGCTTGCCCGCGAGAACGAGCGGGCCGTCGAGAATGGCGACGTAATCGGTGCTGTGCGGGAGCATCTCGAGGTGGAGCGTCATGGGCGTTTCGATGCGCAAGGTGTCGCCCTCGCGCCACGTGCGGCTGATGGCGGCATATTGGCCGGAATGTGCGGCGACGACCTGCGGCTGGCCGTTGACGCTGAGCTGAAGCGCGCCAGGCGCGACCCACCCGGGATAGCGGACATCGATCTCCAGCGGCCTTGGCACGGCGGCGTGAAAGACGAGCGTGCTTCCCTGCTCCTCGGGGAACGTGGTTTTCTGCTCGAGCTTCAGGCCGGCCTGCGGCCAGTCGAGGGTGGAGGCGATGAAGAGGTTGACGAGCAGCTTGCCGTCGCCTTCATGCGCGTAGATGGCCTTGCCATATCGGGCGTGGTTTTCCATGCCGGTGCCGACGCAGCACCAGAAGTCGTTGAAGTCGGTCGAGTACGACCGGTAGGAGCCGGGACTCATCGACGTATAGTAGACGAATCCGTCCTGGTGCGGGCGGACGGTGGCGAGGATGTGGTTATAGAGCGTGCGCTCGTAGTAATCCATCGCGCGCGCGTCGGGATGCGCGGCGAAAAGGTGTTCGGTGAGCTTGAGCATGTTGTAGGAGTTGCAGCTTTCCGGTCCGACCGTGTCGTTCATCTGCGCCTCGAAGGCGGCCGGGGCGAAGAAGTGTTCGTTCTCGCTGTTGCCGCCGATGACCCAGGCGCGGTTCCCGGTCACGGTGTTCCAGAAGTTGTCCGCCGCGGCGTGCCACTCGGCGTCGCCGGTGAGCTCATAGACCCGCTCGTAGCCAATGAACTTGGGAATCTGCGTGTTGGCATGGAGGCCGGTCAGCATGTCGTCATTTCGCGCGAGCGGCAGGAAGACCTGGTCGTGCCGGAATCTCTCCGCGAGCGCGAGGTACTTCGAGTCGCGCGTATAGCCGTAGAGGTTGGCCAGCGCCTCGGTCATGCCGCCGTGCTCGATCTCCAGCATGTGCTGCATCTGGTCGTGGCTCAGGCCGCCGATCTCGTCGCCGACCCAGTTGCCCAATTTTCGGGCAACGTCGAGGGCCTGGTCGTTGTGGCAATACTGATAGGCGTCGAGCAACCCCGCGAACTCCTTGTGGAGGGTGTACCACGGGACCCAGCCGCCATTGAGGTTTCCGGGCGTGTTGATCTGGCCCGCCTTGATCTCGGCGAAGATCTTTTTACCGTTGGGGATGGCCGCCAGGTAGCCGCGGCCGTTCGCCTGCTGGCAGAGCGCAAGTTCACTCACCATGTAATCGGCGCGCCGCTTGAATTCCGGATTGCCGGTGGCGGCGTACATCTGCGCCAGGGCGCTGAGGTAATGACTGCCCGCGTGGCCGGCCACTCCCACGCTTTCCCAGCCGCCGTAGACGCGGGCCTTTGGCGTGAGCCCGGCTTCCCGGCGGAACCAGGCCAGAAAACGGTCGGGCTCGAGCTTGAGCAGGTAGGCTTCATCCGTTTCCTGCGCGGTGAGGAAGGGACCGGGGCTCAGGCGAACTTGGCCGAGGTCAAAGAACTCGGCCCGAGACGCAACCGGGGCGGAGGCCGGCGGCGGGTTGGGCGCGGCAAGCGCCGGCCCGGGAGTAGCAAGGGCGACGAGTGTGAGGAGCCGGAAAAGCATCGGAATGGGCGTCGGTTGAGCCGTGAAATAAAGCGTTACACAATAGTCTGGCGCGTGGACGGCGACGAGTGGAATTGACTTTTCTTTGCACGAGCCTCAACCCATCGTCGCGCTTGTCCGTGCCCGCTCCGCTGCTTTCCTCGGGTTGAGGTGGCCGGAGCAGGTTTCCGGACCGATTGGATACGCTCACGCTCTTTTTTCTTTTGGCCCGGGTTGAACAAATAACGAGTGATGGATGCAATGAAGAAAATGGATATGCAAAAGTGTTTCACGTGGGCCGGTCTGGCAGTGTTGCTTGCACTGGGTGGTCACACCCCGGTTTGCGCGCAAGGCACGAATTCATCCGCGCCGCCCTCGGAGATTTCCCAAGGCTGGCAACTGCAGGACGCGGCGAAAGTCACCGATACGGGCGATGCCATTTCCAAGGCGACCTACATCCCCTCGGGCTGGAATGCAGCGACGGTGCCGGGAACCGTTTTGACCTCGCTGGTGAACGACAAGGTCTATCCCGAGCCTCTTTATGGCGAAAACAACCGGCCGGAAGTCATTCCGGAAAGCTTGTGCCATACCTCCTACTGGTATCGGACGACCATGGCGGTGCCGGCCACTTATGCGGGTCGCAAGATTTGGCTGAATTTCGACGGCATCAACTACCAGGCGGAGGTGTGGGTGAACGGGACCGATCTGGGACAGATCAAGGGCGCGTTTGCGCGCGGCCGGTTCGACATCAGCTCGGTAGCGAGTGCAGGTCAGACCGCCGTTCTCGCCGTCCAAGTGACGCCGCAACCGAACCCGGGCAAGCCGCAGGAACAGACGATTTTGAACGGCGTGGGGCATAACGGTGGCATCACCGCGATCGATGGGCCGACATTCCTTTGCACGATTGGCTGGGACTGGATTCCCGGCATTCGCGATCGCGATACCGGCATCTGGCGAAAAGTCTATCTTTCCGCGTCCGGCCCGGTGACGGTGCGTGATCCCTATGTGATCAGCACCCTGCCGCTGCCGGCGACGGACTCGGCCGACTTGTCGGTCGAGGTGACGCTGCAAAATACCGCTGCGACGCCGACCTCGGGCACGCTGACCGGCGACTGGGGCGACGGCTCGTTCTCGCAACCAGTGACGCTGCAGGCGAACGAGACGCGGGTGGTGAAACTGACCTCGCAGGATCAGCCGTCGCTGCACCTCAAGCAGCCGAGGCTCTGGTGGCCGAACGGTTATGGGCCGCAGAATCTTTACACAATGAAGCTGCAGTTCGCCACCGACGACCATGCTCTCTCGGACGAGCAGCCGGTCACGTTCGGCGTGCGCCAGTACTCCTACGCGGTGCCGAGTTCCCAGAACCTGACCATTTCCTGCAACGGCGTACCCATCTATTGCAAGGGCGGCGACTGGGGCATGGATGAGGCGATGAAGCGCATCCCGCGCGAGCGCCTGGAGGCGGAGATCCGGATGCACCAGCTGGCGAACTACACGATCATCCGCAACTGGGTTGGACAGAGCACGAACGAGGACTTCTACGAACTTTGCGACAAGTACGGCATGATGATCTGGGACGAGTTTTTTCAGCCCAACCCTGCGGACGGGCCCAATCCGACCGACCTGCCGCTCTATATGGCCAATGTGCGGGAAAAAATCCTGCGCTTCCGCAGCCATCCTTCCGTGATGCTCTGGTGTGCGCGCAACGAGGGCTTCCCGCCGAAGGAGATCGATGCGGCGCTCAAGCAGATGCTGGGCGAACTCGACAGCGGACGCCTGTACCAGCCGAGCTCAACTTCCGGGCGCGGCGTGCATTCCGGTGGACCGTATTCCTGGCGCGAACCGCAGGGTTATTACCGGGTGGATGCACCGTTCAAGACGGAAATCGGTTCAGTGTCGGTGCCGACGCTCGAATCGATCCATGGCTTCATGCCGAGCAAGGATTGGGAGTCGATCAACGACGACTGGGCGTCGCACGACCTCGCTAAAGGCGCGCAGAACGGAGACAGGTACCCCGGTGAATTGAACGACCGTTACGGCAAAGTGGTCAACCTCCCGGACTTCGTGCGCAAGGCGCAGCTGGCTAATTACGAGGCCTTTCGCGCCATGTACGAGGGTCGCGAATGCGCGCTCTTTGCCCCAAGCACCGGGGTGATCACGTGGATGAGCGCCCCCGCGCAGCCGAGCTTTGTCTGGCAGCTATATTGTTACGACCTGGAGCCGAACGCCTCGCTCTTTGCCGTGCGCAAGGCCTGCGAGCCGCTGCACGTGGTGTTGAACGAGACCAACGGTCATGTGGACGTGATCAACAATCTGCCCACCGCTTTCAGCGGCGAAGCGGAGGCCACGGTCTTCAACCTCGATGGGACGCAGGCCGCGCGGCAGACATTCCCGGTCTCCGCCAAGCCCTCCGCCGCCACGGACGCAGGCGCCATTAACTGGCCCACCACACTGACTCCCGTGCACTTCATCGAAATGAAGCTCACCGATGGGACGGGGAAGCTCATCTCGGAGAACTTCTACTGGCGCAGCAATGTCCCGGCCGCGAAGGGCAAGGTCCAGGACTTCACCGATCTCAACAAGCTTGAGCCGGTGGCCCTGACGGTCAGCGGTGCGCGCAACGACGCGGGCGGAAAGGTGCTGCTCGACATTACGTTGAAGAATCCCACCAACCAGATCGCGCTGATGGCGCACCTGCAGTTGCGGCGCAAGGCGTCCGGCGAGCGCGTGTTGCCCGTTTACTACTCCGACAACTACATCTCGCTGGCGCCGGGAGAATCGAAGACCGTCGGGATTGAAGCCTCCGCCGACGACCTGCAGGGCGATGTGCCTTACGTGACGCTGGACGGGTGGAACGTGACAACGACCGATACGGGAAACGCGCAAGTTGCCATTGGCAACAATGCAGAGGCTCTCGTCACCAGCGTGCCGGCCCATGATTTCGTCATTGTGCCGGGAAAGAAGTACTAGAACCCGGTCTTGAGAGTCCTTACCTCCCTCGGAGTTTTCCCTGCCGTTTTTGCGCTCGGGCTTGTCGCAGCGCAGGCGCAGGAAACCGCAGCCTTCCACCCGGAGCGGCTGCGTTGCGAATATCTCGTTGATCCGCTGGGCATCGACGTGGCGAAGCCGCGGCTGGATTGGATTCTCACCGGCGCGCCGGATGCGCCGCGGAACCAGAGGCAGACGGCGTATCGCGTGCTGGCCGCCTCGTCCCCTGCCCTACTGGAAAAAAATCAGGGCGATGTATGGGACAGCGGCAGGGTGCCGTCGGCACAGACCTGTTTCATCACCTATGCAGGGCCGCCCCTCCAGTCGCGTGAGACCGTCTATTGGAAAGTGCGATCGTGGGACGCCGAGGGGAGGCCGAGTCAATGGAGCCGGGTGGCGACGTGGGAAATGGGCCTTCTCCACCCGAGCGATTGGCAGGCAAAATGGATCGAGGCGTCGCCTCCGGCGGACATAATTCCATCCGCTCCAAAAACGAAACCTCCCGAGTACGCCCCGGTGCCGCTATTGCGCACCGAATTTACCGTGCCGGCGAAGCAGGTGGTGCGCGCGCGGCTCTACGTCACGGCGCTTGGGCTGTATGAAATGCACCTGAACGGGCAGCGGGTGGGCGACCACGTTTTCGCGCCGGACTGGACCGACTACAGCAAGCGGGTGCGCTACCAGGTTTACGACGTGACCCCCTTGGTGAAGACGGGTGAAAACGCGCTGGGCGCGATGCTGGGCAACGGCTGGTATTGCGGCCACATCGGGAACGGCAGCTACCAGGCCTGGGGCAAGGTGCCCGCCCTTTTCGCCCAGCTGGAAGTGACGCTGGCGGACGGGAGCGTGACGCGCGTAACGACAGATGGAAGCTGGAAGACGCACGCGAGCCCGATCACCTCCGCCGATTTCATGCTGGGCGAGAATTACGATGCGCGCGACGAAATCGAGAACTGGGACCAGCCGGGACTCGACGCCGGCCAGTGGGGCGGCGTGGCGGAGCGCACGGAACGGCTTCGCCCGCTGGAGGCGCAGGTGGACCAGCCGGTTCGCCAGACGGGCGAGCGCCAGCCGCAGGCCTTGACGGAACCCAAGCCGGGCCAGTACACCTTCGACCTCGGCCAGAACATGGTCGGCTTCGTGCGGCTCAAGGTGACCGCGCCCGCCGGGACGAAGATCACGCTGCGTCATGCCGAGATGCTCAACCCCGACGGCACGATCTATACAAAAAATCTGCGGAGCGCCGCCTCGATCGACACCTACGTCTGCAAGGGGAGCGGTGTTGAGACCTGGCAGCCGCGTTTCACTTTTCACGGGTTCCGTTACGTGGAGTTGACGGGCCTGGCGCAGACTCCGGCCGGGGATGCCGTCACTGGCATCGTCGTGGGCACCGACATTCCGCCCACGGGCGAGTTTACCTGCTCGAACGCCGCGGTGAATCAGTTGCAGTCAAACATCCGGTGGGGCATGCGCGGAAATTATCTCTCCGTGCCGACGGACTGCCCGCAGCGCGACGAGCGGATGGGCTGGATGGGCGATGCCGAGGTGTTCATCCGCACGGCCGCCTACAACGGCGACATCGCCGCTTTCTTTACCAAGTGGCTGGTGGATGTGGACGATGCGCGGGACGCTGCCGGCGCCTTCGATGATGTCTCGCCCGCGCCGGTGGGTCCCGCTCACAGCAGGAATGGCACGCCGGCCTGGGCCGATGCGGGGGTGATCTGCCCGTGGACGATTTACCTGATGTATGGCGACAAGCGCATCCTGGAGCAGCATCTGCCGGCGATGAGTCGCTGGATCGACTGGTGCCAGGCGCACAGCACAAACCTGATCCGCGATCGCAACCTGGGCGGAAATTACGGCGACTGGCTTTCCCAGGGCGAGAACACGCCGAAGGATCTGATCGGCACGGCCTATTTCGCTTATTCCACCTCGCTCGTCGCGCGCGCCTATGCCGTCGTGGGAGATACGGCGTCCGCGGAGAAGTACCAGGCGCTTTTCGAGCGGATCAGGGCTGCGTTCAATCAGCGCTACGTCACGGACGACGGCCACATCACGGGCGGAACGCAATCGGGCTACGGCATGGCGCTGCGGTTCAATCTTTTGCCGGACAATTTGCGCTCCCGCGCCGCTCAGTATTTGGCCGAGGACATCGCCGCGCACCAGGACCACCTGACGACCGGGTTCATCGGCGTCAGCTACCTGCTCCCGGCCCTTTGCTCACAGGGTCAGGTGCAGGCGGCTTACAACGTTTTCCTCCAGGACACGTTCCCCTCCTGGCTTTTTTCGGTGAAGCAGGGCGCCACCACCATCTGGGAGCGGTGGGACGGCTGGACGCCGCAAAAGGGTTTTCAAAGCCCGAGCATGAACTCGTTCAACCATTACTCGCTTGGCTCGTGCGGCGAATGGATGTTCGACACCGTGGCGGGCATTGGTGTCGACGCGAAGGAACCCGGTTTTGCCCATTTCATCATTCATCCGCGACCCGGCGGCGGATTGACCCATGCCGCAGGAAAATACGACTCGATCCATGGGCTGATCGCGACCGATTGGACGGTGACCGGCAACCGCTTCGCCCTCCATCTTGTCGTTCCCGTCAACACGAGTGCGACCGTGTTCCTGCCGACGAACGATCCCTCCTCGATCAAGGAAAGCGGTCACGCCGAGGCCCGGCAGACCAGCACCAGCGGAAGTGGGGCAGGCTTGATTGTCGGCTCAGGCGACTATCAGTTCAGCTGCCGCATGCCGTAGACTCGCTCGGCCACAAATGAGCCTTGCCACCCCCAGGAAAGACCGCTCTTCTGCTTGCGGCCATGGATGATTGTTCCTCATCTTTTGCCACTCATTTGCGTCGCACGGTCGCATGTGCGAGCGCGCTTTGCCTACTGGGTCTCTCCGTCGCTTTCTTCGTCCGGGGATTGCCGGTTTCGCAGCCACGGCCAGGCCTGACCAACGTTTTTCACGTCCTGCTGACCCGGGACGAGATTCCCGCCCTGGCTTTGATGCTCGGCGCGGTTCTCGCCCTGTTTCTTGTTTTGCGCCGGAGTGGCCGCGGGCCAGGAGAGGATGACTTCGTGCCGAGATCGGTCGGATGGGGTCCCTGGGTTCTTCTTTGCCTCGGCGTCATTGTAGCAACCAGCTTGGGTGCCTTTTTTGTTACCCTGAATTTTCCGCTGTCCTTGGACGAATACCTCGCGCGCTTTCAAGCGACGCTCTTTGCCTCGGGTCGAGTGACCGCGCCTGTGCCGGCATCCTGGCAACCTTGGGGCCAAGCTCTTGCCCCGGGGACGTTGCCGCTCGACCGGGTGTCGAGGGTGTGGGTGTCCAATTATCTCCCCGTTTGGGCGGCCGTTCTGACGCCGTTTCAGCTCATGAGGGTGCCTTGGCTGGCGAGCCCTCTTCTCGCGGCCGGTTCGCTGGCGCTGCTTCCGGCCATTCGGGCAAACGTTGATCCGGCCTGGAGGTGGAATCCGTGGATCGCCGCCCTGATCCTCGCAACCTCCTGTCAGTTTCTGGTCAACGCGATGACGCTCTACGCGATGACAGCGCATCTCTTTTTCAACCTTCTGTGGCTTTGGCTTTTTACCCTTTCCGGGCGCAAGGGATTTTGGCTGGCGGGATGGGTTGGTTTTCTGGCCATTGGCCTTCATCAACCCGTCGTCCATCTGGCTTTTGCCTTTCCCTTCCTGTTTCGCCTGGTGCGACAGCGGGACTGGGGATGGTGCTGCTACTTTCTGGCCCTCTACGCCGCCGCCTTGGTCTGTTACTCGTATTGGCTTCACTGGGGCACCGTTTCGGCTTTGACCGGACCCAGAAATGCCGCTGAGACGTCGTACTTGGTTCACCAAGCCAGTCAGGCATTTCGTCTTCCAACGCTTGTCAGCGTGCTCATTCAGCTGGAGAGCCTGGCCGTGGCGATCGCGTGGGCCGCGCCGCTTGGTCTCATTCTCTTTATCTTCGCCCTGAACTATTGGGACAGGTGGCCGCCGCTTGCTCGTGATCTCTTCTCCAGTTTCATCCTGACGCTTGCCGTTTATTTCTTCTTCAAAAGCGATCAAGGTCACGGGTGGGGTTATCGCTATTACCACGGCGTGCTCGGCAACTTCGTTATCATTGCCGCCATGGGTTTTGAATTCCTGCGCGACTCTGTTTCCCGACCGGTGCTGATCCGGGCGCTCTGGGTCAATGCCGGTCTTCTTCTCTTTTTTTTTCTTCCTCTGCGCGCCTATCAGGTCGAGACGTTTGTCGCTCCCTTCGCCCGGGCCGAGGCCCTATTAGGCTCGGTGCCGGACCGGTACGTCCTGCTCGACGCCAAGGACATCTGGTACGGCGGCGACCTGATCCGCAACGATCCCTTTTTTCAAAAAGGTCCCCTGGTCTTTCTCGCCAAGCGTCTCACCGTGGCCGAGCGTGCTCGGCTTTTGCAGAACTACCGGGTTAGAACGATGAACTCGGCCGATTTTAAGGGGCTGCACCTTCCGGGCAGTCCTGTGGCAAAATAACCAGCAGGCGAAGGTTCCCGCCCGTCGAGACGATGCGTCCACGGAATGTTTGCGGTGGCTCTCGAGGCTGGCTTACGATGGTGGTCATTGGAAATGACAAGCCAGCTCTGCATTCTCGTTCCGTGCCTGAATGAGGAAGAGGCTGTCGCCCATGTCATTCGCGATCTCAAAAGCACGCTGCCCGATGCGCGCATCATTGTCATCGACAACGGCTCGACGGATCGGACGGCGGAAAACGCCCGTGCGGCCGAAGCCGAGGTCTGGTTCGAGCCGCGGCGGGGCAAGGCTCGCGCCATCCTGGCAGCGCTCGATCGCCTGGATGAGCCGTTTGTCGCCTTGATCGACGGCGACGGCAGCTATCCCGCCCGCGGCATTCTTCGCCTGCTCGAGGCCCAGGAGACGAGCGACGCCGACATGGTCGTGGGCGTTCGCTGTCCCGAGGCGGGGACGGTCAGCGCCTTCCGGCCCTGGCACCAAACCGGCGCGTCGGCGTTTGCGTGGATTCAGTGGTTGGTCATCGGCTGGAAACCTCTCGACATATTTTCCGGCCTGCGCCTGCTCAAGCGCCGCTTCTATAAAAACGTCCCTATCCTGGGAAAGAACTTCGAGCTGGAAATCGAACTTTCCATTCAGTGCATCGAAAAAGGTTTTCGCCCGTTGGAGGTCGACGTTCCCTTCCGGGACCGCCACGGGGCGAGCAGCTCGAAGCTGCGCACGGTCCGCGACGGCACGCACATCCTCTGGTTTCTGATTGTGCTTTTCCGCGACTACCGGCCGTTTGCCTTCTTCTCGCTGATCGCGGCGGTATTCGCCGGTCTGGGCCTTCTGGCCGGATCGCTACCCATTTACGAGTATGTGACCACCGGCCTGGTCAACCGAATTCCGCTGGCGATCTTCGCCACGGGCCTGATGAACCTTGCCCTCTATTCAATCCTCACCGGCGTTGTCCTGGAGTCCGGTCTGCGCCGACAGCGCGAGACCTCGCAGCTGGTTCTGCGCAACTTCCGTTGACGCGGTTTTTCCAACCGCATGGGCCAGATCCATATCCTCACGCAGTTCGTCTGGCCCGATGACGCTCCCACCGGGATCTACGCGGAGGATGTCGCCCAGGCCCTGCACGACCAAGCGCTGCCTGTCGTTGTGGTGGGCGGGCGTGGGACCTATCGCAGCCAGACCCAGCGTCCTGCGCCCACCGTGGCCTCGCACCGCGTCGCGCACTACGCCGGCTCGCGTCATTCGCTCGTGTCCAAGGCGCGGGAATATCGATCGATCCACGCCGCCTTTTTTGACTATATCCGCGAGAAGGTGCACGCCGGCGACGTTGTCATTACGACGAGCGCGCCCCCCGGGTCGTTGACGCTCCACACTCTCCTGCGCCAAAAAAAGGCTCGGAGCGTTTATTGGATGCAGGATTATTATCCGGAACTGATTCGCGCCTTGATCGGGCATCCGCGCCCGCTGCAAAAATTGCTGGCCGCGCGCTGGAGGCGTCATCTCGACCGCTGGGATTGCGTGGTGAAGATCGCCCAGAATCTTGGGCACGAGGGGTCGAATGTCACCGTCATCCGTAACTGGCCTACACTTGACCTCGGCCCGGAACGGCCCTGTCAGCGAAATACGGTGCTCTACGCGGGCAATCTCGGTTACGCCCACGATTTGCGGCTGCTCCTTCAGGAGTGCGAGCGGCTGCGTGCGCTGGGCAAGACGATCGTTTTTCGTGCTGACGGTCCCAAGGCCAAGCAGCTGCCCGGGTGGATCCAGCAGGAACCGCTGCTTGCGGACCGGGCTGCGATCATCGATCGCTTTTGGAGAGCGGAAACGCATTTGATCGCCGCAGATCCGCGCTTTCCCCGCGCGGTCTTTCCATCGAAATACTGGAACTGTCGCGCCACCGGCCGCAAAATCATTTGCACCGGATTTGCCGGCGAAATGCTCGAGGAATTGCAAGTCGCGCAAACTTGCGACTATACCCAACACGTGGGCGCATGGGTCGGCCTCGTGAAGAGTTTGCTATGAAAAAGGGGAGATCGCTCTAGTGGCCTCCTCTCCCATCTGGGGCTACGCCACCCGCTCCTACAAAAGCGCCTGCGTCATGGCCGCAGTCGACCTGCTTAACCCGTTTCACCGCCACGTGCCGTTGACGTGGGGGCAGCGCAATCTCGCCGCCTCGATCGCCGGTCTGGGCGACTTGATGCTTCATCTTCCCCTGCTCTCCGCCTTGATTGCCCAGGCGCACCAAAGCAACCTGGCTCTCGATGTCGCCCTTCGTCCCGATCACGTTGAGCTGGGTCGGCGCCTGGGGTGGACGGTGCTGGCCCTCGAAAATCCACTTCAGTCTTTCTTCAACCGCAAGGCAGGAGCCGGCGAGCTGTCGGCAGCGTTGAAGGAAAGCGTCGGAACGCTTCGCCGGCAGCACTATGAGCTTTGCCTCGATCTGAGCGGAAGCGCTTTCAACGCGCTGCTCTTCAAGGCCGGAGGCGTGAAGCGGCTCGCCTCGCGCACGACGCGCGGCGGCGCCAGCCTCGTCGCGCATTCTCTCGAGCATGTGCCGTTTGAAAACGAGTACGCCTATCGCGCCCGTCTGGCCGAGCTCCTGGAACTCCGCCTTGATTTCAATGTTTACCAGAGGCTTGTTTCCTCGCCGCCCCGGGCCTGTGACGAGATCGTTCTTGC
>CAZZYY010000031.1:0-21339 GCA_964658475.1 uncultured Candidatus Methylacidiphilales bacterium | reverse complement strand
ACGCAAAGCGCCGCGCTCATCCCCGGCCCGACCATGGACATCGCGCTGACGCGGGAACTCTTCACCAACACCATCGCGGCGGCGAAGGTGCTCGGCATCGACGAAGATTTCCAGCAAGAGCTGCAGGCCAAGCTCGATCATCTTCCGCCCTATAAAATCGGCGCGGACGGCGGTCTGCAGGAGTGGCCGGTGGACTTCCAAGGCAAGGAGCAGCATCACCGGCATGTTTCGCACCTTTACGGGTTGTTTCCCGGCGATCAAATCTCCGTGCGCGGCACGCCGGCGCTGGCGGCCGCTTGCGCCAAGACGCTGGAGCTGCGCGGCGACATGTCCACCGGCTGGAGCCTCGCTTGGAAGATCAATCTCTGGGCGAAACTGCACGTCGGCGACCACGCCTTCCGCTGCCTCGACCTGCTCCTCACCCCGGAACGCAGCTTCCCCAATCTTCTGGATAGCTGCCCGCGTCAGGAGGGCGGCCGCGACGTGGCCAAGGGCGGGCCGCCGCCCGCCGTCTTCCAGATCGATGGCGTGCTTGGCGCCACCTCCGGCATTGCAGAGATGCTGCTGCAATCCAACCCGCGCGAGATCGAGCTCCTGCCCGCGCTGCCGCAGGTGTGGCCCAGTGGCAGCTTCAGCGGCTTTCGCGCCGTGGGCGGCTACACCATTGGGTGCAGTTGGAAAGACGGTCACTTGGTCACCGCGACAATCGCTAACTCCCAAAATTCCACCTGCCACGTGCGCTATGGCGACAAGGTCGTGACCCTGACGTTTGGCCCCGGCCAGACCATCCGGCTCGACGGCGATCTCGCCGTCTCCAAATAATCGACGCCTTACGGCGCTGCGGGCGCCTGGACCGAGACGCTCTTCCCGTCGTAAGCAACCACCGCGTCCGCCGGGTCGCTCGGCTCCATGCCGACGCCGTGCTGAGGCCGCACCCACACCACGCGAAACGTCCGTTTGCCCAGCATGCCGGGAAAGCTCCCCTTGCGGTCGCCAATCGTCAGCGTGCGGGTGGCCTCCTTCCACGCCAGCGGAATCTCCGCGTAGGCGCCGTGTTCGTAGTCATAGCCGTCGCCCTCATCCTCGTAGAGCGTGAAAGCGCCGTCGGCTCCGGGATAGATGCGAAGCTCGATAGGGTCGGCCGGTTTCTCCCCGGCATACTGGACCACCGGCCCCAGTGGTAAAATGGATCCGGCCCGCATGAAGAGCGGAATCTGCTCGGGCGGCGCAGCGGCGGTGATCGTGGTGCCACCATTCTGCCCGGCCCCCGTCCAGAAGTCCGTCCAAGTCGAACCGCTCGGCAGATAAACGGAGCGGCTCCTGGCCGCGGGCTGATCAACCGGGCTGACCAGAAAGGCAGGTCCGAACATATACTGGTCCGGGACGGCGCAGGCCTTCGCGTCCGTGCGGAAATCGAGAGGCAGGGCCCGCATCATGGTCGACCCCGCATGCGTGACCTGCCAGGCGACCGAATAGGTGTACGGCAACAGCCGATGGCGGAACTCATCGTACGCCAAAAGGTTCTTCTGCGTGGCCGGCAGCCAGCTCCATGTCTCCGTGGCGGTGCCCCCTCCGTGCATGCGCAGGATCGGGCAGAACGTGCTGAATTCATACCAGCGCGTCTGCAGCTCGTTGAAGTCGGGTGAGGTGTATTGCCCCCGCGGCCGGAAGAAGCCGCCGCAGTCCATCGTCCAGTAGGGTTGACCGGCGAGACAGAAATTCAGGCCGGCCGGAATTTGCCGGCGCAGCGAGTCCCACGTGCCCGCAATATCGCCCGACCAAACCGCCGCGCCGTAGCGCTGCTGACCGGGATAGGCCGAGCGCGAGAGAATCACCACCCGCTTGGCGGGATTTGCCGCCCGCTGGTTTTCATACACACCCTGGTTGTGAAAAAGCGGATAGGCGTTCAGGTAGCGGTCGCCCGAGCCGGCATGGAGCTGCACGCCGCTAAGACTCGCAAGCGCGTGATCCATCGGCTCGTCGCTGTCCTGCCACCACGCGTCGGTACCGAGGTCGAAGAAAGCTCGCTTCAGGTACTGCCAGCGCAAATCGCGCGCGGCCGGGTTGGTCGCATCGTAGAGGTCCGGCGAACTCGGCAACACAGCGTCGATGGCCTTGAGCGCATCGCCCAGTTCGCCTGCGGGGTTCGGCCAGATCGAGATCATGTATTTGCAATTCATCTGGTGGAGCTGGTCAATCATCGCTTTGGGATCCGGGTAGTTCTTCTCGTCCCAAGCCGCCGCGCCCCAACCGTGCTCGCCCCAGTAGCGCCAGTCCTGCACCACCAGGTCGACCGGAATCTGCCGCTTCCGGAACTCTCCAATCGCGTCCACGATCTGCGTCTGGCTGCTGTAGCGCTCGCGGCATTGCCAGAACCCGTACGCCCATTCCGGAAAGAGCGGCGCCGCGCCCGTGGCTTGACGGTAGCCCGCGATGACATCGTCCAACTCGGGTCCGTAGAAAAACCAGTAGCTGACGCCGTCCCCCACCGTGGAACGGAAGGTCGAGCGGCTCGGGTCCCATGGCGCGGCGAACACGTGCGGGCCCGGTCCGCCGCCGAGCACGGTCACCTGCACCTTGGTATGGGCGGGCAAATCCGCCATCGCCGTGACGCAGCCGGGCACCCAGTAATTGCGAAGATCGATCAGCGGCTTGCCGTCGAGGCCGATGCCAAACTCTTTGTTGAAATTCCCGTTCTTCGCGATGAAGACATACCTTCCCGCCGGACCGGTGAGGAAGCTGCCCGTATGCGCGGCCCGCTTGTCGTTGTTTCTCGAGGCCGGACCGCCCGCTCCGCCGGACGACGGCGGCGTCCCCAGCTGAATTTCCTGATCGACCGGATTGAAGTCGGTGAGCGAAGCGTTATCCCAGAGCACACCGTAACCCCGGCTGGAAAGAAGAAACGGCAGCGCAATCTCCGAATTCACCTGCTGAAACTGCAGCGGCCTTCCTCGCCAATCCCAATAACCATCCTGGAATTGCCCAAGGCCGAAGAGCGATTCATTCGCCGCGCAACCGTAGCTCTGCTCGACCACCCAGGTGTTTTCCTTGTTTACTACGGCCGGCGTGAACTTCCGGGCTTGCTCCGCCAGGATGGTATTCCCTTGCGGATCGAAGATCGAGACGCGGCCCGTGGCGCGATCAATCCGCGCCTGCACTTGCTTCGTCGACACGGTGACCTCCCCGGAGTCCGTGGAAACCTGAAATGGAACCGGCTCCCCATGCGCGGTGACCACGAAACTTGGCTGCAACGCGGGCGCGCCCTCGGGCTGCGCGGTTACATGAAAGATTTTTTCCGCGAAGACTTCCACTTGAACCGTACCCCCCGCAGTCAGGTGAAGGCGGACTCCGTCGGGAAGCGTCTCAACCGCCGGGAGCTCCGAGGCTTGGGCGACTGCCGAAACGGCGACGGCCAGCAGGGTGAGAACGAAAAATGGGAATCTCACAATATTATATGTGCGCCGGCTCCAGACTTGGCAAGTTCAACCGCCGTTTGCGACCGCCGACTCGACGCCCCACTTCATGTTCGGCTGCGGTCCCAACACCAGATCCAGCGTGCCGCCGGCCGTGATCTCCGCATAACTGACCCAGCAACGATTGAGCGGCTTCCCGTTCAGCATGGCCGACTGGATGTAAATGTTATCCGGCGAATTGTTGGCGGCGGTGATGACGAAAGCCTTTCCCTTCGAATAACTGGGATTGAGGTTCAGCGTCACCTTGTCGAAAAGCGGCGAAAAAATCTCATAGCGTGGGTCGCCCGGGCAGGCCTGCGCCAGGCCGCTCGCCCCGAGGACGTACCAGGCCGAGACCTGGCCCTCGTCGTCGTCGCCCGAAAGCCCGTTCGGCGCCGCCGAGTAGGCTTCCGTGCAGATGCGATGCACCCATTTCTGCGTCAGCCATGGCGCGCCCACCCGGTTGAAGAGAAACGCGATCAGGTGGCTCGGCTCATTCCCCTGTTCATAATAGGGATTATTCCTGGTCAACTCCGCGGGCGTCTTGTCGAAAAAATCGGTCAGCTTGGCCCGCATGGTGTCCTGCCCGCCCAGCAGCGTGGCCAGCCCGGGGACATCGTACGGGACAAACCAGCCGTTCTGGAAAATCGATGACTCCATCCCGCCGTTGCCCGAGGTCAGGCCGGTCCAGGGATACCACGTGCCGTCCTGGTTCTTCCCGTTGAACCAGCCCTTCCAGTCGGGGTGATCCGTCTCGCCGGATTGGTTATAGATCCACGGCACGTCGGGATTGAAAAGCAGGTGATAGTTCTGCGCATCGGCGGCGTACTTCCGGGCGTCTTCGGCCTTGCCGAGGGACGCGGCGAGCTGCGACAGGTTCCAGCTCGCGTCGTCGTTTTCCAGCGAGACGGCGAGCCCGTGGCCGCCGGCGGAGTAACCCAGCGGCCCGTTGCCGTCGTGCGCGCAGGTGTTCACCGCATAGGAATAGCCCTTCTCCACGTCGAAGTTCCGGATGCCTTTCTGGTACGCATCGTTCATCACCACCACTTCCGGGCTGCCGCACATGCAGCCCGTGTAGGAATTGAGCAGCACCCACCGGTCGAAGTAATGGGTGCCGTTCTCCTCCGCCAGGCTGATCATGCTGTTGATGTGATCGTTGATGATGTCCGGCGCGATGATGGTCAGGAGCGGGAACTGGCTCTTATAGATATCCCATCCGCTGAAGATTGTGCGCTTGGTGTAACCCTGGGCCCGGTGCGCCTGGCCGTCCGCGCCCGGATAGTCGCCGTTCACGTCCGAATAAATCCGGGGATCGACCAGCGCGTGGTACATCGACGTATAAAAAATAGTCTTCTCATCCTCCGTGCCGCCTTCCACCGACATGCGGCTGAGCGCGTGCACCCACAGGTCGTGCGCCTGCTGGCGCACCCGGTCGAAATCCCACGCCGGGATTTCCGCGGCGAGGTTCGCCTTGGCGTTGGCGATGCTGACGTAGGAAATGCCGACCTTGAGCATGATCACGTCCTGGTCCTGGGTGGGGAATTCCGCGTAAAAGCCGAGGTGCTGGCCTTCCTGCTCGCGGACGCCGGGCATGACCTGGGCCGCGCGGCAGGCGCTGGCGAACTCCGGTGTCGTGATGGCCTTGTGATCGTAGTTCCCCGGCGGCAGGGTCGCGCTCCAGACGCCGACGGTCTTCAACGGCCGGCTAAACTCGGCGTGGTAATAGAGCGTGTAGGCGACCTTGCCGCCCTGGAACCCACCGCCTTGGTGCGTGCAGTCAATCTGCCCTTCGATCGTGTGGTCGTCCGTCACCTTCACGGTCTGATGCAGCGAGGTGCCGCCGACGCGCCGCGCCAGGTCGATCTGGATGCGCGACGCGGGGTTCTGCGGAAAGGTGAAGCGCAGGATGCCGGCGCGCGGGGTGGCCGTCAGCTCGGCGCGCACCTTGTAGTCGGTCAGCGTCACGGCGTAGTAGCCGGCCTGCGCCACCTCGGTGTCCTTCGCGTAGGAGGAGAGGTAGCCCGAGCCTGGCTTGTCCGTCTCGCCGTACCAGGTTTGCAGCGGGCCCGTGGTCGGCATGACCATGAAATTGCCGAGGTCGCCGAACGCGCCTACGCCGCTCATGTGCTGCAGGCTGAAGCCCTGGATCGTGGTGTGCGGGTAACAGTAGCCGGCGCCGTTGTCGCCGCCGGTGATCGTGTCGGGACTCAGCTGCACCATCCCGGCCGGGGTGCAGGCGCCGGGAAAAAGTTTGCCGTGAAAGCCGCTGAACTTCGGGTCGAGGCTGGTCAGGCGCGCGCGCTCCTCCGGCGTGGGGTTCATGCTCGACGCCCCGATGAAGGGGTTGACGTAGTCCGCCGGGTCCTTGGCCTGGAGTCGGGGGAGCGCCAGCAGCAGCGCTACCATCATGGCCCGACCCTGCCACGCCCGCTTTCCTGGACCGTGCGCAAAACGCCTTGGAAACGAGGAAAAGCGCGAGACGGCCGGGCGATGGAATAAGGGCATAAGGTAAAAACCGGACAAGAGTCTATTGGTCGCGTAAAGTCATTGGAAATCGGGGATGGGAGCGAGGCGACCGGCGGTAGGAACGCCCGTTCATTAACGACAAAACCCGCCCTGCTCCGAAGAGCAGGGCGGGGAGTTGTCGGCGACGCGGGCGTTAGAGGCGAGCCGTGCGGCGGCGGCGCTGGATGGTGATCAGCAGCACCACACCACCGAGGAGCATCGCCCAAGTCGTCGGCTCGGGAGTCGAAGCGGCGGATACGATCAGCTCACCGGTACCGTTCACCACCTCGAACTGCGCCGTGTAGGCGGAGTTGTTGGTGTTGATGTAAGCGAAGTCGCCAGTGGAGGCCGCGCTGAATCCATTCAGGATGTCATACGTGCCAGCCGTCAGGCCAGTTCCGACGAGGTTAAGGGTGCTGTTGGCGCCGCTGATCGTGAACAGGTTGGCGGCGTTGTTCGAGTCAACCATGTCGTAGTTGTTCGAAGTCGGCGCGCCTGCGATGTCGAGGTCCCACGTGCCGCCGGAGATGGCGAACGAGTTCGCACTACCAGTGAGGGTGAACGTGCCCGTACCGGTGGTATTCTCAATGAACGTACCAGCGGACAGGCTGAAGTTCGCCGCCAGGTTCACGGCGGCGACCGTACCGGCCAGCGTACCGCCGTTACCGTTGATCGTCACGTTACCCGCACCGAGTGCCCCCGGGCTGCCAGCCTGCAGCGTGCCGCTGGTCACCGTGGTGCCACCCGTGTAGGTGTTGGCCCCGGTGAACTGCTGCGTGCCGGTCGACGCACCGTTGATGACCACGGCGATGTTGTTGGCGGAACCCAAACCCGCCGGGTTACCCACCGTGCCACCGTAGGTGTAGCTCGTGCCCGCCGCAGGCGCGATGGTGAGGGTGGCCGCCGTCCCGTTGGCCGTAGAGTACGTCGTGCCTGTCTGATTGCCGATGCTATTCACCACTTCGTTGTTCTCCAACGCGGTGTCGTGGATGCTGGCCAACCCTGCAACCGTTTGATTCGTACCGTCCAGGTCAAGGACGTTGGTGAAGGCGTACGGGGGCGTGGTTGGATCCTGCGATGAACCGAAGTTGATCACCGAGTTGGGAGACAGGACACCTGCCCCCGAGACCGCGAGTGCATTATAGGTTGTCCCATCAGTCGCATTCGCGCTGATGGTGGTCGGTCCATTGTAATTGTTGCCCGCACTGGTTAGCGTAACCGCGGTGTTCATGATGTTCAGGTCCGAACCCGCCATCGCACCGGTGATCGCGCCCGTGACGGTGAACCCACCAAGATTGGGCCCACCCACCAGGTTGAGGATGCTGCCGTTCTTGCTGATCGCTCCCGCCAAAGTCAGGATACCTGTGCTGTTGTTGGTGATGGTGCCTTGATCGCCCGTTGTTACGGTGATGTTGTCACCCAGCGTGCCCGCCGCACCCGTATAGGTCAATAAGCCGGTAGTGGAACTCGTTCCCGCCAAGGTGATGAGGCCTTCACCCAAGGACTGGGCAGCTCCGGCTGCCGCTACGGTGCTGAAGTTGACCGCGCCGGCGTCCGTCAGGCCGTTGAACGTGTTGGCCTTATTGAAAGTAACCGCTCCAGGGCCCTCAACGGTGACCGTACCGGTGCCGGTGATGGCCGCTGTTGATGTCGAAAAGTCGGTCCCCTCAACAACCGCGGCGCCTTCATCAAAGATCAACGAGGAGTTGTCGGTGATAGCGCTGCCGCTTGCCGCCGTGGAGTTGGTCAGCGTGACCTTGGAGCCTGTGCCGTTACCTAATTGCAGGGCGCCGGTCGTGATGACCGTGGTGCCGGTGTAACTGTTGTTCGCGGTAAAGACCGTCGTACCCGAACCGAGCTGCACGAATCCACCGGAACCGGTGATGGCGGCCGTCGAGAAATCCGTTCCCTGCGTTATAGTTCCAGTACGATCAATCGTGAGGGTTCCGTTATCGGTGATCGTGCTCAAGGCGGAGAGCGAACCGGTCCCGCCACCGTTGCCCAGCTGTAGTATATCCTTCGTCGCGTAAATGTTAGTAACGCCGGTGTAGGTATTGGCCCCCGTCAGAACAACGGTGAGCGTCCCGGTAGCGGTGTCATTGGCTAATGGACCACCGATATTTAAAGCGCCGCTCGCGCCGCCTGTGCTGGCGCTAGTGAAGTTCTGAATAACATCACTGATGTTAATGGTCTGGGTAGAAGCCGTCTGCCAGTACCTATCGATCTGCAAGGTCGAAGACGTCCCCGCGGCAGACTGAATCGTGATGGTCGGACCCGAGAAGGTCAGCAACCCAGTAGACAACTGATCATCGATGCCATAATTGGTCGCTCCAGAAATCGCACCTGTGAAGGTGACGTTGTTGGCCAACCAAGCCGATCCCTGGCCGATGCCGCCTACCGCCAAGGCAGCACCGCCCACCACAACGTTGTTCGCAATCGTAACACCGGCCGAGATCGTCGATCCGATACCCTGATTGGAGTTGCCCTGGTTGTCAGTGAACGTTCCGGTGCCGAGAGCGCTATTCGATCCCAAGCCAAGGTAACCGCTAGAGAACGTTGTACCGCCGCTGTAAGTATTATTGCCGGAAAGAATCACCGTAGGACCGCTGATGTTAATCTTACCCTGACCCCCGTTATTGGTTCCGTTGAAATCTTGTATGGAACTGGAGAAATTAAGAGTCGTACCACCTTGCCCACCCGTGTTGTTCATACTCAGGGTATTTCCCGTCGTGGCAGTGTTATCCAGATAGATATTATTGGTGGTGAAATTTAGCGTGGTGGTTGAATTATTCTGGTCATCGAACGTTGCGCTTCCAAGGAAGCTTACGCCACCGGAGTAGGTCGTATTGGTATTGTTGAAGAAGTCGACGGTGGCGCCGCTCGTGATGCGAAGGGCGTTCGCCAAGTTTAGCCCCGAAACGGCCGCGCCAAAATTGCCGCTGCCCACTTGGACGAAACCGGTACCCAACGCAGTATTGGTGCCGAACTGGAAATTACCCCCGCTGATGGTTGTGCCCCCGCTGTAGGAGTTATTACCCCCAAAAAGGAGGTACTGGCTGGTTGCTGAAATGGCCAGCGTGGCACCAGCAACGGTGCCCCCGGCCGTGCCATCCGAAATATTGCCGTTAATCTTATTCTGAGTTCCCGGGCTCGCTCCATTGAACGTAAGGGTCTGGTTGCCTGACGCTGCACCGTCAGTGATGGTACCATTAAGGATGAGCTGACCCTTAGAACCGCCCGCGTTAATGTTGTAGCTGCCTTCAAGCACCAGAGGAGCGTTGATGGTTTCAGTGATGACAGAGCCGCTTGCGGGACCGCTATTCGTGATCGCGCCCCCAGCGGACAGGTAGAGAGTGTTGCCGCCGACCGTGCCGATGACGTAGCCCGACGCGGCACCGCTGAAGGTGATGTTGTCAATTTCCCGACCCGCATCGATCAAGAGGGGATTGGCCGACGAACCCTCTGTGCCCACGGCAGTGTTGAAGGTGGCAGTATCCGTGTTCGCTCCACCTCGGGTACCCGCCACGCCTGAGGCCGTGCCAGGAGCTGTCTGTGGGGCCCAGTTGTAATTATCGCTCCAATACGTCGGATTGGTGGTGTCCGTAGGCGTATAAGTCGCGCTCGTTGCATGAACCGACGGTGCACTGAGCAGGGCCAGGGCGGCGGCGGCGAGGGAGATCTTGTGGAAGAGCTTCGCACGAACAGCTCGGAGGAGGATGTTGGATTTCATGGTGTCGGTGGATGGATGGGAAAGCATGTTGTTATCGAAGCGGGTGGCCGAGGACAGAGGCAGCGGAGAAAAGAGGGACATGGGCGGTGAAAAGAAGGTGGAGATTGCTACTGTGTGTTGCTGAAGATACCAAATCGAAGAAGTCTTGCAAGCAGGTAATTAAAAATTATTTCGAGGTGTAACGATGAGCAAATTTCGGGTCCCAACGGAAAAATGCGATGGGGGCATCCTGGGTGCGGAAAGCGGGGATTTTGAGAGGCAAAGCGGCGGGTATTATGGCAGAACGGGAACGCGTGTAAAGAGGATTAACGAGTTGGAAAGGTTACAATACTACGAGATGGGGTTGAAGCGCCGGGCCTAGGGGTTGGAAGGGGAAAGTTCTTTGCAAGAGAGTAAGGTTGGGAACGGACTATTTTGGGGATTTGCAAGATACAACGCTTTGTGTCGCAGGAGTCGCGCCAGCGCGGGAGAGGGCGGGCGCGTAGGCCCGCCCTGGGGCGCTTTCGCCTCTGGGACGGGGGGCCTGACGTGCGTCGGCGGGGGTGGGGCGAAGGGGCGAATCCTGTGTCGTGCCTGTTTCCTTTCCCGCGGGGAGGCTGTCGGGAATGCCGACAGGGGGGACTACTGGCCGAAGCGGCGGTTTTCGAGCAGGCGCCAGAGGACGCCGTGCTGGAGGGTGCCGGTGCTGGTGCCGCCCAGGTTATCGTCCCCGCGCACGGCGGCGCCGGCGGCGGGGTTGGTGTCGTCGGTATCGACCTTGACGGCTCCGTCGGCGGTGGCGATGACGGCGTGGGAGGGGTCGATGTACTTTTCGATGGTGAAGGAGCCGCGGTACTCGCCGGTGATGGCGTCGGTGCCTTCGATCCATTTGCCGCTGGCGACATCGTTGGGCGTTTGCTTGAGGCTCTGGGCGCGGACGTGGACGGTGAAGGTGTTGGACTGGGTGGTGACGCGGGGATAGATCATGGAGTAGGGCCGTTCGAGCGCGTTATCGCCGGTGTAGGAGTTGTTGGCCCAGAAGGTCTCGAGGCTGTTGGCGCCGGTGAGGGCGGTGATGGGGCTGGTGACGATGCCGTTCATGGAGTTGTAACTGGGGCTGCCCGAGGTCGGGATGATGGAGGGGATGAGGGGCAGGTCGCAGATTTGCGAGGGGGAGATGAAGAAGTTGGGGGCGGTGGCGGTATAGGTGGCGCGGTTGAACTCGGGATAGGCGTTGTAGCCGGGGGAGGGGTTTGCATCGGTAGCGGCAGGGGAAACGTTCATGAGGGCGATGGTGTTATCCAGGTCGATGGGATAGCGGGTGGTGTAGGCCGTGTTCAGGGCCAGACTGTGGCCCGAGCCGTAGTAATAGTCATACTTGTGGCTGTAGTTAAAGGAATCGGGGACGGCGGTGATCATGACGGACTTCATGACGGCGCGCAGGCCGGTGGTTCGCTGGATGTAGGTGAAGGGCATGATCTGGGTGTTGAGGTTGACCTTGCCCATGGCGGAGAGAGCGTCACTTTCCGTGAAGGGCTCGACGATGGGCATGCGAAAGAAATCGAGCAGGAGGTGGTCGGGGATGGTGGGATCGCTGCCGCCGGGGTGGAGATAGCCCGGTTTGCCGGACTGGCGTTCCTCATACCCCGGGAGGTAGGCGGGGCGGAAGAGAAGGGTCTGCCAGGGGTGATCGGCGCCGATGGAGAGGGAACCAAAACTGACGGCCGAGGCCACGATGCGGTTGGGAGAGAAGACGGTGGCGGTGGCCGTCTCCTGGGATGTGAGGGTCTCGTAGTTGCCGAGGTAGGGCAGATTCGGCTGGCTGGGACCGGTCGTGGTCGCGAGGGTGGCACCCTCATCCGGCTTATTGATGAAGGGGCCGTCGTTGACCATTCCGGGCGCGCTGTCCCAATCGGCGGGAATCTTGGAGTTCGTGCCGCCGATATGAGGAGGGATGAGGTTGCTGCCATCGCTGAGGACCGGGACTTCGGGGCCCGGGCAAACATTGCTGGAACCATTATCGTTCGTGCCATCGGCCGTGGAAAAAAGCAGGCCGGCCCAGAAACCACCATTCCAACCGGAGATTCCATTTCCGGCACGGATGCTGGAAACCTGGTACATCGTGTTGGTGGGAGGGGCAGCGGAACGAGGATTCGAGCTGCCGGAGACGAAGTTACTGAACTGAAAGCAGCTTTGCGCAACCGACGCGGTCAGGGCGAGAACACGCATATCGCCCTGGACCGTGGTTCCATCGGACATGGTGCCGGTGGGGACGAGGGACCGAGTGGTATCGGTACTGCCATTGTTGTTGGGATCGGCCAGGGATCCACTTTTGGTCTGGGCTTGGAGGAGACTGGAGGCCGGATAGTTAAGCGTACCGGGTCCGGGGGTGCCGGAAGGATTTGAGGCTGTATAGGTTACACCTGCGCGAAGGGACCCCCCGCCCCCCCAGCCCGGAACCGGAACCATGGTGCCACTGGGAATGGAGAAAGTAATCGTCTGCATGGGGGTGGCGGTGTTGGTATTTGGAGCAAAAATTTGGAGCTTGATGGTCCCGGAAAGCGCCATCTGGGTGCCGGAGGTCTTGGAGACCTTGACCAAGCCGGTGGGGACCATGGATTTCGCAGGGGAGCCTGGGCTACCTGTCATGACCAAGGCGTAGGTGCCGATATTGCCTCCGACATCGGAATCCCGGTCATTGTTGGGCACCCGTCCGGTGTCATACTCGTCGGGAATATTGGAGGGAGACGTTCCGCTATTGGTGTAGGTCAGGGACACTGTGTCGATGGTCAACTGGATGCTGTTGTAATGAATGCAGATATCGTTGCCGAGAGCGGGATAGCCAGCGGCGACGCTGAGGATTCGGGGGACGATGGCCCATTCCATCAAGGTCTCGGAGGCGGGGGTGCAGGTGGTGGGAAACGGATTGCCGGTGAAGTCGGGACCCCCGGTGACGGTGATGGACTGGGCCCGGGGCGTCTCGGTAGTTTGCGATGTACTGTTTCGGTCGTCCATTTTCCTGAGCCAGATGCCAAGTTCCGCAATGATGGGGACACGACCGAACCCACGCGTCTTCCCAATTTGAATCGGGACCACCTCGCCTGTATTGGGTCCACCGCTCGCCGAAGGTGAAGTGGTGTAGGGTGAACCCTGTGCGTTGGGTGCAGTGGTTGGCCCTGTCAAGTCGTTCAGGTTGGTGCAGCGGATATAATCGAAAATCTCGGTGAGAATCTGATCGCGATCGGTAGTTCCCAATGGATTGGTGGTTCCCCACTTGGAGCTGGCCGAGAAGTTCCCCCCGAAACCGGGCATGGCCCGGTTGGTCAGGGACTGCAAATATTGATAGAGCTGCTGATTGCGCAGGAAGCCCGTGTAATCGGTGGTGGGGCTCGACCAGTCGTGCCGGACAAACATCATTTCGTGCTGCGCTCCCGATGCGGCGCCGGGGGAGAGGGTTGAACTTTGGACAATGGCGTTGTCCAAGGTCGAGCGCCTGGCCGCGGTGGCATCGTCCCAAACCGGCCAGATGGATACCTTGGGCAGGTTAAAGGGGTTCAACTCGGGAGCCTTGCTGGCGGTGGTGAGAAAGAAGCGGGACCGCTCGATGATCTGCTGGGTGGTGGAGCCGTTCCCCAAGGTCTGTTGCGTGCGGCCCGACGTTCCACCGGGGATCGCGGCGAAATTATAGTCATCGACTGAGGCATACAGCCGGTCGAATTTAAGTGGGGTAACACCCCCGGGCTCCTGCGTTCCGCCCAGCGAGGTGTCGAGCTGGCTGCCGCCGGTGGTATCGGGGGCATCCAGATCGGTCGAACGAGGACTGGCCGTCGTCAAGATGGTGACCATGTTGGCCCGGCTTAATCCGCTGAGGGAGGCTCCAAACACTTCGGAAAGAGAGGTGGTGGCGGGATGGCCCGGATAACGCTGAAATTCATGCTGGCCCGGTTGGTTGACTGCGAATTGGACATCACCCATCGCGGTTAAAGGATAGCTGAATTGATCCGTAGTGAGCCCGGAGGGGCAAACCGGCGTGTCCCAGTAGGTGCCTTCCGAGGCGGTATTGAGGTTGACCTTGGCGCATTCGTCATCGGTCCAAAAGGCCACGCGCCCCACGATGGGATTGGTCGAAGTCACGCCGGTGAAGGTGGCGGTCGTGCCGGTTCCGGTGGGCGAGACCAGGGTTCCATCCCGCAGGACGTAAAGCCACTGCACCGGCATGGGCAGCAACTCGCTTCCCGTGGTCGTCACGACGCCGTCAACGCTTGTTCCGGCGGGAGTCGTGCCGCTATAGGAGAAGCCTTGGACCAGATTAGCCGCTTCCTGCGCGCGTGGATCGACGATGGGAAAAACGAGGTTGTAACCGGACGACTGTGTAGGATCGAGCACGCTGGACGGGGCATTCAGATCGGTGTAGAAAGCCGGCGAAGTATCCCAGTTAGACACGATATCGCTATCGGGCGTGAAGCTGGTGCTGGACGGCGAGGTGTTTGGCGTAAGGACCATCTGGGAGGCCGAATAGAGCTTATAGAAATTGAGCGGGTTGCTGGATGCGGTCACCGACCCACTCCCGGCGGAGGTGCCATAGGTGCGGATCATCCCGGGCTGACACGCCCAGGCGGTGTTCGTGTCCGGCCCAGGAACCGTGGCTTGGGTGATGATTCCTTCGACGATTTGCACGGCCGATTGCGCCAGCTGCCGTGCGGCGACCCCGCCGGAGGAGGCGCGCGAGGAGGCGCTATCGGTCATGACGCTGCCAAAAAAGACGAGCACGAGCACCGTCATGAGCATGAGAAACGACAGCACGATGACGAGCGTCTGGCCCCGGCGACTGCGGTCGGGACGGTGGGGGGCGATGCCTTTACGGGCGGTAGAAATAGATGCGTCCATTGGCGGGGTCCACCTGGATGGTGTAGTAGTTTTTGTTGGTTACATTCGTCAGGGCTGTCGCTCCGTAGCTCAGGGGCCGGACGGTCAGGAAGTAGACCCAGGGGCCGGCGCCAGTGGGGAGAAAGTTGGTTGAGCCGTCCTGCCGGAACTGGAAGTAAACGTATGAATAAGTGGTGCCGAGACTGGGCAGCGGGGCCGGATCGCTGGTGGCGGGGCTGGTTTGGGTGCCGGGCAAGTTTCCCCCGGATCCCCCCAGGCACGTGGTGATCAAGGGGGAAAGTGTCCTGCCGCCATCCATGATTACGGCGCTGGGTAGGCGAACGGCCTTGCCAATGGGCGTCTTGACGGTGGTCAAGGTCCCATTGGCGGTGGTGAGGGCGAAGGCCTGCATGGCCCGGTATTGACCGATGTCGCCGGGAATGCCCGGATCGATGTATTTATAAATGCGCACCTCGACCGGGCAGTTGTTGGCAAGGCCGTATTGGCGGTAGTAGGTCAACTGATCCTGGATCAGTTGACCGCCCTGGGTCAGGGAGGATCCCTTGAAAACACCTACCAGGGTGGGACCGCCCAGGGTGATGAGCAACGCCATAATGGCCATGACCACCAGTAACTCGACCAGGGAGAAGGCGGCCCTGCCGTGGCCCGCGCCGGATTCATTGGCGAGGGGGCAAGGCGGAAAGTAATCCCGGTTCATGTTCAATGGGCCGTAAGGGGCACGGCTGTGGAAAAAATACGGTAGCGAATGTGGTGGGCATTGAGGGCGGTGACCACCTTGGGAATGTCGCCCGTGGTCCCGCCCTGGCGCACGGCGTAGGTCGAAACGGTAAGGAACGTTGGATTCGTGCTCGGACTGTCGATGCCCAGATCGGTGGGGACGGCGCTCATGGCCGTGGCACCCCGGATTGCCTGATACCGGGCAAAGGAGTTTTCATCCACCGCAATCATCAAGACATAGACCATGGGGGGCAGCTGGTTCATGGAGATGGGCGGCGTGCCTCCGCCCACGGGCGGGGACGTGTCATACATGTATCCCGCGTGACCGGCCGCTGCCACCATCAGGTCGGTCGAGGTGCCGTCGGCCGCGCCGCCTTGCGGGTACTGCGCGTTCTGCGGGGCAACCATGGGCAGGAAGGCCAGGCAGATCACGTTGTCCGCGATCGGCCGGGCGCATTGGTAGTCAAGCGAGCTTGAATTCGTACTGTTTTGATACGGAGTCTGGAACCAGTCCATCTTCGTATACGTCCAGGATATCGAGGCCGCGGTCGGACTGTTGGGATTACCAGGGGAATTAGAACCGGAAGTATCGTTATAGATCGTCAGGCTGTCCGAAGGCTCGATCATTTCCATCAGCCGGTATCGCCAGCGAGGCGTATAATTCGTGATGAACGAAGGCTTGATGGCGAGTCCGCCGCTGACGTTGGAATCGTTGTTCCACTCGATATAATAGCCACAGGTATTCATCGCCTGGACCAGATTGGAACTGGCAAGGGCCGAGGCGCTCATCCGCCCCAGCGGCGCCTGAAAGAAAATGGCGTGGCTGGGATGGTAGGGACTGGTAATACTGCCAAAGAGCGGACCGGTCGTTCCCGCCAGGGATGTCGCCGGCAACGAGGCGGGCCCGGAGATGAAGCGCAATTCGGAGGCGCGCGCATAACCGGTCACGTTCAGCCCGGCATTTGCCCCCTGGTCATAGTAGGAGTTGAGAGTTGCCTGGCCGATGCGCCGGGTCATGACTTCAAACGCGTCCCGAGCGGCCTCGAATTCATGCACCGCGCTAGTGGTTTGCGTGACGGATAGCTGCAGCGCGCCCGTGACCTGCGCCAGAACCGCCAGGATGATCGCGAGAATGGCCATGGAGACCAGCATCTCGACCAGGGTGAAGCCGCGCGCCAAACGGTGAGGGATAAGTTTCACGTCACGAATTCCGGTTCACGTAAAACTGGTAGTTGGCAACCTGCATCGCCACTCCCTTGTTCGTCAGGCCCGTCCATTGCGCGCCGGTGGTTGCATCGTAGGCCAGCGCCACTGCACCGGGGTTATAGGCCACCTGGATCAAGACGGTGGCTAAATCGACGTTCTGGACGGGTGCCGCTCCCGAGGCCAAAGGCGTGGGATAAAGAATATCGACGTTCACCCAGTAGACGGCTCCCGTCGATGAGTTGAGTTCGTTGCCCTGCTCGTCAAAATAGAGCGGACTCTTGACCTGAATGCTGCCCTGCGTGCCGCCGCTGGATTCATAAAAATAGGTGTGATGGGTGGAGGCCGGCGGGTTGGCCACAACCGTCCCGCGATTGACAACCAGACCATCCGTGGTGCCGACCAGGTTCGCGAACTGGATGCTTTCGAGCTGCGAGTAAATTTGTTGCGCAATTTGAGACGAGACCGAGATGGCTTTCGACTGGTGAAAGGTATTTAGCCCGACGCCGAGAAGACCAAATACCACCAAGAGAGCAGACGCCATCACCGCCAACGCAATCACCACCTCCACCAAGCTGAAGCCGGCGGAATACCTCGGCAATTCCCTTCCCACGCGCGCGGCGCTTGGACGGCGAATATCACTAATTGCGATTCGACGGTTGATTGCCACGTTGAAGGGTATCTCCACGTAATGACGTTGTAAAGCAGAAATCATTACTTTGTCTGAAGACCGTCCATTCTGCCTAATAAGAGGCAGTAGCGGGTCCCCTGCTCAAGCGATCACAACTTTGGTGCCCAAACATGGTTTATGGAGCCGCCGCCCGGGGGACACACGTCTGGCTCTTGTCGACCCCTCTGTTCTCTTAAACATCCCATGAATCCCCTTTCTCACGAGACGAATCGCCGGCAGTTTTTGCAGACCGCGACGTGGTGCGGGCTGGGCGTAACCATAGGCGGGCTAAGTACCCCTGCGCTGGCCGAGGATGCTTCCGGGGCAGACTCGTCCCCTTCCCCGGTGTCGAAACCTACGGCGGAGGCGCTGTCCTGGCTAGGCGGGATGCCGCCGGCGGTGCCAGTCGGGGTGAGCTGGGGGGTGCCGTGGGCGCGCGGGACGGTGGCGCATGACGCGGTTTTTACGGTGAAGGCTGCGGACGGCCGGTCCCTGCCGACGCAGAATTGGCCGCTGGCTTACTGGCCAGACGGGTCGTTGAAGTGGTCGGGGCTCGCGATTGCCGGAAGTCCCGATCTGGCCGGGTCGCTCACCCTCTCGCCGGAAGGTCCGCCGGCACCGGGCGCGCCGATCCAGGTGAAGGACGCGGGCGGCACGATCGAGGTCTCCACGGGGCCGCTGGTCTGCCGGATTCCGCACCACGGCGCTGCGATCATCGAGTCGCTCACCCTGCACGGGGGGGAGATCGGCCGGAACGGCAAGCTGGTGGCGAGCCGCGAGGACCGTACCCGGGCCGAGGCCGGCGTGCTGCGCGAGGACAAGTTCACGGGCCACATCATCTCGGCCACAGTCGAGCAGTCCGGGCCGGTGCGCGCGGTGGTGCGCCTGGAAGGCAGGCATGTCGGCGGCGAGGGCGACCGCGCGTGGCTGCCGTTCTTCGTGCGGCTCTATTTCACCGCGGGCGTGAATGCGATCCGCCTGGTGCATTCCTTCGTCTTCGATGGCGACGCGCAGACCGATTTCATCAAGAGCCTGGGCGTCTCCTTCACCGTGCCTTTTCGTGAGGAGCGGCAGAACCGCCATGTGCGCTTTGCCGCGGATGGCGACGGGGTGTGGGGCGAGCCGGTGATGATGAGCCCGGGCTATCGCGCGGTGCTGGTCAAGAACGCCGACGTGATGAACCGCCAGCAGCTGCTCGGGCAGCGCATCCCGAATCTCGACAGCCTGGGGGCCAAGGAAAAAGCGCAGTTCGAGACGGTCGCCGTGTGGGACGCCTTCAAGCTTGCGCAAGTGGGGCCCGATTCGTTTTCCTTCGCCAAGCGGACCAACGCGGCCAGTTCGTGGCTGCACGTCTTCAGCGGCAATCGCGCGCGGGGGACGGCTTTCCTGGGTGATGTTTCCGGCGGGCTGGCGGTGGGGATGAAGGGCTTTTGGCAGAAATATCCCACGGCGCTGGAAGTCACCGGTGCCTTGACCGACGCCGGCGAACTGAAGCTTTGGTTCTGGTCGCCCGACGCGCCGGCGATGGACCTGCGGCACTACGACACGGTGGGCCACGACGGCCGGATTTCCTACGAGGACCATCAGGAGGGCTTCAGCACGCCGACCGGCGTGGCCAATACCAACGAGGTGATGCTCTGGGCGCTCGACGGTGTTCCTTCCCATGCGGACATCGCCACGCTGGCCACGACCACGGACGAGCCGCCGCTGCTCGTCTGCCAGCCGGAGCTTTATCACGCCACGCAGACGCTCGGCATCTGGAGCCTGCCGGACCGCTCCACCCCCGAGCTGGCCACGATGGAGGATCAACTCGATCGCGCGTTCACGTTCTACGCCGGCGAAGTCGACCGCCGCCGCTGGTACGGCTTCTGGGATTTCGGCGACTTCATGCGCACCTACGATTCGCAACGCCATTGCTGGATGTACGACATCGGTGGGCACGCGTGGAACAACACCGAGCTGATGCCCAACGCGTGGCTCTGGTTCACCTTCCTGCGCAAGGGCACGGCCGAGACCTTCCGCCTCGCCGAGGCGATGACCCGCAACACGAGCGAGGTGGACGTCTATCACCTCGGCCGCTTCATGGGCCTGGGCTCGCGCCACAACGTCAGCCACTGGGGCTGCGGGGCGAAGGAATCGCGCATCAGCGAGGCGTGGCTGAAACGCTTTTACTATTACCTGACCACCGACGAGCGTACGGGCGATCTTATGCGCGAGGTCCTCACCGTCGACGAGACCATCGCCCGCGTCCAGCCGCTGCGGCATGAACTTGTGCGCCCGAACGCGCCGACCATCTTTCGCATCGGGCCGGACTGGATCGCGGTGGCGAGCAACTGGATGACGGAGTGGGAACGGACCGGGAACAAGATGTATCTCGATTACGTTCTCGCCGGCATGAAGTGCATCGGCGCCATGCCGGACGCGTTCACCACCCGCCAAGCCTTCCGCTTCGATCTGCAGACCAAGCAGCTTTTCGACATCGGCGAGCCCAACCTGAAGGCCGGCGAGTTCCTCGATCTCTTTGGCGGCGATCAGATCATCTCCGAGCTGATCGCGCTGATCGACTGCCCGCCCTTTGCCGAGGCGTGGCACCAGCTTTGCGATAAATGGGCCAAGAACCCGAAGTGGAACGGCTACACCAAAATGCGCATCTCCGCCTACGCGGCGAACCAGGATCGCGACGTGCATCTCAAGGACCAGGCCTGGCAGCTCCTCCAGGCCTGCCTGAAGGGCGCCGACAACAACCATTTTGTGGAGGAGACCCGGGTCATCGAAGGCCCGGAGGTGCCGGAGCGGGTCGTGGAGACGGCCAACGGGAAGGTCGATACGCCGGGCACGTCCCAGTGGGCGCTCAATCTCCTGACAACGACCGAACTCGCCAAGCGCTTTCAGGCCTGAGCAGCGCGCGTGGGCCGACAAGTGGTGTACGCTCGCTCATGAAATCGATTGCCCTCCTCTTCATCGCGGCCGCCTGCCTGGGACGGCTGGCGCTCGCGGATGACAGCCCGATCCTGCTCGGCGGCGACAGCGACCGGATGCTGGGCGCGCACGGGAACGAGCTGCGCGACCACGGCGGCTCCGGCGACGTCGTCGTCCTGCGTGGCGTAAACCTCGGCGGCTGGCTGGAGTGGCAGGACTGGATGTGCCCGATCCATTCCGGACCGGCGCTTAAGGACACCAATCCCGGGCACAACGGCTACGACTTCGAGGTGCGGCGCCTGTTGACGCAGCGGTTCGGCGCCGCGACCTGCGACAGCCTTATCGGCAGCTACGAGGACGCGTGGATCACGGCGAAGGACCTCGACAACATCAAGGCGCAAGGCATGAACGCCGTGCGCCTCACCTTCGGCTACGACACGATCGTAAACGAGGACGGCTCCTGGCGTTCGGACTGCTTCGACCGCGTGGATTGGCTGGTGAAAAACGCGTGGGACCGCGGCATCTACACGATCCTCGATTTCCACGCCTTCCTGCCGCCCAACCAGAACGGCTCGGCCACGGGCTACTTCGCCAACACCGCGCAGAAAAAGGAGACGGCGCAAATCTGGACGGCAATCGCTCATCATTACCGGGGCAACCCGGCCGTGGCTATGTACGACTTGCTCAACGAGCCGAACAACTCGGCACCGGCGGGCAAGCAGGCGCCCGCCGCGCAAACGGTGTGCGACCTTTACGACCAGCTTTACCGCGCCATTCGCCAGGTCGATCCCGACCATCTCATCGCGATGGAAGGCATGTGGGACTGGCACACGCTGCGCGATCCCGATCAGAACGGGTACCGGAACGTGGTCTATTCGTTTCACTGGTATCATTTCGGGCAGAAGAACGTGGCGGAAAACAACAGGGACACGGACGGCGATCTGCGCAGCATCGCCGCCCTGCGGCAGGCGTGGCGCGTGCCGACGCTGATCGGCGAGTTCAACCTCTTTGGCGATGCCGCGGCATGGACCTATGCCGTGCAGGCCTACGCAGGCGCCGGCCTGAGCTGGACAATGTGGACCTACAAGAACAAGGCTGCGGGCGACAACAGCTGGGGGCTCTATACCACCCTCCCCGGACAGGCGCCGGTCGTGCCGAATTTGGCCGCCGATTCCGCCGCGGACATCCGCACGAAATGGCTCGCCTGGAGGACGGACAGCAGGACGTTTCAGTTGAATCCGATGTTGGGGCCGGTGTTGACGCTGAGGTAGCCGGGG
>CAZZYY010000030.1:0-21963 GCA_964658475.1 uncultured Candidatus Methylacidiphilales bacterium | reverse complement strand
TTAAGAAGGTTTGGAGGAAAAGCTCAAGGGTTTATTCTCCGTCTTATAGCGGTGAGCAACTCGCGTTTTTTCGGCAAGGCCTTGATACGAAATTGGGCAGACGAGTTCTTACGTGTGAACAGGGTTGGAGTAAGTGCCCAGCTAGTGCCGGAAGTCGGGGTTGTTCGCGATGTTGCACCAAAGCCCGAAGTTATTCACGAGTTGTTGGGTCAGCCGGTAGCCGGCGCCGTCTACCCCTCACAGCAGCGTCTTCAGCCGCTCGCCATGCCGCGCGTAAAGAAAGCCCAGGCCCAGCGTCACCATCGCCAGCACGACGAAGGTCAGCACGCGCAACCCGCCGCTCATGCCCCAGAAATCGACCGCGAAAACGCGCAGGATCGCCGCCAGCAGCACCGCCAGCCCGCACCAGCGCTGCCGGCTTTCGTGAAGCAAAAACCCGGCGAGAAAAAGCACCAGCGCGTAGATGGCCCAACTCGTGGTGATCGCGCCCGCACCCCAGCGCGCGGCGGCCTCGGTCGAGACGGCAAACCAGCCCGTCGCGGCGGAAACCAGGATGAGCGCCCAAGCTTCCACCTTCGTCGCCACCGGCCGCGGCGCCTGCGCCAGGATGGCGGGCTGGGTGAGGAACGAGAGCAGCGCCAGCCCGCTCAGCAGCGTGAGCGGCAGATGCACCGGCGTGAAGCAGACCAGGATCGCGCCCAGCCCGCTGAGCACAAAGCTGCAGCGCACGCCGAACGGCTTCATGCGCTGGGTATTCAGCGACAGCACCAGCGTGCCCAGCAGCAGGAACGTGGGCGCCAGCGCGCGGGGCGGCAGCAGGACGCAGAGCGCATCGATGAGCATCACCAGCGCGAGCAGTTGATAAAGAAACGCCGTCGCGCGCAGGAGCTGCCGCCGCACGCCGCTGATTTCCGGGAAGGTGCGCAGCCAGCCGTGGGTGGCGCGACCGGTGGCGAAGACGACGGCCAACGGCACCGCGGCGGCCCAGGGCGTGCCGGATACACAACGGAAGAAATGGTAAACGGCAGCCGCCAGAAAAAGCTGGCCCGCCGCGGCCAGCGACCAGATGCGGCCGAACGCGCCCACCACCAGAAACGCCAGGGCCAGCAGACTTGCCGCGATCGTCCAGCCCGGCTCCGTCACGTGCGGCCGCACAAGGTGATCGAGCAGGCCGACCAGGGCCAGCGCATACAGGGGATCGAGCAGCTTGAGCCACGTGCGGCGGACGGCGAGGAGCATGCCGAGCGTCGCCAGGATGACCCACCCCGCGCTCCAGCTCGAAATCGCCTCGCCGTTTTCGCCGGGATCGAGCGCGAGACCCTGCGCGGCGAGCAGGAGCACCTGCGCCAGCGGCGGCAGCTCGCCCAGGCGCAGGGCAAAGCCCAGCACCGTCGCGCCCACGGCGGCGAGCGCGAGCCACGGCGGCAGTTCCCCGTTGTTCAATTGCGTGGCAAGGAGCGAGCCGAACAGCGCCAGCGCCAGCCCGCAGTAGAGCGACGCCGGCCAGGCAAAGTGCGGCGCGCGATGCCCGCGGCGGGTCCACCACGCGCACTTGAGCATGATCGCCGCGCCGCCCAGGCCAAGCAGCCACGGGTCGCGCACCTCCACCGTCACGTTCCAGATCAGAAAGCCGGTGGCAAAGAACGCCGTCACCCACGCGCAGACCTCCAGGATGCGGCTGCGCGCGATGACCCCGCCGAGCGCCAGCAGCAGCGTCTCCACCAGGAGCAGGACCCCGCGGGTCGCGCCGGTGAAGACCGCCATGAGTCCGCCCGTGGCCAGCGCGATGCCCTGCGCGGCGTAGGCGCCCGCCGCCTCCGGCCGCACGACACGCGCGACGGCGCTCACGCCCAGGACGGCGAAACCGCCAAGGAGCAGCACCCAACCCGTGCGGTCCGTGCCGTAGCCGCAGATGATCGCGCTCAGCACGAGCAGCCCCGCGGCGAGCGCATTGTTCAACGTCAGGAGCGTGACGCGCGCGGCGGCTGTGACCCGTGACGCGAAGAGCACCGCGGCGGTAAACGCACCCCAGGCCGCGATGAGATAAACCGCGTGCGGGGCGAAGGCGAGCGCGCGGCTCGTGTCGAACGTAAGTTCGCCGTACTGATTGTAGAGGAGTCGGCGCGCGATCGCGAGGTAGGTGCCGGCCAGTCCCACGTAGGTCAGCGCCAGCCAGCCGTAGCGCAGGAGGAACAGCACCGACGTGCCGGCCAGCAACAGGTCCGCGCTCAGCGTGAAGCGGACGACGGGGTTGAGCGACGTGGTGACGTAGGCGAGGATCATCGCCAGCAGCGCGAGCGGCTGCGACTGCATGCGCCGCGCCAGGTCGAAGACGTAGACCGACCAGAGCAGCAGAAGCAGTCCGCCCGCGACCGGATTGGTCACCAGCTGCCACGGCGGGATGGCGGTCGCGGCGTAAAGCGTGAAGTAAAGTCCGCCCAGCCCCGCGGCCATGAGTGTGCGGCCGTAGACCGGCAGGCGGCGCTGCTGCAAGCGGCGGCCAGCTGCGACCAGGATGACACTGATCGCGCCCAAAAGCGCGAGCTGGCCGGACCGACCCAGGTAGCGGTGAAGATGGAACCAGCCGTCGATCGCGATCAGCGCCAGGAGGAAGAACAGCGCGCCCAGTCGCGTCAGCCACACGCCCACGCGGAACTCGTGCGCCGCGAGCTTCGGCACGGGCGGGAGTTCTGCGGGCGGGATCTCCGGCAGGGCCGGTTCGGGAGTCGGCGGCAGGTGGACCGGTTCGCCAGGCTCTGCGGCCAAGAACATCGCACCCGGCGAAGACAACTCGTGCGGATCGAAGGAAGGCAGCGGCGGGAGCTGGTCCGCGGGAACCGACGACGGCGCGTCATGGGCGGTGCCATTCGCGCTCAGGCGCGCCTCGAGGTCGCCCAGGCGCGTGGAAAGTCCGGCCAGCGAGCGGCGAAGGTCCTGCTCCTCCGCGCGCAGCCGGGCCAGCAAATCGCGATCCTCGGGCGTCATCCGCTCCTATTATGTCGCGTCCGGCGGGAGCCGACAATCCTTGAGGCAAAGCGACGACGCGCGTCCTTCGCCCCAGGCGATCGTTCCCCGACACGGCTCCGCGCCGGGCACCGCGCGCCACTCGACACTGGATTCCTCCTGACAGGCGCGGTAGTCTCTGGCGATGGATTCCCCCCCCGCGGCGCCGGCCGCCCCTGTCAGCGCGGATCGTCTCTGGGCCGAGCAGCTCGCCATGGGTTTGGGATTGATCGTCGTGGTGCTGAGTTTTCTCGCCTTCGCCCATCCTGCGCTGCTGACCGCCGGCACCAAGGTGCTCGCGCCCGACGACCTGCCCGCCTACGGCTGGGCCGCCGCGATCGGCATCGTCCTGCAGCTGATTTTCCACGAGCTCGGGACGCTGCTGGCGGCGTGGTGGCTGGGGCTGCCCCTGCGGCTCCGCTTCTTCCCCTTCGGCGCGCACGCCACCGCCATCCTGCGCAACCAGCCGCGGCGCGTCGGGATGGATGCGCTGGTCGGTTTCGCGGGTCCCCTCACCGGCGCGATCCTCTCCGGCATCTGCGCGCTGGCCTATTGGTTCAGCGACAATCCGTTCTTCCTCGGCATGAGCTGCGTGGGGTGTTTCTACAACCTGCTCACCCTCATCCCGCTCCTCGATCTGGAAGGCGGCTGGATCGCGCCGGCGGTGACGCCGGTGGCGTGGCTTTTCGGCCTGGTGCTTTCCGCCGGCGTGCTGGTGGCGGGCGGGTTCAATCTCGTGCTCTTCTTCGTCTTTTGCTTCGGCGTGCCGCGCTTCATCCTCATCCTGCGGGCCCGCGTGCCGCGCACCGACAACTCGATCAGCCCGAGGAGCCGCTGGGCGGTCAGCGTGCTTTACTTCGCCCTCGTCCTCGGGCTGGCCTATGCGGCGAGCACGATGTTCGACGAGCTGCCGCGGCTGGTGCGCGAGAACATGGGCGACTGAGCAGCTTCGGCACCCGACCCGCTCCGCCCGTCCCCGCCATGGCCGTTCCCCTGCTCGATCTCAAGGCGCAAAACGGCGCGATCGAGTGGGAGCTCAAGGCGGCGTTCGAGCGCGTGCTGCGTTCCGGCCATTTCATCCTCGGGCCCGAGGTGGAGAAATTCGAGCGCGAGCTGGCCAAGTTTTCGCGCGCGAAGCACGTGCTGGGCGTCAGCTCGGGCACCGATGCGCTGCTGCTCGCGCTCATGGCGCTCGGCCTCGGACCGGGCGACGAGGTGCTCTGCCCCAGCTTCACCTTCTTCGCCACCGCCGGCTGCGTCACGCGCGTGGGCGCGAAGCCGGTGCTCTGCGATTCGTCGCCGGTCACCTTCAACCTCGACGTGCGCGACGCCGCCCGGCGCGTCACGCCGCGCACGCGCGCGATCATCCCGGTCCACCTCTTCGGCCAGCCCGCCGACATGGACGCGGTCATGGCCCTGGCGAAAAAGCACAAGCTCTTCGTCATCGAGGACGCCGCGCAGGCGCTGGGCGCGAAGTGGCGCGAGAAGCCCGTCGGCACCATCGGCGATTTCGGCGTGGCGAGTTTCTTCCCGACCAAGAACCTCGGCGCGCTGGGCGATGCCGGGGCGTTGCTCACGCAAAAGGAGGCGCTGGCGGAACGCGCCCGCATCCTGCGCGTGCACGGCATGGAGCCGAAATATCATCACCAGTTTGTCGGCGGCAATTTCCGGATCGACGCGCTGCAGGCCGCGCTGCTCTCCGTGAAGTTGACGCGCTTCGCCGCCTACAACGCCGGGCGGGCGCGGCATGCCGGCCATTACGCCGCGCGGTTGAGTCGCCTGCCCGGAGCGCGTCTCGCCATGCGCGGCGATGCGCGGATCGCGCCGACGGTGAAGGAAAAGGCGCGGCTCATCCTGCCGATCACGCTTCCGGAGGGCTCGTCGATCTGGAACCAGTACACCGTGCGGGTGCCCGGCCGGCGCGACGCGTTGCGCGCCCACCTCACCGCGCGCGGCATCGCCTCGGAAGTTTACTATCCTATTCCCCTGCATGAGCAGGCCTGCTTCGCCTCCCTGGGCAACAAGCCGGAGGACCTGCCGTGGGCCCACCGTCTCGCGGGCGAGGTGCTGAGCCTGCCGGTCTATCCCGAGCTGCACGACGGCCAGGTCGACGAGGTCTGCCAGGCCATCGGCGATTTCCTGCGCGGCAAGTAAGCCCGGACGCCGGAGCCGCCAGGTAGCCGGCGCTCTCCAAGCGCAGGTCGGTTACGGACCCGTATTCGACTCGGACCGGCGCTCGGGGAGCGCCGGCTACCTGACTGTTCGGCGCGGACAAGGAGCGCCGCTTACCGCTTGCTCCGGGATTGCGACGATTTCCGGCGCTGGCTCAGGGGCCGCGATCCTTCCACCCGCAAGCCGGTGCCTAGTGGCTGGAATTAGCCGCGGCGAGCTGCGAATTGACCTTGCTGAAAACGGCCTTGACGGTGTTTCCCAGGTTGATGAGTACCGAGATGGCGACCACCGAGATGAAGGCCAGGATGAGGGCGTACTCAACCAGAGTCTGGCCTCGGCGGCGCGACCGGCGTTTGTGGATTGATTTCATGAGTCGATGGAGGAGTTGAGAGCTTGCCAGCGGATCGGCGGGGTCAATCCAGTTTTCACAAAGAGGAAATAGCGTAGTTTGTTGATCACGGACAAGGAATCGTAGCGGCCGGCGTGGAGCGCCTTCACCTGGTTCATGAAGGCGAGGAGCTCGGTGCCCCGATGCTCCGCAGAACTCGTGCCGACAAAGTAGTCCTGAAACGAACCGATGCGGCGGTTGAGCTGCGCCACCTCGCTGGAGGTCAGCAGGCCACACGCCGCGATGGCCTGGGCGTGGGCTTCATTTCCGTAATTGTGCAAGTAGAGATAGACGCGGATGGCGTCACCACGGTTATAGGAAAAAAAGAAGGGGTCCATGGCGTAAAGCCAGAGGAGGCCCAGCACCGCGCAGCAAAGGAGCCCCTTGCCCCAGGCGCGGTCGTCCTGGTGCGCGTGGCGCACGCCGCGGCGCTTCTTCAGGTGCTCGATTTCCTTCTCGATCAGCTCGCGCGCGTACGGCGCGGGCTTCGACGAGGCTGTATCCGATGTGGCCATCATTTCATCTATCGGTCGGAACCGTTCCTGACCTGTGCAGAAAGTGGATGCCGTTGCGCGCGGCGGTGCTACGCTGGACCCGCGCGGGAGGCGCGGAGAGAGGGACATGACCAAAATTCTCGTCATCCGGGGCGGCGCCCTGGGCGATTTTCTTGTCACGCTGCCCACGCTGCGCCTTCTGCGCGAGCGCTGGCCCGACGCGCGGATCGAGCTGCTCGGCCATCCCACGCTGGCGGAGCCGGCCCTCGGCCGCTATTACCTGGACGCGGCGCGATCGGTCCACCGTCCACTGAGCGCCTTCTTCACCCCACGCGCGGCGCTTGACCCGGAGTGGATGGAATGGTTCGGCAGCTTCGACCTCGTGCTCTCCTACTTTTTTGATCCAGACCGGCTTTTCGAACAGAATTTGCAGCGATGCGAGCCCGGCCGGTTGCTGACGCACGACCCCCGCGTGCCCTCGGATTTCGGTGCGCCCGCCGCGCGGCACTTTGCGGAGATCGTGCGGCCCATCCAGCTGGAACTGGGCGGCCAGGTCGCGGCCGAGCTCTTCCCCTCCCCCGCGGACCTCGATGCGGCCCGCGCCTTCCTCGGCGGGCTGGCGCCCGGTGCCCGGCTGGTCGCGATTCATCCCGGCAGCGGCGGCGAGAACAAGATGTGGCCGGCGGAAAACTGGGGCGAACTCGGGCGCCGTCTCGCGCGGCGGTTCCCCGACGTGACCTTGCTGCTGGTGGAAGGCGAGGCGGACGCCGAGCCCGCCCGCCGGGTGGCGGAAACGTGGCAGGGTCTTCGCATCGTACGCGCGAAAATGCTGCCGCTGGCCATCCTCACCGCGGTCTTGCGCCAGGCCGCGCTGTACCTCGGGCACGATTCGGGCGTGACGCACCTCGCGGCGGCCGCCCGGCGCGATCTCCCCGTCGTGGCGCTCTTCGGGCCGACCGATCCTGTCGTCTGGGCGCCGGCGCGGGCCGGCGTCCAAGTGCTCCGCCGGAGCGAAACGCGGGTCGACGTCACCCTGGACGAATTGGAAGCCGCCGGCGTGGCGCTGCTGGAAAAGCGACACGCCTTTTCCCCTTGAGCGTTACGGCGCGACGGCGACCGAGCTGCGCAGCTCGATCACGCCGAGCGTGGCGCGAGCGAGGTTTTCTACTCGCTGGCGCAGGGTTTCCGTGCGGACCTTGCCGGTGAGCGTGACCACGCCCCGGCGGGCGACGGCCTTGAGCGGCAGATGCTCCGTTTCACGCGCGAGCCGCAGCCGGAAGAGCACCAGAGCCTGCAGCGATTCGTCGTCCACCTCGGGCGTCTTCACCGGTGTATCCGTGGCGCTGACGTACAGCTCGGACGTGGAATCCGCCTCGACCAGGCGGGCCAGCTGCTCGGCCCAGCTTTTCTGCGCCTCCGAGCCCACCGAACCGGTCAGCTTTACCCGGCCGTCGTCCTCGCTGATCTTGACCTGCGCGCGCAGGCTCTGGTCGGTGGCCAGCAGCAGGTGCAGCGCATCCAGGGCGCGCGGGGTGGCGGGGCGGTCCTCAACGGCCAGCTCCGTTTCGTTCTTCACCGTCTCGACGCCCTCGATTTGCTGCGCCAGGACCTCCGCCAAGATGGCCAAAAAGCGGGAGCGCAGCGTGCCCGAAAGGGTCACGGCCTGCTTTTGGACCTGGTAACGGAGACCGGCTGGCTGCAGGTAATGGCGATAAACGAAGGAAAGCTTAAGCAGCGCCTGCCGGGAAAGCGCCGGGTCCTGCGGCGCAAGGCTAAACGGGCCAAAATAGATGGCCGCCATCCCGATCGGTCCAATCCGGGCGATAAAGTCGTCCTTGGCGTCGAATAGGGAGGCCCGATGTCCGTCGTAACTTGGCTGAGGCGACGAACTTTCGAGGGAAGGGTGCCGAAGTAAAGAGGGGTGAGACATAGGGGCGTCCGGGTGAGGTTTCCATCCTCACGCAGGCAGCGTTCCGTTTTCCACTTACTTAGCCGTCTTAGCTAAATTCCACAGGGGTGCCAAGGAAAAATATATCGGTCAACCCGGAAATTAGTCGCAATCGCTTAAGTCGCAGCGGGGAGTTTTTGCCGGGCTAGGGCGCCGTTATGGCCGGATTAGGTCGAGCAGTTGCCCATTGAACTTCAACCGTCTCACCATTATGGGCAAGTAGCTGATCGAGGCGGGTTCGGACCTGCTCGTCCGCATCGTGCGGTAAGGAGGAGGCGTCCGCCGCCTTTTTCGCCAGGGCCGCGAGATCGTTGACGGCCTTGGTTCGCTCCTCGTCGCTGAGCCGGTTCAGCAAGCTGTCCTCGCCTTGGAAGGAGAGGTCGCCGACCTGTTCGACGGAAAGAATCCTTGCCGGGGGAAGCGTGGCGGTCACGCGATGCGTGGCAGGATCGATCGCGACGGAAAATGGTTCGCGCAAGTCGTACCCGGCCTTGATGCGGTAGGTCGCACTCGCCGTGAGCTTCTTTTCCGTCAGCGGAAGCGAATAGGACCAGAACTCCTTATGCTCGTCGAAGCCCAGCGTGATCAGTTCCTCGCGCGTGACCACCGCCAGTTCCGCGATCGGCGCGGTCTGCGTCTGCACGACGCGCTCGTTGATCGTGATCTTGGGCTGCACCTGCAGGACGGCGGCAAAGGCGTCGCGGACGTGGTCGACCGCCCGTTCCGCGGAGTAGGTGCAGCGATTGACCACCAGCAGCGTGAGCAGCGCCAGCGTGACCAGAACGAGACAGATGCCGGCGTAGTGCTTCATAATGGGGATGCGGTGCGGGCGGCTCCCGCGTGATTTGCCCGCGGCCAGATGCCGGCCGACCAACAAACGGCGAACAGGAGGATAGGCTGGAGCGGCAGCCGCGCCCAGCTCATCCAGTCATGGGGCGGGAAGCCCCTGACCCGCACGTGCGCGGCCGCCATATAGATATTGGCCGGGAACACGGCGACCAGGAGCAGGATCAACCCCCAGCCGGCTGCCCGCCGAACCCCGCGTCGCGGGATGAGCAGGCCGAGCGCCCCGAGCAGCTCCGCCACTCCGCTCAGGATAATGCAGGCGAACGGTTGCGGGACAAAGGGCGGCATGATCGGCACGAACAGGCGCGGATCGGTCAGGTGCACCGTTCCGGTAAAAAGGAACAGCGCCGCGAGCAACCATCGTCCGATCCGCCGTGCCATGACGGAGCAAGCTAGCATACTTCCGCCAAGGCCATGGTTTTCCCACGCGGAAACCCGCGGCGCAGGGTCAGGCCAGCCCGCGTTCCTCGAGCTCCCCCTCGCCCCAGCCAAAGTGGTGGCCAAGCTCGTGCAGGTAGGTAAGCCGGACCTCGTCCTCGAAATCGGCGTCTTCCTCGCGGCAAAATTCCTCGAGCGCGGCGAGGTAGAGAATGATCGGCCCGTTGGCGGGAGAGACTTCGCCGGGCGAGAACTCCGCGTAGAGGCCGAGCAGCTCGGGATCGTCCTCGCACCATTCCTGAAAGAGGCACGGCACACGGCGGGCCGCGGCTTGCAGCTCGGGCGGCAGCTCGGCCTGCGTGGCCTCCACCACGCGGCGCGCGAGCGCTTCCAGGTGGTCCCAACGGGCACGTTTCACGCAGATTAGTTCACCGGAAAAGGCGGGAAACGCAATGGCGGACCAAGTGCCGCTTCTCCAAGGGGAGGAGCGAAAATAACAGGTAGCCGGCGCGCCTTCTCCGCGGACTGGCGCTCGGAGAGCGCCGGCTACCAAAAGGGGCTGCCCTGGAGGGCGCTTGGGACGAAGGCATTTCTGAAGTTCCACAAGACAACCCCAGAGTTAATTAACCGTCAGGTTAATCAATCCCCACCTGCCCGCGAACCCGCTGCCGCCGCCCGCCCCCGCTTCGCATGAATTTGGAGCAGCGCGATGTCTGTCGGGTTGATCCCCGAAATGCGGCCCGCCTGCCCGAAGGTCGCCGGACGCACCTTCTTCAGCTTCGCCCGCGCCTCGGTCTTGAGGCCGGGAATGCCGTCGAAATCAAACCAGTCCGGGATCGCCTTCCCTTCCTGTGCCTGGTTGCGAGCGATGTGCGCCCGCTCGCGCTGCAGGTACCCGGCATACTTGATCTCCGTCTCGATCTGGGTGGCGACTTCCTGGTCGACGGCCTGGAAAGGCTGCGGCAAGTCACTCCAGTTGGTATCCGGTCGCTTCAAGAGATGCGCCCATGAAATTCCGTCGACCCTCGTTTCCTTCAGCCTAAGAGCAACACGCTGAATCGCTTGCAACTTATCGTTCATACGCTCCAGCCGTGATCGACTTGCCAGGCCCACCTCACCGCCAAGGGCAGTCAGGCGCACATCCGCATTGTCGTGGCGGAGTGACAGGCGATGCTCCGCGCGCGAGGTAAACATCCGATAAGGCTCCTCTGTCCCCCGCGTGACCAGATCGTCAATCAAAACGCCGATATAGGCCTGGTCCCGACGCAGGATAACCGGGGCTTGGTCCTGCACGTGACGAGCCGCGTTGATCCCCGCGATAAGCCCCTGCCCGGCGGCCTCTTCGTAACCGGACGTGCCGTTAAGCTGCCCGGCGAAGAATAGCCCTCTGACCCGTTTGGTCTCCAAGGAGGGCTGCAACTGGGTCGGCGGCGCAAAGTCGTATTCCACCGCGTAGCCCGCCCGCATGATTTCGGCCTTCTCCAGGCCGGGAATCGATCGAATGAACGCCACCTGCACCTCGAACGGCAGGCTGGTCGAGCAGCCGTTGATGTAGTACTCGTCGGTGTGGCGTCCTTCCGGCTCGAGGAAGAGCTGGTGGCGCTCCTTATCGGCGAACCGCACCACTTTATCTTCCAGCGACGGGCAATACCGGGGCCCGACTCCCTCGATTCGCCCACAATACAGGGGTGACTTGTCCAAGTTGTCGCGCACGATCTGATGCGTTGCCGAGCTTGTGTAGGTAATCGCGCACGGCAATTGTTCCACGTGGAACATTCCATCTCGCCATTCGTTCAGGGTAAAGATGTCGTCCCGGCCGCGACGTAGTTCCGACGCCATGTAACTGAAGGGCAGGGGAGGCTGATCGCCGTGCTGGAGGTCCATCCGGGAAAAGTCGATCGAGCGCTTTAAGAGGCGAGGGGGCGTGCCTGTCTTCAGTCGCTGAAGTTCAAACCCGAGCTTGTTGAGGGAGGCGGAGAGGCCGCTCGCGCTGTCTCCCATTCGTCCGCCCGCGGTCTGTCGGAGGCCCACATGCATCAGACCCTGGAGAAAAGTTCCTGTCGTAACAACCACGCAATGAGCTTTATACGTGACTCCCAGCTGGGTGCTCACGCCGGTAACGCGGTCGTGTTCGACTAAGATCTCCGCAATGTGGCCCTGCTTGACGTCTAGTCCCTCCTGCCGTTCACAAGTCGCCTTGAGCCGAAACTGGTACGCCTTCTTGTCGCACTGCGCGCGCGGGCCGCGTACGCTGGGCCCCTTGGAGGCATTCAACATCCGGAACTGGATACCCGTGGCGTCCGTGTTGAGACCCATCTCGCCGCCGAGTGCGTCGATCTCCCGAACGATCTGGCCCTTGGCCAGTCCGCCGATGGCTGGGTTGCACGACATCTGTCCAATCGTATCCAGGTTCATCGTTAGAAGCAGCGTCTCCGCGCCGATCCGTGCGGAGGCCAGCGCCGCCTCGACCCCGGCATGCCCGGCGCCGATGACGATGACGTCGTACTTCTTCGGATAGATCACGCGGGCAGCTTATCCGACGAGGTGCGTGGGGACAAGCGGTCCAAGTCACGAAGGATTCGCAACCGTCCCCGGATGAATCCGCGGGCGATTGCGGCGCTGATCCGGCGGAATCTGCTCCTCCGCCCAGGTCAGCATTTCGGCGATCTGCGCCCATGTAAGGGGAGGTTGAACTTGCCCCCGCTTTTCCTCTTCACGCCGCTTCAGCTCGGAGAAGTCAAGCTTACGCATGGTCAAGAATCCTTTCGAGGTAGGCCACGCGGTCCAAGCGCCGCTCGCCTTCCCGCAGCGCGAGCTGGCACGCCAGCATATCGCGATCCGAGAGCGACCGGAAGGAAGAGGCCGTCGCACCGTACGAAAGATACGATCGCTCCCAAACCCAGATCCGCGTCGTTGGCTACGCGCAGAAGATTGTCCGGGACATCGCGCACCCACAAGTCGGTGTCGAAGGTGGTCACGGGTTGGTGCCGGAGAAGAAAGTTCATTCCGCCGATGAGCAGAAAGTCGGCGCGCCGCCGGCTGAAGGCTTCCAAAATTGGCCCCGGATTCGTCACGTCGCCAAAATAAGCGAAACGCCCAGGCAAATCAATTTGCGTGCATGTTATATGCCTGTATCATGATCGAATGGAGTTGCTCCCGAGAATCCGCCCGGGCAGGGGAGCGGCGCGCGACCTGCCCAACCGGTTTCAGGTCCTCTCGCTCGACCTCGATCCCGATGTCGTCCAAGCCGACCCGGACGGCGAGGCGCTGCCGAATCCGAAAACGATGTTCCTGGAGGACGCCAGCGAGTCGATCATCACGAAAAACGACAGCCCGGACATCGGGTTCGCCGCCGGGATCAATCCGTATCGCGGGTGCGAGCACGGCTGCGCCTATTGCTACGCGCGGCCAACCCATGAGTATCTCGGCTTTTCCGCCGGCCTCGAGTTCGAGACGAAGATCATGGTGAAAAAGCGCGCGCCGGAACTGCTGCGCCGCGAGTTGTCGTCGCCCAAGTGGCAGCCGCAGCCCCTGGCCATGAGCGGCGTGACCGATTGCTACCAGCCCGCCGAGCGCGCCTTCCGGATCACGCGCCAATGCCTGGAGGTGCTGGCGGAATTCCGCAATCCGGTTTCCGTCATCACAAAGAATTTTTTGGTCACGCGGGACCTCGACGTGCTCAAGGAACTCGCGGCCTTCGACGCCGTTCAGGTTTTTATTTCCATCACCACGCTCAACGCCGATCTGGCCGCGCGCATGGAACCGCGCGCCAGCCGGCCCAGCCATCGCCTGCGCGCGATCGAAATGCTCGCCAAAGCCGGCGTGCCGGTCGGCGTGATGGTCGCGCCGATCATCCCGGGCCTGAACGACCGCGAGATTCCCGCGGTGCTGGAAGGCGCCCGTGCGGCCGGCGCGACCAGCGCGGGCTACACCATGCTGCGGCTGCCCTACGGCGTGAAGGACGTTTTCGCCGAATGGCTGAAGGAACATTTCCCGGATCGGATCGAGCGCATCCTCGGCACGGTGCGGACGGTGCGTAACGGCAAGCTTAACGTCAGCGATTTCAGTTCCCGCATGCGGGGCGAGGGGCCCTACGCCGATCAGGTCGCTCAGATGTTCCACGTTTTCCGCGAGCGACTCGGATACGGCAGGATGCGCGAGCTGCGCACCGAGCACTTCCAGCGACCGGGCGCGACGCAGCTGACGCTCGGAGTCTGATCCATTCCGGCAAAGTCCGGTAGCCGCCCGCTGTTCCCGGCGCCCGTCAGTCGCGGGTGCGCGTCCTGCCCGGACCAGTGGCGAGACGGCGGCGTCTCGAGCAGCTCTGGAAAAGCTAAAGCCGTCCCGCTGGTACCCACGATTCGGCTCGCCGCGGTAGCCGTTACCTCTGGGCGAAGGACGCCCTAGGCAACGCATCCGCTCCTCGTCCGTCGCCCCGGAGGTCACGGTTACCACGACCGCCCGCCTTGCCGCGATAGATGTAGTGGAAACATTCCAGCGGGATCTGTTCCCGCATGCTTCAGCGCGAATGCACCAGCCCGCTGGAGAAAGTGACGACGCTCGCGTCGCGCGGGGTGAACCATTGCTCATAATAGGTGCGTTCGAAGCGGAAGGCGCCCGCGGCCATGAGCAGCGCCAGCGCCCCGACGCCGTCGAAGTAGCGATCGTTGCCTTCGCGTCGCATCCATTCCAAGAACTGCCGGGCGTCGCCCGCCTCGGCCACGCGCCAGAGCTCGTTCTCCCACACCTCGGTCGCCTTGAGCAGCGGCTCAGTCATTGGGAAGGGATGCTGAAAGCGCGGACCCAGGTGGCAGCCATCGATGCTGACAATGACGCGCAGCTTCTGGCCCGGCGGATAGGTCCTGAAAAGCTGCGAGAGCGAGCCGGCCAGCGCGTGGAAATCCTGCAAGTCATCCCACTCGCGATCGCCTTCGATGTACGCATGCAGGCCGCCGCAGAGCACCGGAATGAAGCGGACCTCACGCGGCTCGCGATGCAAAAGATGAATCGCCTGGAGAAAGAGCAAGGGAAACTCTATCGAATGTTCACCCTCGTGCGCCGCGAGGCTAAAGGCCGTCGCGGGCGCAAGCTGCCGGACCAGCTTCTGTTCGCAAATCGCGCGACCGAGCGGCGTCTCGTAATCGCGCTCATCCAGATTCCATTCCAACGGCGACCGATGGCCCACGCCCAGGATCAGATACCGATCGACAAGTGGCTCATCGAGGAGCGGCCGAAAGGCGGCCGCATGCGCGGGCATGCTGACGCGAAAATCGATGTGAGGCGCAATCACGCCGGCGAGCGGGCTGCTTGAAACAAGGCTTGGTTGGGCCTTCTTGAGAGCGTTGCGAAAATATCGTAGAGCTCCCGGCTTTTCAGAGGGGTAACACGCCGGATGATGTGACGCGAAGACGGTGGACATGCCCGTCGCAAGCTAGCAAATGGCGCTGCAAGGCGCATCTTTTGCACTTGCGATTTCCATAGATTAACGTAAGAAGTTAGGTACAAACTGCCGATTAAGCAAATACGACCGCGCATTTCTTACCCGACGCTTATGGCATCATTTACCCGACTCGATAAAATCCTCGTCGTTGACGACGACGAAGAGTTGCGTCGCATGCTGGTCGATTACCTGACCAGCCAGGGCTATACCGTTCTTGGCACACGATCCACATTGCAGGCCCACGAAGCGTTGAAGAACGACACGTTCGATATCGTGATGTCCGATCTGCGGCTCGAGGACGGCAACGGCCTCGACCTTTTGCGCCAGGTCCGCCAGATCTCGCCGCGCACGTACGGCATCCTCATGACGGGCTATGCCACCATGGACACGGCCGTCGAGGCCATCCGCATCGGGCTTTTCGATTACCTGATCAAACCCGTCCTGCCCGCGCAGCTGGATCTGCTTCTGGGCCGACTCGAGTCGCTGCGCCAACTGCAGAGCGAAAACCTTTACCTCCGCCAGGCGCAGTCGCCGGAGATCACGGCCAACAATGTCGTCTGGGGCCGCAGCGCCCTGATGCAGGACATCCTCGAGATGGTCAAGAAAGTCGCGGCGACGCATGCGACCGTCCTCATTCAAGGCGAAAGCGGCACGGGCAAGGAGGTCGTCGCCCACGCCATCATGCAAAACAGCCCGCGCGCGAATCAGCCTTTTGTGAAGGTGAATTGCGCGGCCGTGCCGGAGACGCTGCTGGAAAGCGAGTTTTTCGGCCACGAGAAGGGCGCGTTTACCGGCGCGGTGGCGCGGCGCGAGGGCCGGTTCGAAACGGCCAACGGCGGCACGCTGCTGCTCGATGAAATTGCGGAAATCCCCATGAGCCTCCAGGTCAAGCTGCTGCGCGTGCTGCAGGAACGGGAGTTCGAGCGCGTGGGTGGGAACAAGACGATCCGAGTCGACGTGCGGCTGATCGCCAGCACCAACCGCGACCTGCAGGAGGAAGTGCGCCGCGGGAATTTCCGCGAGGATCTCTACTACCGGCTCAACGTCGTGCCCATCAACCTGCCGCCGCTGCGCCTGCGCGGCGAGGACCTGACGGACCTGATCGAATTTTACCTTGCCCACTTCGCCCGCAAGCACGGCAAGAATCTCACCGGCGTGAGCCCCGAATCCATGGAGCGGCTCAAGAGTTACCGCTGGCCGGGCAACGTGCGCGAGCTGCAGAACACGCTCGAGCGCGCGGTCATCATGTCCACGCACGAGGGCCTGGTCGAGGTGCCCGACTTTGCCCTGGCGGAAAAGCCCGGCATCTTCAGCAACCTCAGCGTGTCCGACGCCTTGCCCACGGTGGACGAGATGGAGCGGCGCCTCATCGGCTACATGCTCCTGCAGACCAACCACAACAAGACCCGCGCGGCCGAGAAGCTCTCCATCAGCCTGCGCACCTTGCGCAACAAGCTGCGCACCTACCGCGAAATGGGCTTCGACACCGACAAACCCGAAACCTGGGTCGAAGCGCCGGACCCGCCCGAGATCAAGATGGCGCTGCGGCACGAGGGGTAGTTCCTCGCGTCTCCTGACGCGCGGGTAGCCGTCGACTTCCGGGCGACGGACTCTAGAGGACACGCGTTCTCTCACCGTCCGTCCCCGGAGGTCGATGACGGCCTGGCGGGGTCTGCGACAAAGGAAGTTGGATGCTTGAACGCCGGTTGCCACAGACCGCCGCTACAATGCCATCTACGGACTTCCTGGCGTCAAATCCTTCGTCGTCTCGGAGACATTATAACCGTCGAGCTGAAGTCGCGGCTGCATCCCCGCAAGGTCGGCCGTTTTGCAGCGCGCGGTGATCGCGTGAGATTCACCCGGAAGCAGCGAAAGATAGTTGTCCGTGTAAAAAGTAGGCAGTACACGCTCGCCTGAGCCGGTGCGCAGCAGTTCCAGCCTCGGCATGAAAGCGATGGTGTGTGTTCGGTTGTGCAGGGTGGCCGAGATGACCGTTTCATTTCCATCCGTGCCCGCGGAGGCGGAAAGATCGAGAGCGATTTGCGGCAGCGTGTTCAACGCTTCGTACTTCTGGTAGCTGTTTCCGTCCCAGTAGAAATTCTCGGAGACAACCTGCGGGCCGTCCTTGAGGCGAAGCCGGATGAAGTGGACGTCGGACAGGCCCGCCGGTTTATCCAAGGTCAGCACGGACGTCTTTTGATTCGCCGCAGCGTCGACCGCCACGGTTCTCGTTTCCACCCGCGTGCCATCCAGATTATAGACCTCCGCCGTTGCCGCGAGGCCGGTGCGCACGGTTTGCGTCGCGTTGATAATACTGACGCTCCAGTCGCGCGGATCCCATTGGATGTGAACCGGCTCGCACGCTTTCTTGGCCCCAAAATAGGCACCATCGACGGCGTTGTAGTAGTCGTAGGTGCTCCAATTGAGATTGGCCCAGGCCGATTTGCTCATCCAGAAAAGGACGCCCTGGCACCCGTTCCACATGGAGTTCCCGGCAGCCTCCATGATGGCCCGGTTGTAGTCGTAGTTGAGAGCGGCCGCCTTTTGGCAGAACGAATCAACGCTGTTCGCAACTCCGTAGGAATTGCCTATTTTTTTGAGGTACTTATCTCCTGAGGTACTTTTAGAATCTATCTGATGGTACGACCACATCTTCGTGCTGTTGAGCGGCCAGAGATCCGTGTCGGACATCATGGCTCGCATGCTCTCGATGCTCAAAACGTGAGGCAGGCCGATTTCCGAGTAGAACCCGAAACTCTTCGCCTTGTTCCAATAGGTCACCGGATCAAGAATGCCCCACGGTCCGTCTCCCCGATGAAGTGGGGCAGTGGTGGAGCTGTCGACGAAAAGCTTATCGGGATCCAATTCGGCTTGCTGCGTGCGAAAAAGTTGAATGCCTTCCGGGGGGCTTTTTAGCTCATTGTTCCCCACGTAGAGCGCCACGCAGGCATGACTCCGCAGCCGCTTAAGCATGTCGCGGATACCCTCCGTCGACTCAGGATTACTGATGCCGCCGTAGCCCCACAGGTTGTGTTTGGTCCACGATTCCTGGCCCAGCCCCATCCAATCCCACCAGACCAGGATGCCGTAGCGATCGCAGGCATCGAAGGCCTGCCGGAAAGGAACCTGCCCCTTCCAGAATCGCGCCATGGTGAAGCCCATCTCGCGATGAAATCGACCATCGATGTCGGCCTGGACCGCGTTGTAGCGCATGAACAGATCCGGGCTCATCCAGCTGCCACCACGGCAGAGAATCGGCACACCGTTGACCAGGATTTTCAGTCCACCCGGCGAGGTGGTGTCGTACGTGATCTTGCGCATGCCGAACGTCACACTCTTGCTGTCGGAAATGGAACGATCCGGCAGCACGAACTGCAGGTGCAACGTCTGGAGAGTCGGGTCGCCGTATCCGTTCGGCCACCAGAGTTGTGGAGACGCGATGTGCAACGCCGGAAAAGACGCGGGATCGAACGAGACCGTTTTGTGCTCGTGAGCCGCGAGGGTGACGGGCTGCTCAAAGGCCAGCTTCCCGATTGTGCCTTGAAGGGTTCCGCTCTCCGCCTTGTCCGAGACATTAATCAGGTCGGTCTTGACCGTCAGGTCCGCCACCGAGTTATCCGGCTTCGGCAACTCCGTCGTGACGTAGGGGTCGCGCACGAGCACATCCTCCGTGCTGGTCAGGTAAACCTCGGCGTAGATGCCATTGCCGTCGCCGGGAATGGCCGGGTGGCATTCGTTGCCCTGGATATTATGCCCGCTGAATCCCTGGCCCTTGTCGGTGTCCGGATGGTCGGAGGATCCCGTGCCCGCGCGAACGAGCACGGCGAGCGCGTTGGCGCCGGAGGGATGAATCACGCCGGTGATTTCGAATTTGCCACGTGTCCAAACGCCGTTCATCGCGCCCACGTTTTGCCCGTTCACGAAGATGAGCGCATCGCGGGAAATGCCTTCCAGGTTCAGCCAGATTCGCCGGCCGGCAAAGGCGGGAAGCACCTCGAAGGGCGTTCGGTAAAGGTAATCGAGGTTGGCGAACTTCTTCTGGATCTCCTGCATGTTCCGGCCGTAGTTCGGATCGGGCAGGGTGTGGTTCGCCACCATGCAGGCGAGGATGGTTCCCGGCACCGTGGCCGGCAGCCAATTCGCGGACGCATAGCCAGGCTGGGAAACGCTCTTCCCCGCGGTGTTCAGGTCGGGGAAATTCAGCGAGGGGACATCGCGCAATTGCCACGGGCCTTGAATGAGAACGCCGCCCTCTTCCGGCGAGGTCCACGACTCGATCGCGGGCACGGCACGAGCCGCCAGCGGGAAGATGCCGAGGAACGCGCAGGTGAGGGCGATTCTGCGAACGACGAACCAGGCGGGCGCCACGCCCAACGCTATCACGAAACCTCACCCCCCAAACTTCAAAATGCGGATGGGCATGACGACCATGGGGATGCCGAGGAGCTGCAGGCGGCGGGTGATGGCGTAGGCGGTCTCGTTGTGGAGGAGCGGGTAGTACCATTTCTCCGCCTCGAAGAGCAGTTTGCCGGCGAAGAAGACGGAGCGGGGGAAACGCTGGCGGATGCGCACGCAGAGGTGGGCCGACTCGGCCACCGGATCGGTGCCGAGGGTGTATTCGCCGTCCGCGTCGAGGCCGAGCGTGCGGGCGAGCAGGATGAACTTGTCGAGGGTCTGCTGGCGGTCGATGCGCAGCCGGGCGACCTCATCGACGCCCTTGAAGTTGCCGGAATCGAGCACGCCGACGGAGGCGAAGTAAACCTGCTTGAACTGGCCGGGGAAAGTCTTGAGCAGGATAAGCAGCGTGTGGATGCCGAGCCCGCTGTAGGCATTAACGAGCAGGACGGCGGTCTGCTTCTTGGGATCGAGCACGATGTGCTCGTGCTCCACTTGCTCGCCGCCGGAGGCGAGCTGCTGCATGTCGCCGAGCTGGGCGTTGAGCTCGGCCAGCTTGGTGCGGATGCGCTGGTAATGGCCGTGAATGAGCAGGCACAGGATGATGAGCACGCCGGTGACAAACAGCGTCACCCAGGCGCCCTGTTCGAACTTGAGAATGACCACCGTGACCAGCACGCTGAAACAGACGACGAACGAAAGCGCGTGCACGAACAGCGGGGTGAGCGAGCGGCTGCCGGATTCGGCCCGCCGCCGCCAGGAGAAGCGCAGCATGCCGAGCTGCGAGAGCGAGAAGGTGACGAACACGTTGATCGAGTACATCGTGACCAGCACGTCGACCTTGCCCTCGGTATATAAGAGGCTGGCGATGGCCGCCGCGCCGACCATGAGCACGCCGTAGTGGCTGGTCAGCCGGTCGGAAAGCGAGCTGAAGCGGCGCGGAATCCAGCCATCCAGCGCCATGTTGGCCATGACACGCGGACCGCCGATGTAGCCGGTCTGCGCGGCGAAGACGAGCAGGCCGGCCTCGCTGCCCAGCGTGATCCACGTGAACCAGTCGCCCCAGTGCAGCTTCTCCACCAGCAGGCCGTTCATCGTCTTGGTTTCGGAGGGCTGGAGGTCGGCCAGGTAATAACAGAGGATCAGGCCGCCGGCGGTGACGGCGAGGGAGATGGCCATGTACAGCATGGTGCGCTTGGCGTTGCGCACCTGCGGCTCGCGCATGGCGGAGACGCCGTTGGAAACGGCCTCGATCCCGGTGTAGGTGCCCGCGCCGCGGCTGTAGGCCTGGAGAAAGATCAGCAGGATGACCCAAAGGCCGAGATGACCCGCGTCCGCTTGCGCCGCCCGGTGCAGCTCGGCCACGTGCGCGGCCACGCCCGCCGCGCCGGGATGCAGCAGGATGATGCCGGCCATCAGCGCCAGGTGGGTGAAGACAAAAAGGAGGAAGACCGGGACAATGACGTTGATCGATTCCTTGATGCCGCGCAGGTTGAGGACGATGAGCATGCCGACGAGGATCACCTCGATGGGCAGCTTCCAGCCCTGCATCGACGGCGGAAAGACGTTGAAGATCTGGTCGATGGCCGAGGCGATCGACGTGGTGATGGTCAGGACGTAATCGACCAGCAGGGCGCAGCCCGAGATCAGACCGAAGTAGGGTCCGAGCAGCTTGGTCGCCACGCCGTAGCCGCCGCCGCTGTAGGGAAAGTGCTCGATCAGCCCCGTGTAGGACCACGAGATGATACCGACGGTGAGGGTGATAGCCAGCGCGAGCAGGAGCGCAACCTCGGGATGACTGCCCCACTGCGGGATGTTGAAGAGCGCCCGGTAGGATTCGTCCGGGCCGTAGGCGCTGGAGCTAAGCCCGTCCACCCCGATGCCAACCCAGGCCAGGAAGGGGATCAGGCTGATGGAATGGAAGAGCGAGGGATCCTCGATGTTCCGCTCCTTGCCGTAAAAGAGGCGGTGGATGAGGGTCGTCTTCGGCGGCGGTGCTTCCGGGACCGCGTCCGGCAGGCTGTTGGGATCGGGAATGGAAGCCATGCGGTGCCTCGAAAGGCGCACGCGTCAAGCATCCGTCGTGCCCGCGATTTTGGCAATGCCGGGGTGGAAGGGTAGCCGTCGACCTCCCGGCGACGGACGCAATCCGGAGGCGTCCTCTCTTCCGGCTAACGTTGCGCCAGCCTTGGGCTGCCACTTCCTTGAAGAGCGGCGGGTTGCTCGGTAACGAAGATCGTGGATCGCCGGCGAGCAGGATGGCGCGCGTTGGCGGAAAGGGTTTCCTTTTCTGGAGGGCTTTGCCGCGGCGGCGGCTCCGGCCTTGGGAGCGGGGAGCTACCTGCGATGGTGGGTCCGCCCTCAGTCAGGTAGCCGGCGCTCTCCGAGCGCCGGTCCGAGTAGAACGCGCGTCCGCAACCAACCGGTGCTCGGAGAGCACCGGCTACCTGACCGAGCGCGGATACTGGGAGGGCAGCTTGGGCCAGGGGCCGGGCATACCAGGGTCCGAGTAGAACGCGCGTCCGCAACCAACTGGCACTCGGAGAGCACCGGCTACCTGGTATGCCCGCATCGGACCGATCCCGGCTGCCGCCGAACGCTATTTCGCCCGGCCGATCGGCTCGTCCTTTACCGGTTGGCCGGTTTTGCGGACGTCGCCAATGGTATCGGTCATGCGCAGGAAGGAGAGCAGGGCGCCGCGGGTTTCCACGCCGTCTTCCGAGGTCGCTTCGACTGGAATGTGGAACTGGCCGTCGGGAAAAACGAAATGGTAGGCAAAGGTGCCGTCGGGGCTGAGCTCGATCTTCTTGCCGTCGATCCGCACCCTGGCCGTCGGCTCCGTGCCGCCGTAGATGATCAGCTCGGCGTTCACGTGCATGTGGAAGCCGCGCGGCTTGCC